>JAUWBD010000110.1 GCA_030605125.1 Verrucomicrobiota bacterium | reverse complement strand
TCGCCTCGCGCGGCCCCTTTGCTCCGCCGTGCTTTTGCTCGGCCTCGTTTGCGCCCCGACTCGCGCCGAGCTGATCGCGTGGGACGACTTCGAGGGCTACGCCGCCGGCGTCGGCATCAACGACCGCGCCGCCGGCCACGGTTGGAGCAACGAGTGGTCGGCCGAAGCCGCCGCCGCGGCCACCGTCTCGGGCAGCGCCGCCGACGCGCTCACCTACGCGCTCGGCGGGCCCGGCGGCCCCGTGCTCGGCGGCGGCCGCGTGCTTCGCCTCGCCGGCACCGCGGAGAACGCGCTCGTGCGCCTCGTGCCGCCGCAGGTCTCCGGGAGCGATATCTTCGTGAGCTTCGTTCTCCAGATCCGCGGTCCGTCGCCCGGGACGAACGTCACCACCAACGTCTTCTCCGGCTGGCAGGCGCAGGACGCCAGCTCGTCCCCGGGCAACGACAGCATCGGCGTGGTGGGCCTGGGCGGCGCGGTCGGCGCCCGGGTGAAGGGCAACACCACGACCTTCGCGCAGCAGCTCGTTTACGGGCGCACCTATTTCATCGTGATCAAATACAGCGGCTGGAAGGGAAACACCTACCGGCAGGTGCGGGTGTGGCTCGATCCGTCGCCGGCCGACGAACTCAGCACGAACCCCGCGATTACGCGTGAACGCACGGTGGACGAAGACGACGCCGGCTCGCACGGCTTCCTCGGCCTGCGCGTGCGCACAGTCGGGCTGAGCGCCACCACGCACCAGTTGATCGACGATCTCCGGGTCGGCACCACCTGGGCCTCGGTCGTTTCCGCGATGCCCGCCCCGCCGGCGCCGGTCTCGCGCCCGGCGCTGATCGTCTTTGGCGACAGCCTCAGCTCCGGCGGCCGAACCGGCAGTCCCTCGACCGGCCCGATGCCGACGCCGCTCAACGGAGGCCATCCGCGCGAGACCTGGATCCAACAGCTCGCCCCGCGCGGCGGCTTCGGCGTGCTCCTCAACTACTATGTGCCCGGCGGCACCAACTACGCCATCGGCGGCGACACCACCACCGGCATGGTCGCGCAGGTGGACCGCTACCTCGCCAACACCGGCGGCGTCGCCGATCCCGGCGCGCTCTACGTCCTCTGGTGCGGCCCCAACGACATCAGCCGTGCCATCGAGGCCAACATCCTGAACGCCTACAGCGCCGCCGAAACCGCCGCCCGCACCGCCCGTGAGCGCATGGAGGCGCAGATGCGTCGCCTCGCGCTCGCCGGCGCCACCAACTTCGTCTGGCCAAACTTGCCCGACCTCAGCCGCACGCCCGCCGTCAACGCCTACGGCTTCCTCGGCGTGGTTGTCGCCGGCTCCGTGCTGCGCAACGCCACCAACACCTTCAACAACGGCATGAGCGCCGCCATCACGCGGCTGAAGACCGAGTTCCCCGCGATCCAGGTCCACCCGATGGACGCCGCCGCGTGGTTCGCCCAGATCATCGACAACAAGGAGGACTACGGCTTCACCAACGTCACCGGCAAGAGCACGACCTCGAACGAGTATCTGTTCTACGACGACGTGCATCCCACCTCGCACGGCCACAAGGTGCTCGCCGACCGCGCGCTGCAGTTCTTCGTCAACCGCGACATTCTCCCGACGCCGTTTGATCGCTGGCGCGTGCGGCACTTCGGCACCGTGATCGAAAAGGGCGACGTCGCCGACCACGCCGATCCCGACGGCGACGGCGTGCCCAACCTGCTCGAATACGCGCTCGCCGGCCACCCGCTTCAGCCCGGCGCCGCGCCCCGGCCAACCGTGCAACCTGCCGCCGGCCGCCTCGTGCTCAGCGTCCCTCGCGTGGCTGATCCCTCGCTGGTTTACGCGGTGCAGGCCACCTCGTCGCTGGCGGATCCCGCCTCGTGGGCCGACATCTGGACGAGCACCGGCGCGCAAAACCAGAGCGGCTCCGTCACCGTGCCCGACACCGCGAAGCTCGCCGACGGCTCGGCGCGCTTCCTTCGTCTCGTGGTGCGGCGCAGCGAGGCCGATTGATCTTCGGCCGGCGTGCTTCTTCGCGCGCGTCTTTCTCACCAATGTCTTCCCATTCGCTTTCGTTGGCCTCGCGTGTCTCGGGCTGCTGGATCGGCAAGTCCATCGGCGGCACCCTCGGCCTCCCCGCCGAGGGCAAGCGCGGCCCGTTGAACTTCTCGTTTTACGATCCCGTGCCCACCTCCGCGCCGCCCAACGACGACCTCGAGCTCCAGCTCGTGTGGCTGCATCTGCTCGAGCGGCGCGGCTTCGCGCTCACGCAGCGCGACCTCGCCGAGGGCTGGCTCGCGCACATCCACTACATGTGGGACGAGTATGGTCGCTGCCGTTGGAACCTGCGCCGCGGCGTGCCGCCCGCCGCCGCCGGCGTGTTCGAGAACTGGTTCGTCTCCGGCATGGGCTCGCCCATCCGCTCCGAGATCTGGGCCTGCCTCTGCGCCGGCCGCCCCGAGCACGCCGCCGCCTATGCCGTGCTCGACTCCTCGCTCGACCACGGGGCCGAGGGCATCGCCGGCGAGGTGTTTCTCGCCGTGATGCAGAGCCTCGTGCTCGACGGCGTTGGGTTGCGCGAGGCCTGCGCGCGCGGGCTCGCCGCCATCGACTCCGCCACCGAGACGGCGCGCGCTCTCGCGCTCGCCTTTCGTTTGCACGGCGAGGGCGTGGCCGCGTGGGACGCCTACCGCGCGCTCGTGGCCGCCCACGATCATGACAACTTCACCCACGCGCCGCTAAATCTCGGCCTCATCGGCTGGGCCCTGGCCTACGGCGAGGGCGATTTCGAGCGTTCGCTCCTGCTCGGCACCAACTGCGGCTACGACACCGACTGCACCGCCGCCACCGTCGGCGCCACGCTCGGCATGCTGCTCGGCGAGGACGGCATCCCGGAGCGCTGGAAGGCGCCGATTGGCAACGCCGTGTGGATCGGGCCTGGCATCCTCGACATCGCCGCGCCGACCACGCTCGAGGAACTCACCGCGCGCACCCTCGCGCTCGCGGAGCGCTTCGCCGCCACGCCGCCGACGGCGACGGTCTCGGTCGCCGCGCCGCCGGCCGTCGCGCTGCGCGACTTGCCCGGCACGCTCTTGCTCGAGCCGCTCGACGGCTCGCCGCCGGTGCCCTGGGCCAATGGCGAATTGCCGCGCCCGGTGCTCGCGGCCGGCGGCGCCGAGTGGACCTGGATCGTGGGCGAGGAAACCCGCGGCGGCGCCCTGCTCGTTGCGCTGGCTCGCGAGGGTTGCCGCCTGTTGATCGACGGCGCGCCCGTGATCGAGTGCCCGGCCGGCGTGCGCTTCGTGCCGGCGGTGCACCGCCCTGCGCGCGAGGCGCGGGCGGCGTTCACGCCGACAAAACCGCTGCACCGCGTGCGCCTGGAGTTGCGATCCCGCTCCGTCGAACAGGACGCCGCCGTGATTCTCGCCACTCCCAACAAGCACCTCACCAGCTGGACAGGCGAGGTGTTGCCGCACGCCGCCCGTCTCTAGCGCGCCTGTCACGATGAAGCCGCACAGCACCACCGCTCGTTTCCTGAGCTTTTGGGCGATCAACGGTCCGCTCGAGGTTGATCGTTTGTGCCGGCAACTCGACGCCTTCCAGGCGCACGGGCTCGACGGCGTGGTGTTTCACCCGCGCTTTTACCCCGACCAGCCGCCCTACCTCGGCGACGAGTATCTGCGCCTCGTGTCGGCGACGATCCTGCACGCCAAGGCGCTCGGCCTCGCCTTCTGGCTCTACGACGAAAACGGCTGGCCGAGCGGCACCGTGGGCGGGCGCTTGCTTCGCGAGCAGCCCGAGCACGCGCAGCGCTGGGCCGGCCTCTATCGTGAACGCCCGGACCGCGTGGTGGCGGAGTTTGAGCGCGACGGAGCGCGCTGGTATCTCGGCGAACGCGTCGGCCGTGGCGTGGACTACTTCAGCCCCGCGCTCACGCGACGCTTCATCGAGCTGACGCATGAGCGTTATCGCCAAGGGCTCGACCCCGAGGCCTGGGCGCACGTCGAGGCGATCTTTTGCGACGAGCCCGAGTTTGGTCTCGGCCACGCGCAGGACGCGCTGCCGCCGGATGGCGCGCTGCCGTGGACGCCGCGATTGCCGGAGCTGTGGCGTGCGCGCCACGGCGAGGACCTCGCGCCACTCGTGCCGCTCCTGTTTTTCCCCGGCGAACGCGCCGCGGAGGTGCGGGTGAAGTTTTGGGAACTGCTCACGGACCTCTTCAACGAGGCCTTCGTCGCGCCCATCGATGCCTGGTGTCGGGCGCATGGCAAACGCTTCACCGCGCACGTAAAGGGCGAGGAGCACCCGCTGTTTCAGCTGCCGACCTCGGGCTCATGTCATCAGTTCTTTCGCAACCTCTCGCTGCCGGGAATCGACGCGCTCGAGCGGTATCCGGCCAACAACTACTACCCGCGGCAGGTGTCGTCGGCCGCCCGCCAGTTTGGCGACGACCGCTGCATGGCGGAGGCCTTTGGCGGCTCGGGCTGGGGCGGCACGCCGGAGGACTTCGAGCGCTACCTGCTCTGGCTCGGGCGAAACGGGCTCACGGATTTCGTGCTGCACCTCAGCCAATACCGGCTCGACAGCGCGGCGCTGCATGACTGGCCGCCCTCGCAGCCACTGCACCTCACCTGGGCTCCGGCTTATCGCCATGTGCTCTCGGCCGTGCGCGAGGAGCTCGCGGCGCGTCCGCGGCCGCCGGCCGACACCCTCGTGATCGCGCCGTATCGCGGCATCGCCGCGGTGTATTCGCCGACCGAGTTTTTGCAGACCAACGGGCACAACGCCGCCACCTATCCCGACAGCCCGGCGGCGGAGATAAACCGCGGTTTCCTCGCGCGGATCGAGGCCCTCGCGGCGGCCGGCGTGGCCTACGACGTGGCGGACGAGCGCTCGGTTGAGGAGCACGGCGCGACCGCCGAGGCCGGCGTGCGCATCGGCCACTGCGTGTATCGTCACGTGTGGATCGACCCGGCCGCGCGGCTCTCCGAGCGTGCGATGGAGCTGCTTCGCCCGTGGCTGGATGCGACGACGCTTGCCCATCGACCCACGCAGACAGAGACCGCAGCGAAGGCGCCCGGCGCATCCGTCCCGCTGGAGTGGCGTCTGGCCGAGGAGCCGGTGAATCGCTTCGTGCTCGATTGCCACGAGACCGCGCCGGGCGGCGACGTTTTCACGGCGGAGTTTCGCTGCTGCGATAATCCCGCCGATCTCGGGCAGCTGCTTCTCCGCTTCGCCGACGACATTGCCGGGCTCTCGATCAACGGTGAACCGTGCGCGCTCGAGCCGACACCCGACGGCGAGGGCTCCCGTGCCTCCGTCACCGCCGCCACGCTGCGCTCGCTCAACCGCATCGAGTTTCGCCGCCCGCAGCCGGGCCCGTGCGCCTTCGCGTGGATCGAGGGCCGCTTCCGCGTGCGCAGCGAAAGCGCCTTTGCGCCCGGCCCGGGTGCGACGCTCAAGACCGAAGGGCCGCTGGTGCTCCACCCGCCGCCTCGAGTCGCCGAGCGCGAAGTGATCGCGGACCTGCTCGCGGGCGGTTTTCCCTTCGCGCACGCTTCGTTACGGCTGGAGGCGCGAGTAGCCATTGCCCGTCCGACAGCCTCGCTCCGGCTTCACGGAAGAGACTACGACGCCGCGCGGCTTACGCTGGGCGGTCGCGTGCTCGGCTGGGCTTGGCCGCGCGCGGGCGAACTCGTCCTCGCGTTGCCCGAGCCGCTGCCGCCGGGCGAGCACACGCTCGCGCTGGAGCTGACGCCCAACGGCTTCAACGCGTATGGCCCGCACCACTACTACGGCGGCGACTGGCACGTGGTGAGCCCCGATCAGATCGCGGGTCGGCGAGGCTTCGCCGACGCGCCCGGCGCTCCCGAGCGCACCCACGTCTCCGCCTGGCACTTCCGACGCTTCGCCCCGCCCACGATTCTCTCTACCCCCGCCCCGTGATGAAAACCCACAAGCGCATCGTCTCCCTGCTGCTCGCGCTCGGCCTCGGCCTCGCCCCGCTCCACGCCGCCAACTTCACCCAGGCGCGAATCAACGCCGCCGTCGCCGAGCCCTTGATGACCTTCGTCAACACCGCCGGAAACGAGCTTCAGAACGCGCCGATGGAACGCGCCAAGGCCGTGTATTACCTCGCGCTCGTCGCCCACCACGATCCCGAGGCGCGGACGACCACGACGCCCACCCGGCTGGTGCGCGAGCGTCTCGTCGAGCAGTTGAAAAACTTCGCCACCGGCGGTCGCGAGCCCAACGCCAACGGCTCCCTCAGCGGCTGGACTCATGGCAGCATCGCCTGCGCGATCTTGCTGGCGAAAAACACACCCGCCGTGTGGTCGGCGCTCGCGCCCGCCGATATCGAACGACTCGACTGGATCATGCGCGCCCTCGCGGTCGCCGGGCATTTTTGCTTCGACGACGACAACCACTATCTCACCGGCCTCGGCTACGAGGGGAACTTTAACAAAAACTCCAACCCCAACTATCGCGAGGGCTACGTGGGCGTCGTCATCGCCGCCGCGCTCTACTTCGGCGCCGACGAGCTGAACCAGATTTTCCTGAGCTTCGACTACCCGACCTACATCGCCAAATTCACCGAGCTCGGCTTTACCAACATCCTCGCGCGGTGGAACCACAACAACCTGGGCGACATCTTGATGAATGGCGGCGCGCTCACCTTCGGCGGCTCCGGTCGCGGCAACGGCGCCGGCGTGCGAAACACCTTCACCTATCGCGGCGCCGGCCTCGAGGACCCCTTCGGCATTTACAGGAAACTCGCCGACTACATGTATGGCTCCGACGACACCGCCTCGACCGCCATCTATCCCGTTTCCACCCTGGTGAACGACGGCCTCGTGATCAACGGCGTCGTTCGCTCCTGGACCAACGCCACCGTGCCCTCGCCGCACATCGGCGAGCCCGGCATGGCCCTGGAGCTGCGCGGCTATCAAGGCTCGGCGCAAAACCCTTCGCCGCGCAGCAGCCTCAAATACGCCGCCGATGGCTGGAACAACAGCGTCTCCACCCGCGCCACCTTGGAGGCGCTCGGCCGCTGGCAAGGCCCCGGCGGCGAGGCCGTCGCGCTGCGCGACGACGTCGAGGCGCGCATGCGCGTGGGCTCGGACGACCTGATCTTCAAAAACGTGAGCGGCTTCGTCGGCTGGAGCGGCAGCGGTGGCGGCTCGCAAAATCTCGAGATCAAGGAGAACTTCACCGACAAGTCCCGAAATCTCGCCAACACCGGCTACTTCTACAACAAGGACATCTGGCTCAACTACCTCAAGGCCCTCCCCGGCGGCTTCAAGAGCGCCGACATCGGCGCGGTCGGCATACGCGGCCGCAGCACCTACGATTCCGCCGCCGGAGCCTACACCATCCTCGCCGCCGGCGCGGGCATCGGCGGCACGGCCGACGCCTTTCGCTTCGCCTTCCAGACCGTCGATTCGGACGCGCGCCTGATCGCCCGCATCGATTCGCTGGGCGCGAGCGGCGCCGCGGGCCTCGCCTTCCGCGATACCCTCGCGGCCGACGCGCGCGGCGTGCAGTTGCTGCGCACCGCCGCCGGCGTGCAGCTCACCCACCGCGCCGCCACCGGCGGCGCCGCCGTGTCGGGCTCGCCGGTGCCCTTCGCCGCCGGCCCCGTCTGGCTGCGGCTCACCCGTGCTGGCCACAGCTTCGCCGGCCACGCCTCCGCCGACGGCGCGAACTGGACGCCGATCGGCGCTCCGATCGAGGTCGAGGCCCCGACCTTGCTCCATGGCGGCCTCGCCCACTGCGCGGGCGACGACGCGGCCCTCGCCGGCGCCTCCTTCTCGAAAGTATCCATCGAGGCGATACCGACGGGCTGGGAGGCGCGCGACATCGGCGCGGTCGCCGCCGCGGGCCACGCCACGGTCTCCGACGGCGTCTTCGCCCTCGTCGGCTCCGGCGCGAACATCTGGGGGGCGGCCGATTCCTTCCGTTTTCTCTACCGTCCGCTCGCCGGCGACGGCCAGATCACCGCCCGCGTGACCTCGGTCGAGCGCATCCACCCCGACGCCAAGGGCGGCCTGATGATCCGCTCCACCCTCGACGCCGGCTCGCCCCACGCGATGATCAACCTCCGCAACGGCAAGGGCGTGAACCTCATCCGCCGCACCACGGCCGGAGGCACGAGCAGCTCGACCACGCCGGTCAACGTCAACGTGCCCTACTGGCTGCGTCTGGTGCGCAGCGGCTCCGCGGTCGCCGCGCACCATTCGCCCGACGGCGTCAACTGGACGCTCATCGACACCGTCACGCTCCCCGGCGACACCGTGTATGTGGGTCTCGTATACAGCAGCATCAACAACGGCGCGCTCGGCCGCTCCACCTTCGACCGCGTGCAGGTGGACCCGATCCCTGGGCCGCCGCCGGCCCCGGTGCGGCTCACCGGCACGGTGATCTCCAGCCCGGCGGCGAGTGGGCGTGGGCCGGAGCGCGCCTTCGACGGCAATCTTTTGTCCACTTTTGGTGCGGCCTCCTCGAACGGCGGCTGGGTGGGCCTAGATCTCGGCGAGCCGCGGCGGGTCACCGAGGTCCGCTACGCGCCCCGCAGCGGTCAGGAGGCCCGCATGCGCGGCGCGGTGATCCACGGCGCGAATCGCCCCGATTTCCTCGATGCGACGATCATCGGCTACATCACCGCCACGCCGCCGACGGGGGTGTTGACCACGCTGCCGCTCACAACGCCGGGCGCCTATCGCTACGTGCGCTACTACGGCGCCTACGGCACCTATTCCGACATCGCCGAGCTGGAGTTCCACACCCGCGCCGATCTGCGCGAGTGGCGGCGCGCCGTCTTCGGCGAGGCGGAAAACCTCGGCCTCGCCGCCGACACCGCCGACCCCGACGGCGACGGCGTGCCGAACCTGCTCGAATACGCCTTCGGCGGCGATCCGCTGCGGCCCGGCACGGCGACGCTGCCGGCCCTGAGCGTGATGGCCGGGGAGCATCTCGCGCTCTCCCTGGCGCGCGTCGGCGATCCGGCCCTCGTCTATGCGGTGCAGGCGACCGACACGCTCGGCGACCCGGCTTCGTGGACCGACATCTGGACGAGCACCGGCGCGAGCAATCTCGGTGGCCCCGCCACCGTGCCCGACGAGGCGACGCTCGGCGACAGCCCGCGCCGCTTCCTCCGCGTCGAGGTGCGCCGTTGACGGCGGAGGCGGCTTACGATGGAGGGACGCCGTCCTCGGCGTCCGTGATTGGCGATCGGAGCCGGAAGCGGCCGGGCGGGCGCGGGCGGCGGGGACGCCGCCCCTCCAAAGGCTAAACTGGATACGGCTCCTGCCTTACTTGGGTTGGATAAACTCCACGTCTTTGAAGGAGAACTTGGAGTGGTCGTCGCGCGTGCGGTGGTAGTAGGACGAATACATGCGCGCGTCGATGGTGCGCGCCTCGGGGTCGATCTCGAGCAGGCGCAGGTAGCCGCCGCCGCGGTCCTCGTGTTGGTAGTTTTGCAGGAGCTGATAGACCTTGTTGCCGTGCACGCCCTTGTCGTCGCGCCAGGCGGAGTCCTGCACGTGGCCGGAGAGCACCATGAAGATGTTCGGGTATTGGCTGAGCAACTCGTCCCACAGGTGCTGCGGGCTGGTGTGGCCGTAGCCGCCGTTGTTCTGCTTGATGCGGCCGTCGCGCTCGAGGTGGGAGTGGGTGAGCACGATCACGTTGTGGTTGGGATAGCGGGGGACGACGGTCTTGGCCCAGTCGATGGCCTCCTGCCGGGGCCAGAGCTCGATGGTGAGCACGAGCCAGTCGAGGCCGCCGGCGGAAAACAGGTGGTAGCAGTTGTCGCACTTGTGGTCCTCCATCCGGCCCTTCATGGCGATGAAGCGCTCGGGCGGGAAGTAGCGGTTGAAGATCGTGGTGTCGCGGAGGTTGGCGCGCACGTCGCCGGGCGCGGCGTGGCCGCCCACATCCACGGCGGCGGTGTCGTGGTTGCCGACGGCGATGGCGTAGGGGATCTTCGCCTTGTCGAGCACGGCCATGGCCTCGTCGGCGTTGGTCCACTGGTAGTCGTCGTGCCAGTCCACGAGGTCGCCGACGTGGAGCACGAACTTGATGTTTCGCTTGTGGTGGTTGCCGACGATCCAGCGGACCTGGCTGATGAATTGTTGCGGGCGGTAGTTCACCGCCGCCTGCGTGTCGGGGATGACGACGAGGGTGAACTTCTCGGCCCGCGCGGCCGAGGAGCAAAAAAGCAGGGCGAGGACGACGAGCAGGGGTTGTATCAGGGTTTTCATGACAGGGGATTGCTAGGGGGGCGGGCGAGCGGCGGCTGATCCAGCTGTTTCGCCTCATACATAAGCGCGGGAGGTTTATGTAAGACAGCGGTGCTGTTCCCGCGAGCACGCATCCCGGTTCTGTTTGGCGGCGTCCTCCCCGAACCGTCTTTGCCAATCTCCTCGTTGCGCTTCGCGGGTTACGCGGCGCCGAGCCCCCAAAAGAAAAACCCATGAACACCATCCAATCCCTCCGCACGCGGCAGGGTTTTACCCTGATCGAGCTGCTGACCGTGATCGCCATCATTGGCATCCTGGCGGCCATTATTATTCCTACCGTCGGCAAGGTCCGCCTGGCGGCGCGCCAGGCCGAGTGCACCTCCAATCTTCGTCAGACCGGCATGGCCATGATGTCGTATGCGAACGACAATCGCGGCGAACTACCTGGGCGTAGCGGCAACAATGGCGGCCTGCAATCCGCCGTGACCCGTCGCAATTCGGCCACCGAGCGGCGCCAACTGGGCTATCACATCGCGCCTTATGCCGGAACGCCGGCTCCCGCGACCGGTTCCTCCATGGTCACGATCGGCATCTTGCAGGAAGAGACCACCCGCCTCGCCTCCGCGGATCCGGAGAGCAACATGCAGCTCTGGGTGCTGAACGGGCGCCTCAAGCGGACTCGCCATGAGGGCGTGCCCGTGGCGACCTATTACCCGTTCGGCTGGACGCAGGCCGGCGCGGAAGTGCCGCCGGATCGCTATGACAACGTGGTGAAGTATGTGACCCCCTCCCGCGTCTGGGCGATGATGCAGGCTGACCGAAAGCTCTACGACGACTTCGGCGCCGATGACGGTCCTTATGTGCCCGCGACCGCTCCGGCGCGTCCCGTGTATGGCGGCCACCGCAACGCCCTCTTCTTTGACTGGAGCGTGCGCCGCATTCCGATGAGCGTCGATGTGCGGGACCCGATTTCCAGCTAACGCTTATCCGCTCCGGCCAAGCACTGTGGCGCCCGACCCTTTGTGGGTCGGGCGCTTTTTTATCGAGGCGCGGCGAAGGGCGGGGCGGCGGGGCGCACGCGCTCGCCGGGGCCGCCGACGGCGGCGGCGGAGTTGTTGAGCACGGGGACGGTGTGCGGGAGCAGCTTCGTCTGCCAGTCGGCCTTCAGGCGGCCGGCGGCGGGGGCGTCCACGCCCTGCTCGGCGTAGAGCGAGACGTAGGTGGAGCGGTCCACGACGTAGGCGCCGTAGTCGCGCAGGGCGTAGGCGAGGGCCTTGCCCTCGGGGGAGAGCAGGCCGGGCCGCTCGATGTCGAAGTCGGGGTGGAGCACGAAGTGCGTGCCCATGCGGATGGCGCCGGAGTAGTTGATCGGGCCGTCGTTGTCGAAGCTGCGCGCGGGCCATTCGTATCCGGGCGTCGGATACGCGGAGTCGGCTTTGGGGTTGAGCAGCTGGGCGTTGTGGATCGCGAGGGCGAGGGCGTGGGGGATGGCGTTGCGCGGGTCGGTGGCGGCGCGCTCGAGCTCGTGGCGGCGGATGAGGCCGCCGAGGAAGGAGAGGCCGGAGGCGCGGGCGCCGCGGGGCTCGAGGCCGTCGCCGCGGAGGTCGAAGGTGCGGACGGTGTTTTTGCGGGCGACCAGAGTGCGCGACGAGGGGCCGTCGGCGGTCCAGCAGGCTTTGTAGGCCTCGATGGCGGTGCCGGCCTGGCGGTCGATGATCGCCAGGAAGCCGTCGGGGACGTTGGAGAAGGCGATGTGACCGCCGGGGTGATAGACGGTCTTGGACTGGAGCATGTCGCCGGCGAGGAGGAGATCGGCCGGGGCGCGGGGCACCACGATGGTGCGGGCGGGCGGGCTCCAGCGGCCCATCTCGACCTCGTGGATCGTGAGCGGCGGGTCGTCGGGCGCGGCGATGTTGACCGGGGTGGTGAAGGTGGCCGCGTTGAGCTGGCCGACGCGCGAGCGCAGCGCGACGGAGAGCGGGTGGGCGGTGGAGCCGAGCTCGGCCCCGCGGCCGAGGGAGGTGTTCCAGAGCGAGGTGGCGGCGAAAGGCCAGAGATGCGGTTCGCGGGTGGCGGGCGCCGGGGAGGCGGAGATGGTCTCGGCGGTGGCGAGAGCGAGGAGCGCGGCGGCGAGGGCGATGCGGAGCGGGCGGGGCACGGGATCGGGGCGGATGCGGGGCAAGGCGCCGACGGCGATGCGCGCCGGCGACGCTAACGGGAGACCTGGAGCCGGAGGAAGCGGCGGGGGTGGGCGGATTGCAAGACGGGGTCGGTGACGGTGACGGGGCCCGCGACGTTGGCCGCGCCGGTGCTGGACCAGATGTCGGTCCAGCCCGCGGGGTCGGCGAGGTCGGTGCTGGCCTGGACGCGGTAGGTGAGGGCGGGATCGGCGATGCGAGTGAAGCTCACCTGGAGGTGAGAGTTGAAGTTTGAAGTCGAAGTTGAAGCGGCCAGCGCGGGCGAGGTGGCTGGCGTGCGAGGGTCTTGGCCGAGGGCGTATTCGAGGAGGTTGAGGAGGCCGTCGCCATCGGGATCGGCGTCGGGGCCGGAGATGGCGGGGGCGGCGAGCTCGCCGGAGGTGAAGTGGGCGGCGCGCCAGTCGGCGTAGGGATCGGGCGGCGGCGGGGGGACGAATTCGAGTTCGTAGGCGAGGCGGGCGCCGGAGGGGCCGACGGTGGAGAGGGCCATCTGCCAGGTGTCGGCCGCGGCGGTGCGGGTGAGCGGGTGCGTGCCGATGCGCGCGCCGGTGATGTCCACCGACCAGGCGCGCCAGTCGCCGGCGGGCAGGCGGACGGTGAGGCTAGCGTCGCCGCGGCGGACGAGGTGGGGGAGCGCGCCCCAGTTTTGCAGGACCTTGCGATCGGCCTCGGCGAAACGCATGCCGGTGGTGAGCGAGTCGGTGAGGTGGGTGACGAGGAGGCGGCGCGCGGTGGCGAGCGTGGGCGCCGGGGCGCCGGCGGCGATCTCGTCGGCGTTTTTGAGCGCGAGGACGGAGACGACGACGGGCACCGGGGAGGGATTGACGACGGTGGCGCGGGGGCCGGCGATCTGGGTGCTGGGGTTGAGCAGGAAGTGTTCGCCGCGGTCGGTGAAGACGCGGAAGGTGCGGGCGGTGGAGTTGATCTCGAGCTGGCCGGTGTCGCTGATGAGGCGAGTGGTGGAGGGGACGGAGGACTGGGGGAGGACGCCGGCGTTGCGCAGGGTGGTGAGGAGGTTGGAATTGGAGACGTAGGTTTTGGCCGGCATCGGGCTGAGGGTGGGCGAGGAGCCGATGACGGCGGCGGAGAACCCAAACTGGGGGTTGTTGGCGAGGACGGCGGCGGGGTCGCCGGGGAGGCTGCCGATGCGGGCGACGAGGCCGACGGTGCGGAAGTCGCCGGGAAATTCGCGGCGAGAGTAGGTGTCGGTGCTGGAGTTGTAGGCGCCGTTGTAGGCCTCGTTTTCGCGCACGGCGAAGACGACGGCGCGCTGCGCGGCGCGGATGTCCTCGCGCTGAAAGAGGAGGGAGCCGAGGCGGTCGCCGACGAGGCTCACGGGGTCGTTGGCGAGGGAGAAGTAGTTGTCGGCGGTGCCGGTGGTGGCGGAGGCGGCGGTGGTGGCGTAGTGGAAATTATACATCCCGTCCCAGTCCTGAAGGCTGGCGTAGGCGGGCATGAGGAGGGCGCCTTCGACGCGGTAGCGGTTGGGCCGCGAGAAGTGAAACTCGGTGCTGGTGAAGGGGCGGCCGAAGATGCGCGTAGGGGCCATGCGGGTGGGCACGTAGGCGCGGCTGGCGGTGGTGTTGTTTTGGTCGAAGGTGATGGGCAGCGACCAACTGCTGGGGTGGTCCTGGTAGATGTGGTTGTCCACGTAGTCGTAGTGCTGGCGGACGAACGCGAGGCCCTGCGAGATGGTGTAGTTGGCGCCGGTGAGGAGGGCGCGGGTGCCGATGACGTCGCGGAGGAAGGCGCGGCAGCGGGCGTCGAACTCGATGTTGTTTTCGAAGATGAAGCGGTTGAAGGCGAGGGTGCGGCCGGCGTCGGTCTTGGGCACGCCGACCCACTGCGGGTGGAGCTGCTCGAAGCGGGCGTGAAAGAGGTCCTTCTGGCTGCGGTAAACCTCCTGCGTGGGGTCCTCGTTGACGGGGCAGATGCCGATGAGGGCGGGGTCCTCGCCCCAGGTGAGCCCGGTGTAGGGGTTGCGGTGGTTGAGCAGGGCGGCGGCGAAGTTTTTCCAGGAGTCGAAGACGGTGTCGTTGATGCGGACGAGGGCCTTGAAATCGCTGTTGAGCGTGGCGAGCGAAACGCCGGCGAGGTTTGCCTCGGCTTGGCTGAAGCGGCGGTCGGAGAAGAGGTCGATGTTGATGTAGAGGCCGCGGGCCTTCATCGCGGCGAAGAGGTAGTCGAGCCGGTCGAGCATCGTCGGATCGAGCGTCCACGAGCGCTTGTTGGAGTTGGTGAAAGAGGTGCCGACGAGGTCGCGGTCGTAGTGGTGGATGCGGACGGTGTTGTAGCCGGAACGGGCGAGTCGCTCGGCGAGCGTGTCGGCCTGGGAGTTGCTGAGGAAGAGGGCGCCGTAGGTGAGATTGACGCCCCAGAAGCGGACGCGTTGGCCGGGGCGGTTCTCGAACTCGAAGCGGCCCTCGGGCGTGGCGACGAGGTGGCCGTGCTTGCCGGCGGGGATGTCGTTCCCGATCTGTGCTGAAAAATCGAATACACCGCCGGGCGCGATATCGAGCGAGTGGTTGAGCGCGGTCCAGTCGGGGCCGGCGGAGACGGTGAAGGCGGCGCCGGGCACGACGTCGCCCCAGGTGTGGCCGACGCGGAGCTCGTCGATCAGCTGGTAGGTGGTGGCGTTGAGGTTGAAGCCGCGCACGCGGAGGCCGCCGATGCCGGAGGAGCCGCGGTCGGCGACGGTCGTGCTCGTGGTGGTGGTGATGGCGGTGTTGGTGCTGAGCTCGTCGTTCGGGCCGGGGTTGAGCCAGACCTGGGTGGTCTGGTAGTTCGTGCCGTTCCAGCCGGTGTATTTGATGACGAGGCGGTAGGTGGTGCCGTAGAGAAGGGGCGTGGTGATGGCGGTGCTGACGTTGTTGACGCGCGAGCCGGCGCGGCCGGCGCCGCCGACGTAGCCGATGTTGTCGATACCGATGTGCGGTTCGTGGTCCTCGGCCTGCCAGCCGGTGAAGACGTTGCCGGAGAAACTGGTGCCGGCGGGCTGGCCCTCGATGCGGAAGAGGAAGCTGACGAAGGTGTCGGCGCCGTCGGTGTTGATCTCGGGGAAAAAGGCGCGGCTGAGGGCGTGGTCGTCGTGCACGCCGATGCGGAGGCTCTTGCCGCCGCCGTGGCCGCCGAGGGTGACGGCCTGGTCGGAGATGGTGCCGCCGGAGCGCGCGGCCCAGGGGGCGGTCCAGCCGGAGCCGCCGTCGAGGCCGTCGAGCGCTTGTCCGACCTCGTAGGATTCAAAGTCGTCCTGCGCGATGATGTCGGCGGCGGCGCGGGGGGCGCAGACGAGCGTGGCGGCGAGCACGCCGACTGAGGCGAGCGCCGGGCGGAGCGACGGGAGGCGGAGCATGGATTGGGGGAGGACGGGAATGGCGAACGCGAGGCGCGTGGGGCGGCCGAGGGGCGGCGGTCGCGCAAACAATCGGATAATGAAAGCGTCCGCCGCCGGCTGAACGGCGCGCCGGTCTTACATAAGAAACCCCGCCGCGGGGGGCGGCGGGGTGGGGATGGGTTGAGGCGTGTTGCTTGCGTTTAGGCCGCCGCCAGTTCCACCCGCGGCGCGAGCACGCGGCGGTAGTGGCCGAGCAGGTCCTCGACGTGGCGGTCCGCCGTCCACGGATCCGCCCAATACCACTCGTAGGCGGCGCGCCCGAGGCGGGCGGCGCGTTCCGAATCGTGCGCGAGCTCTCGCATGCGATTGGCGAGACTCTCGACGTCGCCGTGCTTGAAGTGCAGGCCGGTGCGCCCGTGCTGGATCGCATCGGAAGCGGCGCAGCCGTCGGAGACGATCGCGGGCACGCCCGCGCTGGCGGCCTCGACCGCGACCAGCCCGAGCGTCTCATACCAGGTCGGCGGAAA
>JAUWBD010000208.1 GCA_030605125.1 Verrucomicrobiota bacterium | reverse complement strand
GGGGGGGGGGGGGGGGGCGCGGCGCCGCCCCTCGGCCCGCCGTCGAACGCGGGGTCGAGGCCCCGCACTCCAAAGCTGAGCGTGCCGCGGGTGCGGCGGCGGGTCAGCGCGGGGGGAACTCGAAGTCGGCCTTCTTTTTGTCCTTCGAGAGGACCAGGAAGGCGCTGAAGGGGCGGCCGGCTTTGGACATGAAGCCGTCGAGCAGCTCGGTGCGGCCGTCGGCGAGGAGTTGCTGCACCGTGGAGGGCTCGATCTTGCGGCCCGCGATCTCGAGCTTGGCTTGGAAGACCGCGCGCGGGGCCTCGTCGGCGCCGGGCTTGGCCACCACGTAGGCGTCGGCGGTCTGGTAGAGCTCGCCGTCTTTGTGCGCGGGGCTGGGGCCGAGTTTTTGCGCGGTGGAGAGGTCGAGCGCGGCCTTGGCCTTGCGGGCCACGGGCTTGCCGTCCTTGCCGGTCTTGGGCTCGCGGGGCGGGAACTCGAAGTTGGCCTTTTTCTTGTCCTTATCGAGGACGAGGAAGGCTTTGAAGGGGCGGCCGAACTTGCTGATGAAGTCCTCGATGAGCGGTGTGCGGCCGGTCTCGAGGCAGGCGATGACCTCCTCGCGCTTCAGCTCGCGTTTGCAGAGGATGCGCGAGAGCGAGAAGGCCTGCTCCCAGGTGCCGTCGTCGGCCTTGCGGCGGAGGACGTATTTGGTCGGGGCCTCGCAGAGCTCGGCGCCGGTCTTGGGGTCGGTCCAGAAGGGGACGAGCTCGGCGAGCTCGGTCTTTTCGCCGAAATCCATCGCGACCTTTTTGCCGCCGGGCGTCTTGGCCTTCTCGTCGTCCACGATCTTTAGCTTGGCCGGGAAACGGTTGCCGGTGCGGGGCGAGACAAAGCCGTCGAGCGGGCCGACCTCGCCGGTGGCGACGAGCTGGCGGATCTCCTCCTCCTCGAGTTTGCGGCCGGTCATGACCTTGTAGATCATAAGCGTGCCGTCCTGGGATTTGTACCCGCGCAGGGTTTCGAGCAGGGGCTGGCCGTCGGTGGGCGAGACGATGTCGGTGACGCGCGAGTTGGACTCGTCTTCCTCGAAGCCTTTGACGCGCTCGACGATGCCCTTGGTCTGGTCGATGACCTCGCGCATAAACTCGTCGCGCTTCACGCGGCCCTGCTCCATCTGGCGGAGCTTGTATTCCCACTCGCCGGTCATGGCGGGGGAGGTAAGGGCCTCGGCCTTCACAGCGGAGAGGAACTGGATGAGCGATTCGGCCTTGGGCGTGGGCACGAGCTCGCGTTGCTGGCGCTCGAGATACTTTTGGTTGATGAGGCCGTCGATCGTGTCGGCGCGGGTGGCGGGCGTGCCGAGGCCGCGCTCTTTCATGGCCTCGGCCATGGCCTCGTCGTCCACGAGTTTGCCGGCGCCTTCCATGGCCGAGAGAAGCGTGGCCTCGGAGTAGCGCGGGGGCGGCTTGGTGGTCTCGGCGTGGAGCTTGGCCTCGGTGGTCTTGGCCTGATGGTTGTCGGCGGGCGAGAGAGCGGGGAGGGCCTTGGCGGAGGAGCCGGAGGCGGAGTCTTTTTTCGCGTCGGCGCCGGTGGCGGCGGCCTCCTCGTCCACGGCGGATTTGCCATAGACGGCGAGCCAGCCGGCCTCGGTGAGGACTTTGCCCTCGGTCTTGAACTCGTGTTTGCCGGCGACGGTGGAGATGCGCGTGGTGACGTCGAACTGCGCCTCGGGGTAGAAGGCGGCCACGAAGCGGCGCGCGATCATGTCGTAAACCTTCCACTCCATCTCATCGAGCGATTTGGGCTCGGCGGTGGTGGGGATGATGGCGAAGTGGTCCGAGATCTGGGCGTTGTTGAAGATCTTCTTGTTGCCGGGGCGGATCCAGGCGGACTGCACGACCTTGGCGGCGTGCGGGGCGAGGTCGCCGCCGAGCGACTGCATGGTCTCGCGGACAGTGTTGGCGTAGTCCTCGGGCAGGGCGCGCGAGTCGGTGCGGGGGTAGGTGATGACCTTGTGGCGCTCGTAGAGGGCCTGCGCGATCTGGAGGGTGCGGCGGGCGGAGAGGCCGAAGCGGCCGTTGGCCTCGCGCTGGAGCGTGGTGAGATCGTAGAGGCGCGGGGAGGCCTGGGTGGTGGGCTTTTTCTCCTCGCGCACGGTGGCAGAGGGCTGGCCCTGGCAGTCGGCGAGGACGGCGCGGGCGGCGGCCTCTTCCCAGAGGCGGTCGATGCGGTCGTGCTCGTTGGCGGCGTCGCGCTTGTAGTTGGGCTTTTGATACACGCCCTCGTAGGCGCCGGCGGCGACCTGGAAGGTGGCGGTGAGGCGCCAGAAGGCGCGGGGCTTGAAGTTGCGGATCTCGAGCTCGCGGGCGTAAACGATGGCGAGGGTGGGGGTCTGCACGCGGCCAACGGAGGCGACGTTGCCGGCGCGCGAGCCGAACATGCGCTTGGTGAGGGCGCGGGTGCCGTTGATGCCGATCAGCCAGTCGCTCTCGGAGCGGCAGCGGGCGGCGTCGGCGAGGCCGGCGAGTTCGGAGCCGTCGCGGAGTTTCTCGAAGGCTTTTTTGATGCCGTCCATGGTCATGGACTGCATCCAGGCGCGCTTCACGGGCAGCTTGGATTTGGCGAGCTGGTAGAGGTAGGCGAAGATCAGCTCGCCCTCGCGCCCGGCGTCGCAGGCGTTGATGACCTGGTCCACGTCCTTGCGGGCGAGTTGTTTTTTGAGAAGGGCGAAGCGGTCCTTGGAGTCCTCGATGGGCTTGAGGCCGAACTTTTCGGGGATGATGGGCAGCGTCTCGAGGCGCCAGAAGCCGTATTTCTTTTTGTCGATGTCCTCGGGCATCTCCAGCTCGACGACGTGGCCGACGGCGGAAGTGATGACCCACTCGTCGTTTTCGTAGAGGTCGCCCTTTTTGGGGACTTTGCCGAGGGCGCGGGCCAAATCGGCCGCGACGGACGGCTTCTCTGCGATGACGAGGGACTTCATGGGCTGCGAGCGGGTAGGGAGCGCGCGCGGCGAGCGCAAGCGCGAGTTTTTGGCCCTATCGGCTGCGCAGGGTTTTTGCGGGGTCCTTGGCGCGGGGGTCGAGGAAGAGGCGATCGTCGAGAACGAAGGGCTTGGGCGGACCCGGACGCAGGCTCAAGAAACGGGGGTGGGCGGGGTTGAGAACGTAGTTCGTCTCCTCGGGCACGATCACGCTCGGCACCGCGAGGGCCAGGCCGCGGCACTGGCGCAGCCAGTGGTCACCGTGCGGGCGGGTGCGGGCGATGTCGGCCAACTCGGCGGCGAGCGCGGGCGGGAGGGTTTCGATGTCCTCCGCGACTACCTCCACGCTGACCAGGGAGTAGTCCGGGATCGGCTCGGAGGTGTCGAGGTGCACGAGCGTCTCGAGGAGGCAGAGGGCGCGGCTGCCGCTGGTATAAACGGCGCGCAGGCCGGGGCTGTTCCAGCGGCCGCCGTAGAGGCGCGCGCCCTCGCCGTTGAAACACTCGTGGGCGCGGGTGCTGCGGGTGAGGCGATAAAGCGTAGGCACGGGTGCGGGGAAGGCGCCCTCAGGTGTAAACGCCGTGCTCGAGGCGGCCGATGAGGTTCTCGACCTCGCGGGCTCCAGGCTCGGTCTCCGCGTAGTCGAGGGGGACCTCGCCGCCGAGGGCGCGCGCCGGCCGGCGCAGCCAGTTGCGCGCCGACTCCTCGCGGTAGTCGAAGAGCTGGGCGGCGAGCCAGAAGAGCCGGGCGTAGCGCACCACGCGGTCGCCGTGCGCGGGATCGAGCGGCGCGCGGTCGTGCCGACGCCGCGCGAGCGTGGCGACCGAGATGCCGATCTTTTGGGCAAGCTCCTCGACCGTGAGGCCCAGCATCTCGCGCAGCGCATCGAACTCAGCCACCGGGAGGCCCGCTCGGATGGCGGCCATCATCTCCGGCGTGTCGAGATGCGGGTGAGCGGCCTCGAGGACTGCCGCTCCACCGTGCTCGGCGACGCTCTGCGCGTGCAGGCGGCGGGGGTGTTGGAGGATCATCGCTTCTTTCATATGAGAGACAAGAGATGCTCTTTTGATGGATGGCAAGGCGGAAAAACGCCCGCCGTGAGTTGCGGCGGGCGAATATGGGCTCGTGGAAACTCTATCAGGCTGCCGCCACCTTTGGGCACTCGGCGAGAGCGGCGTCGAAGGCCTTGAGCATCGCGGCGATGGTCTCATCGGTTTCGTCGCCCATGTTGGAGATGCGGAAGGTCTTGCCCTTCAGCTTGCCGTAGCCGCCGTCGATCACGAGCCCGTGCTTGGACTTGAGGGTCTTGTTGAGCGCGGCGAGGTCGTAGCCGAGGTTGTTGGCGAAGCAGTTGAGCGAGACGGAGCCGTAGCCTTCCTTGGGGAAGAGCTTAAAGCCCTTGGCGAGCACGTGGTCGCGCACGGTCTTGTTGAGCCGGGCGTGGCGGGCGTAGCGGTTTTCGATACCCTCGGCCTTGATGTCCTCGAGCTTGGACTTCAGGGCGTAGATCAGCGCGATGGCGGGCGTGCTGGGCGTCATGCCGGCCTCGTGGTTCTTCTGAAACTCGACAAAATCGAAATAGTAGCCGCGGTCGCTCAGCTGGGTGGCGCGCTCGAGGGCGCGCTTGGACACGCTGAGGAGCGCGAGGCCGGGGGGCATGGCGAGGGCTTTTTGGGAGCCGGTGATGAGCACGTCGATGCCCAGCTCGTCCTTCTTGATTGGGACGACGGAGAAGGAGCTGACGGTGTCGATGATCGAGATCACCTCGGGGAACTCGCGCACGACGGCCATGAGCGCGGGCAGGTCGCTCATGCAGCCGCAGGAGGTCTCGTTGTGGATGATGGTGATGGCGTCGTAGGCGCCGGTGGCGAGCTCGCGGCGGACGGCCTCGGGGTCCACGGGCTGGCCCCAGTCGAACTTGAGGGCGGTGGCCTGTTTGCCGCAGCGCTGGGCGACGTCATACCACTTGTCGGAGAAGGCGCCGTTCATGCAGTTGAGCACCTTCTTTTTGCAGACGTTGCGCAGCGCGCCTTCCATGACGCCCCAGGCGGAGCTGGTGGAGAGGTAAACCGGGTCCTTCGTGTAGAAGAGGGCCTGCAGGTCGGGCTGGATCGCGTTGTAGAGCGCGACGAAGTCGGTGCTGCGGTGGCCGATCATGCCTTGGGCCATCGCGCGCAGCGTTTTGTCGGAGACGGCGATGGGACCGGGGATGAAGAGTTTGTAGCTCATGAGAGGGTGGGAGAAGGCGGCGGTGCGGGACGCGGGAAACGGCCAGAACATCCCGCCAGGCGTGGCGCGGTCAAATCCGATTTCCCCTCGCGTCTTGGCGGAGGTCGCGCCTTTTTTCGCCGCCAAGCCACGCATGTCCCACTGGTTAAAACGCAAGCTCAACGCCTTCGAGCAGTTCACGATCGACGTGATCTTCGGGCGGCGCGAGGGCGTGTGGCCGACGGTCTTCGCGGGTTTTCTGCACGGGGTATCGTGGCTTTTCAGCGGCATCGTGCAGACGCGCGTCTGGCTCTACCGCAAACGCATCCTCCACGACCAGCCGCTGGGCTGCCTCGTCGTGGTGGTGGGCAACCTCACCGTCGGCGGCACCGGCAAGACGCCAGTCGTGGAGATGTTTGCCCGCGCGCTGCGCGACCGCGGTCGGCGCGTCGCGATCCTCTCGCGCGGCTATCGCAGCAAGGCCCCGCCCGCCTGGAAAAAAGCCCTCTGGTGGTTCACCCACACCAGCGCGCCGCCGCCGCGCATCGTGAGCGACGGGCGCACCGTGTTGCTCGATTCCGAAAAAGCCGGCGACGAGCCCTACATGCTCGCGCGCAACCTGCCCGGCGTCGTCGTGCTCGTGGACAAGGACCGCGTGAAGGCCGGCGTCTTCGCCATCAAAAAATTCCGCTGCGACACGCTCATCCTCGACGACGGCTTCCAATACCTCCCGCTCAAGGGCCGGCTCAACCTGCTGCTCGTGGACAAGACCAATCCCTTCGGCAACGGCCAGCTCCTGCCGCGCGGCATCCTGCGCGAGCCGGTCAAACACCTGCGCCGGGCGAGCTACGTCTTCCTCACCAAGTCCGACGGCCGCCCCGACCCCGAGCTCGAGGAACTGATCCAGCGCCACAACCCCGGGGTCAACGTGATCGAGTGCGCGCACCGCCCGCAGTTTCTCCAACGCCTCGGCTCGGCCGAGCGCCGCCCGCTCGCCGATCTTGATGGCCGCCGCGTGGGTGCCTTTTCCGGCATCGCCGTGCCCGAGAGTTTCGAAGCTTTCGTGCGCGACCTCGGCGGGCGCATCGAGTTTACCCGCCGCTTCCTCGACCACTACCGCTTCACCTACGAGGATTTCGTGGAAATCTTCTCCGAGGCGCTCGCCAAGAAAGTGGACTACATCGTCACGACCGAGAAGGACGCCGTGCGCATCCCCGATGGCATGCCCTGCCCGGTGCCGATCTACTACCTGCGCCTCGAGATCGAGATCCTGCGCGGCGCGAGCGGCTTTGACGACGCGGTGGGGCGCATCTGTTTCCCGACCGATGGCGTCACGCCGGCCGCGCCCGCGGCCAGCGCCGCGCCGCGCTTGCCTTAAGCGCGAGAGCTCCTCCCTTTGCCCATTCTTCCCCATGCTCACCGATCCCCGCTTTGATCAACTGGCCGCCGGTCTCGCCGGCTTTTCCTGCAACCTGCAAAAAGGCGAACGCGTGCTCATCGACGCTTTTGACGTGCCCGACCAGATGGTCGTCTCGCTCATCCGCGCCGCCCGCGCCCGCGGCGCGCACCCCATCGTGCAGATCCAACGCGCCCGCATCTCGCGCGAACTCATGCTCGGCGCCGAGGAGGCCCAGTTTGCCCCGCAGGCCGAGGTCGAGCTGAAGCGCATGCAGAAGATGGACGCCTACATCGCGCTCCGCGGCTCCGACAACATCTTCGAGGCCTCCGACGTGCCCTCCGCGCGCGTGCAGCTCTACGCGCGCCTCATGAAGCCCGTGCTCGACCACCGCGTGAACCACACCAAGTGGGTCGTGCTCCGCTGGCCGACGCCCGCCATGGCCCAGCAGGCCGGCATGAGCACCGAAGCCTTCGAGGACTTTTACTTCAAGGTCTGCACGCTCGACTACGCGCGCATGATCCCGGGCATGAAGGCGCTCAAGGCCCTCATGGAGAAAACCGACCGCGTGCAGATTAAGGGGCCCGGCACCGACCTCAGCTTCTCGATCAAGGGCATCGGCGCGCGCGAGTGCGGCGGCCAGCGCAACATCCCCGACGGCGAGGTGTTTTCTTGCCCGGTTAGGGACTCCGTCGAGGGAGTCATCCAATACAACACGCCCTCGGTTTACCTCGGCACCTCCTTCGACAACATCCGCCTCGTCTTCAAAAAAGGCCGTATTGTCGAGGCCACCGCCAACAACACCAAACGCCTCAACGAGATTCTCGATAGTGATCCTGGCGCGCGCTACGTCGGCGAGTTCGCCCTCGGCTTCAACCCGCACATCCGCGAGCCGATGCGCGACATCCTCTTCGACGAGAAGATCGCCGGCAGCTTCCACTTCACGCCCGGCCAGGCCTACGAAGGCGTGGGCAACGGCAACAAGAGCCAGGTGCACTGGGACATGGTCTCGATCCAGCGTCCCGAATACGGCGGCGGCGAGGTGTGGTTCGACGGCAAGCTCATCCGCAAAGACGGCCTCTTCCTCCCGAAGGCCCTGCAAAAACTGAACCCCGACTACCTGCTCGGGAAGAGCTGAAGAAGAGGAACCACGAAACACACGAAAAGAACCGAGCAGGAGCTTGGAGCTTTCGTGTCTTTCGTGTTTTTCGTGGTTCTATGGATTTGAACTCCTTCATCCAAGCGCTGCCGAAGACCGAGACGCACCTCCATGTCGAGGGTGCGCTGCCCTACGAGCTGCTTCACGCCTGGAAGCCGGACCTGTATCCGGAAACTCTCTACACCCACGCGCCCGACTACCGTTTCCCGAGCTTCGCCAAGTTCGACGAAATCCTCCTCGGCCACGCGCTGCCCTGGTTCACCTCCGCCGAGCGTTACCACGAG
>JAUWBD010000220.1 GCA_030605125.1 Verrucomicrobiota bacterium | reverse complement strand
ACAACGTATCGATGCGGCGAATACAAAAGGAAGCCGTGCTCGTCACCCTCCGCTACGGCGGCGAGGCGCTTGATGGTGCGGTGGACGAACTGAAGGACGTGCCCGACGTGCGCGACATTCTCCTCCGCGGGCTGCGTTGCGACCATGCCGGCATCGCCGTTCGGCTCTCCGGCCTCCCCGGCCACCCGCTCCGATCAATCCGCTTCGAGCGCGTCGCGATTCACGCCGGTGAAGGTCTCGTCCAAGAAGACGTCGAGGGACTCGTCTTGAAAGATACAACCTTCGAAGCCTCATAACGGGAACAGCTCATCGTTACTTTGCTCTATTCTCTCGAACCCGACCTCGATTACCTCGGTCCCGAACGATCCGAAAAGATCGACGCCTATCTCCCTGCAGCCGCGGCTTTCCCGGGGCCTCGCCCCGCCGTCCTCCTCATTCATGGCGGAGGATGGCGAGGCGGTGACAAGGCTGACGCGCGCGAACGCAACATCGCCGGCACGCTCGCGTCGCATGGCTATGCGGTGTTCTCGGCAAACTACTTGCTCAACACCACCGTCACCGATCCAGCGACCGGCCGCGTGCATATCTCGCGCCTCGCGTGGCCGCAGAACCTGCATGATTGCAAATCCGCGCTGCGCTGGATCCGCGCGCACGCGCGACGCTTCAACGTGGATCCCGCCCGCATCGCCACGATGGGAGAATCGGCCGGCGGGCACCTGGCGATGCTCGTCGGCGCCACCGTCCACCACAGCGAGATAAACCGCCACGGCCTCTACACGGACCAATCGAACGCCGTGTCCTGCATTCTCACGTTCTACGGGGACTACGATGTTCGTGGACGCGCCAGCTCGCCCTTCGCCGGTGCGACGCCCACCGAGACCCTGCGCAACGAGACGGCCGCCTCTCCGATAACCTACCTCGATGCGTCCACGCCGCCGATCTTCATCACCCATGGGACGGCCGATTTGATCGTTCCCGTAGAGCGCTCCAAGCTGCTCGCCGATCACCTGCGCGGGCTGGGAGTCGTTCATCGTTACATCGAGATCGAAGGCGCTCCGCACTCCTACGACCTTGAGCCGGAGCAGCGCGACCTCCGGCCGGACGTGCTCGCGTTTCTTCGAGCCCACCTTGCGATGGCCAATACGGCCATCGTCCCCGGCGGTCCCGTCCTACCTTGAGCCCAAGCTTCCGAGCTCCGTTTCGGGGCGTTAAAAAAGGCGCTGCAAACGCAGCGCCTTTTGTTTGAGCGGACAGGGGAAGTGAAGTCTCGCCTTACTTGCGGCGGCGGCGGAGAGCGACCGCACCGAGAGCAAACACGCCGACGAGCGCGGCGGCCGAGGAGGGCTCGGGGATCACGCTGACGCCGGTGATCGTGACGTTGTCGAACGACACGTAGCGGTCTGTTTGTCCGAACATGGCGTTGCCCACCAAGATGACGAAGGTATCGTAGGTGTAGCTCGGGTTCACGGTATCCGTGAACTGCGCGAGCTGGGTGCCATTCAGAAAGGTGGTGATCGAAACCGAGTTATCCACCAAGCGTTCGATGCGCAGGGAGAGATTTCCGACCGACGGGGTGTTTAGGCCGGTTCCAAGGGGGATACCACTCGTTGGTGAGGAAGAGAGCTCTACGTTGCCAGCGAAGAAGGCGTTGCCCGTGTTGGTGGTCGTGCTGGAGCGCTCAAAGATGCTGTGACTACCATCCCCCAGCGGGGTGGTCGCCCGGTAACCGTAGTAGGTGGTCGACGTGATGGCGGGGGACGTGATGGCATTGGTCACGTCGGCGCTAAGCCGGGATCCACCGGAGTTCATGAGGCCGATCGACAACGTTCCGCCGGAGGCTCCGTGGCTGATCGCGAAATCCGTGCTGACCACGATGTAGTCGCCGGCATTCGTCAGGGTGAAGGGCGTGGCGCTGGGAGTGAAATAGGTGGCGAGATAGGTGGTCCGGCTTGAGCCGGTGGAGGTGACCGTCAGTTTGCCATCGTTGATCCCCGAGTTGGGGACGGTGGTCGTCGTTCCAGCGTTATTCAGCGAATACCAAGTGAGCGGAGAGCCATCCAAGCGGTCGTGGTCGGAAAAGTTATCGACGACGTTGACCTGTGCGTGGGCGGCGACGGGCAGCGCGAGGGCTGCGAGCAGAAGGGTTTTTGAGGCCATGGAGGGGTGTAGCTGGAGTGCTGAGGGGGTTACTGGGGCTGCGCAGTTTCGCAGTTTCTGAGGTGATCTAAGCCGGCTGCGAAGGCGCCGAAAAGGGGGCTAAAATTTTATGATAAAATATTCGGTGTGGGCCGCCGCGCGCGGGAAAGGTGCATAAGCCGCTGCCTACGTCCATGGGACGGCCGATTGGTCGTTCCCGTAGAGCGCTCCATCGTCCCCGGCGGTTCCGTCCCACCTTGAGCCCAAGCTTCCGAGCTCCGTTTCGGGGCGTTAAAAAAGGCGCTGCAAACGCAGCGCCTTTTGTTTGGACGGGCGGGGGGGGAGTGAAGTCTCGCCTTACTTGCGGCGGCGGCGGAGGGCGACCGCACCGAGAGCGAACACGCCGACGAGCGCGGCGGCCGAGGAGGGCTCGGGGATCACGCTGACGTTGAAGTTGTCGATGTTGAAGCCGTTGCCGTTGGTGAAGGTGGCGGTGCTCGTGAGCAGGCTGAAGGTGTCGAAGCTGAACGTGCCGGTCGTGTCCGTGCGGGAGGCGGTCCAGTTGCCGAGCGTGGCGGTGAAGGTCAACTCGCCGCCCGAGCGGGCCAGCGAGAGCGTCACGGAGAGCGGGGTATTTGCGGTGGCGATGAAGTTGCTGCCGCCCCAGTCGGCTTCCGTCTGATAGGATCCAAGCACCGTGTAGGCGGTGGCGGCGAACGGATGGTTGTTCGTGCTTGTCCGCTCGAACATGCCCGAACGCGCCGTCGAAGTGGTGCCGACGCCGACCTGGTTCACCGACGGGTTCACGACCAGCTTGTAGCCGGTGTAGGCGCTGAACGTGGCATCGCTCGTGGCGGTGAGGTCTCCGCTGATCCGGCTGCCTCCGGAATTTAAGATGGCGAATTGGATCCCGTTGTTATCATCCGCTCGAACCTGGGTGAGGGTGAGATCGAACGAGATCTGGAGGGTTTGCCCATCCGCCAGGTTGACGCTACCGCTGTCGGTGAAGTAGGTCATGCCCCACATGGCGGTGGTGTTGGCCCCCGAACGGTATTGGAGCTGGCCGTCGGTGACGGTAAACGTGCCCGGGGTGGTCGAGTTTGAGGGCCCGAGATACCAGGCCGAGGAGGTGGGCAAGTTTTGGTTAAGCCGGTCACCGTCGGAGAACGTGTCGTTGAGGATCTGCGCGTGGGCGGCGACAGGCAGCGCGAAGGCGGCGAGCAGGAGGGTTTTTGAGGCCATGGAGGGTGTAGCTTGAGTGCTGAGGGGTTAACTGGATCTGCGCGTTTCCGCAGTTTCTGGACTGTTTAAGCCGCGGCAAAGCGGCCGACAAGGGGGCTAAGGTTTTATGATAAAATTTGAGCAGCGGAATCATGCGCGCGGAGAGAAATCGTAAGCCGCTGCCCGCGCAGGGCATGGCCGCGCTCATTTCTCGGAAGTCACGCGGACGGTGTAGAGCGTGCGCGGGGCGATCTCGAAGTAAGTCTTATTGCTGGTGCCGTCGGAGTTGAGCGGGAACTCGACGTCCACTTCGCCGGCGTCGTTGTAGAGCGTCACCAGGTAGCGTCCCGGCTCGAGGTGGAAGGTCTCCATGCCCATGATGGTGAAGCGCTGGGAGAAGTTGTAGAGCTGAGCCTCGAGTTCGCGCGGGCCGGCTTTCTTCACCAACGCGGCGATGTCGCGCGGGGGCGTGAGCCAGCGCACGGTGGCGGAGCGCGCGCCCGGCGCGGATCCCGTCTCGCCGCCGACCGCCCGCAAAACCGTGCGGGTGTCGGGCACGGGCAGCTTGGGCTCGACGAAGGTGTTTAGATACGCGGCGGTGAAGCTGAAGGCGCGGTCGGTCGCGCGCACCTCGGTGGTGAAGGCGGCGCGGTTCATTGACAAGGCCTCGGCGGTGCGCGCGAGGCTCGCTTCGAGCGCGGCGAGATCGTGGTGCGCCGACGCGCGGTCGTCGGGGCGCGGGGATGGCGTCGGCGTGAGCGTGCCGGCGCCTCCCGCCGATTTGGCGAACAAGGCATGGGCGCGCATCGCGTCCGGGTTTTCAAAGGCGAGCAGCACGGGCATCCATTCGCGCCAGAGCTCGGCGTCGCCCGCCCACCCGCCGCCGAAGGAGCCGTCGGGCAGCTGGCGCTCCTTGATCCAGAACCGCGCGATCTCGTCGAGGTGCGTGAGGATGACGCGCTGCGAGTTGGCCCAGGCCGGGGCTTGCGCGTCGGGCTCGGGCGCGGGCCAGGGGATGGGCTGGCCCAGATACAGGTTGAGGATGGGATTGTCCGGCACGAGGGTCCGCGCCTCGGCGAACAGGCGGCGAGCCTCGGCGTAGTGCTCCGCGGCATCGTTCCCGGAGTCCGACGACGACGCGCGCTGGAGCCCGGTCCAGACGAGGTGGCGACCGCGATAGAGGCAGAAGAGCGGGTAGAGCGGGGAGTCCTCCCGGATCGCCGGCGGCTGCGTCGCGGAGACGGCGGCACGGAGGTATTCGTGCGGGGCGGCGAGTTTGCCGGCGGCGGCCAGTTTGCGGCCCTCGGCCCAGCTCTCCACCACCGGAAGCAGGCACTCGATGTCGCGCTGAAGCGCGCGGTCCTCGCGCGTGGCGTTTTGCAGGCTCCGGAGTTGTGCGAGACGCTCTTTCTCGTCGGCGGTGGAGAGAGCGGTGCGGAGTGCCGTGGTCGCGGCGGCGGGCAGAGGACGATATTGCGGGCCTTGGCTGACCTCGCGTCCGGCCACGATGGGCTGCGAAGCGTCGCTCGGCGATCGGGCCGCCGCGGGCGCTCCACTCAGCCCGAAGAGCAGGGCGGCGGAGCCGGTGAGGGAAAGGGAAACGATAGGCAGTCGGGCGAGACGAGGCATGGAGGGGCGTTGGGGAGAATCTGCGCGGAGCGAACGCTGCCGAGACGCCCTCCAGATACCGCGCGATCACGCCGGACCTGAAGCCCCGGCCTGGTTTATGTTAAACAGGACGCGCTTCGCTCGTAGCTAGGCTCATAGCCAGGAGGCACCGGGGAAGGGTTGTATCATAAAATAGGGCAAAGCTCGTCGGGCGCTTAGGGGGCGGGCCACCGTGTGGCCTACATGCCTCTGCTCGCCCCAGCATCGGATCACCTCGGTAGCCTGGCCCCGCTGGCCTGTTCGGCCAAGCGTGTCCGGACTGTGTGACGCGGGCGGACGTCGCGCGCCTGCCCTCCCCCAAGAAAGTTACCCGCATGAATTACCCTCTGTTGTTGTCCCTCTGTCTGTGTGTCGGCCTGGGCGCGGGCGCGGCGCCTCGCATGTCGGCGCAGGCCGCGGTTGACCGCCTCGACGCCGACGGCAACGGCCTCTACGACGACACCGAACGCAAGGCGCTGCTCGACATCCTCTCGCAGGCGAGCCCGGAACTCGCCGGGCCCTACGACAAGGACGGCGACGGCAAGGTCACCATCCTCGAGATGAGCGAGGGCCGCCATCCGCTTTCGAAACTGTTGCCCCGCTCCTTCGTCGAGACCGGCCCGAAGATCCCCTGGGCGCTCGACCTCTTCCCCGAGTGGCTCGCCTCGGCGTATTTCCAAGAGGACGTCGCCGTGGGCGAGGACTTGAAGCACACCCCGCGCGGGCTCTTCGTCCGCCAGATCGCGGCGCAGGAGGAGGCGGCGCTGCGCCCCGCCAAGCGCGCGGAGAAGGGCGGCGTGGAGTTCGCCGCCGATTCGGGCCAGTTCCTCACCATGCCGGGGCACCGCAACGCGCTCTGGGACTACCGTTGGTGCATCTTCACCTTCCGCATCGACGCGAAGAGCGGCTCGTCCGACGAAATGGTGCTGGTGGATATCAACAGCGGCTCGGGCCCGCACCGCTCCACGCCCAAGATCACCTTCAGCAAGCGCGGCGGCCTCAGCATCCAATACGTCGGCCGCAACGCCGGCGGCCTCGACCGCCGCGTGATGACCGCGAAGAACATCGTGGCCGACGGCAAGAGCTGGAACGTCGTCGTCTGCGGCATCCGCCACGGCCAGATGTATGCCGAGGTCAACGGCGTGCCGCTCGTGAGCGAGAGCAAGCAGCCCGAGCGCTTCTCGAGCACGCTCGCGCACAACGCCACCTCCTACCTCGGCGACCGCGAGAACGCGGGCAACATGGCCTGGGCCTACGATTCGCTCGTCTTCGGCCTCACCGAGCCCACCGAGACCATGGTGCGCAAGATGACCGGCTGGGCCGCGCATCGCCTCGGCTTCGCCGACCGCCTCCCATCCGGCCACGCCTACGCCTCCGCGCGTCCGGTGCTCGACGTCGAGGACCTGCCGCGCCGTTTCCTCCTCGACGAGGAGCAGTGGCTCGCATGGGGCGCCTCGCTCAACCGCCGCACGACCCGCGCCAACGCCGGCGGCGCGCGCGTCGAGCCCAAGGGTTTCAGCCGCGTTTTCTACGACGACTTTCGCGCGAACCGCGTGAAGCCCAGCACGAGCGGCGAGGGCGACCTGTGGTTCGCCCCGGGCTTCAACACCGCCACCGGCTACGAGGTGCAGCTCGCCCAGCCCGGCGAGTCGCCCGATGCCTATCCGTATGACGCGAAGGAGAAGATCCAGACACTCTCGCTCGTGAAGCGCGGCGACACCTGGCGCGCGAGCGGCTTCTACAGCGTCAACGACATGGGCTACGGCTACACCTGGAAGGGCCCGAAGATCTTCCGCGTGCGCAGCAAGTTTCCCTACATCCCGAAGTCCGAGCTGCCCGGCGGCCTCTTCCCCTGCTTCTGGTCCTACGATCCGCAGTTCCTTTTCTGGCGCACGGCCAACCGCATCGAGCTCGACTGGTTCGAGCTCGATAGCGGCCACGGGCATTGGCTCAACGGCCTCTCCAGCCACTTCCACTTCGCGCAGGTGAAAAACCCCTTCGCGAAAAACGACCAGACCTACAAGCGCTTCAAGATCTACGGCGGCGACCTCACCGAGGAGCGCGGCAACATCCCCGGCGGCATCTAC
>JAUWBD010000229.1 GCA_030605125.1 Verrucomicrobiota bacterium | reverse complement strand
TCTTCGCGCCCTTCTGGGGCGGGCTCTCCGACCGCGTGGGCCGCCGCCCCGTGCTGCTCTACACCGTCGCCGGCACCGCGCTCAGCTACGCCGTCTGGGCGCTCAGCGGCAGCTTCTGGCTCTTCCTCCTCGCCCGCGTGCTCGGCGGCCTCTTCGGCGGCAACCTCTCCGTCGCCACCGCCGCCGTGGCCGATGTCACCAGCCGCGCCGAGCGCGCCAAGGCCATGGGCCTGGTCGGCGCCGCCTTCGGCCTCGGCCTCGTCACCGGCCCCGTCATCGGCGCGCTCACCGCGCAGATCAACCTGCTCCACCACGCGCCCGGCCTCGCCGCCTACGGGGTCAATCCCTTCACCGTCCCGGCGCTCACCGCCTTCGCGCTGAGTTTGCTCAACCTCGTCTGGATTCGCGCCCGTTTCCGCGAGACGCTCACGCCCGAGGCCGCCGGCCGCTCCGCCGAACCCCGCCTGCGCAATCCCCTCCGCGCCATCCTCGGCCTCGACAATCCCGCCATCCGCGGCGCCAACCTCGTCGGCTTCCTCTACCAGCTCGCCTTCGTCGCCATGGAGGCCTCGCTCGTCTTCGTCAGCGCCGAGCGCTTCGACTTCACGCCGATGGACAACGGCAAGCTCATGGGCTTCCTCGGCGTCTGCTCCATCGTCACGCAGGGCTACATCGTGCGAAAGCTCGTCGGCCGCGTGCGCGAGACGCGCATGCTCGCCGCCGGCCTCCTCTGCTCAACTCTCGGCCTGCTCGGCGTCGGTTTCGCGCCCACCCCCGCCCTGCTCTACGCCGCCGTCGGCGTGCTCGCCTTTGGCGGCGGCCTCATCAATCCCGCCAACACCGGCCTCATCTCGCTCTACGCCAAGACCGAGGAGCAGGGCCGCGTGCTCGGCATCTACCGCTCGCTCGGCGCGCTCGCCCGTGCCGTCACGCCGATCTGCGCCGGCATCCTCTACTGGACCACCAGCGCCGCCACGCTCTACGTCGTCGCCGCCGTGCTCGCCCTGCTCGCCTGCGCCGCGAGCTTCCGCCTGCCGCAGCCCGCGCGTTGATCCGCCCCGCCTCCCCATGCGCCTCCTGGTTTCCAACGACGACGGCATCCGCTCCCCCTTCCTCCACGCGCTCGTCGCCGCCCTCCGCGCCGACGGTCACGAGCTCTTCGTCGTCGCCCCGCTCCACGAACAGAGCTGGACCGGCGCCAGCAAATGCCGCCACCGCCCCGTCGCCTCCGCGCGCGCCGACCACGGACTCGGCGTCCCCACCTGGACGGTGGACGGCACACCGGCCGACTGCGTCAACATCGCCCTCGCCCACCTCCTCCCCGGCGGCGTCGCGGCGGTGGACGGCGTGGTCTCCGGCATCAACCTCGGGCTCAACACCACCCTCGGCTTCATCAACGCCAGCGGCACCATCGCCGCCGCCTGGGAAGGCGCGCTGCACGGCCTGCCCGCCGTGGCCTGCTCGCAGGATCTCGACTACGAGGAGTGGCGCCACCTCACCTCCGGCGGCCCCTTGGAGCAGATCCCCGCCACCCGCGCCACCCTCGAGGCCAGCGCCGCCCACGCCGCCCGCCTCGCCGGCGAGCTCATCCCCGCGACCGGCCGCGAAGCCTTTCTCGTCCACAATCTCAACTTTCCCCGGCCCTGCACCCGCGCCACGCAGGTGGTCCGCACCGTGCCGGCCCGCGTGGTGGTGCCCAAGCTCTTCAGCCCCGCGGCCGACGACGGCACGCACCGCTTCGTCTTTTCCGACGCCATCGACCGCTCCCCGCCCGGCCTCGTGACCGACAAGGCGACCGTCGCCGCCGGCCGCATCAGCCACAGCGTCCTCGACTACACCAGGCTGTAGCCGGGCTACGGCCAGTTTAAGGAGGAAGTTTAAGTTTAAGGACAGGGCGCAAACCCCAAGCCTACGCCCCTCCGCCATTCGGCATTCGTCATTCGACATTCGTCATTCGATCGTAGCTCGCCATGTCCGCCCTCCTCTCGCACGCCGCCACGCTTCGCGACGCCGTTGACCTGCTCCGCTTCGGCCCGCCCGTCGCCTGCACCTACAACCCGCTGCGCTACGCCTGGGCGCCGCACGCCGCCTACCTCGCGCGCTACGGCGCCGGCCCCAAGCGCGTGGTCTTTCTCGGCATGAACCCCGGCCCCTTCGGCATGGCGCAGACCGGCGTGCCCTTCGGCGAGATCCCGGCGGTGCGCGACTGGCTGCGCATCAACGAGCCGGTGGACATCCCCTTCCCCGAGCACCCCAAGCGCCCCGTGACCGGCTTCGCCTGCACGCGCAGCGAGGTGAGCGGGCGCCGCCTCTGGGGGCTCTTCGCCGCGCGCTTCGGCGCGCCCGAGGCCTTCTTCGCCGAGCACTTCGTGCTCAACTACTGCCCGCTCGTGTGGATGGGCGAGAGCGGCGCCAACCTCACGCCCGACAAGCTCTCCGCGGCCGAGCGCGCCGCGGTCGAGGCGCCCTGCCGCGCCCACCTGCGCGCCGTGCTCGACACCCTCCGGCCCGCGCACCTCGTCGGCGTGGGCGGCTACGCCGCGCAAAAACTCGCCGAGGTGAGCACGCCCGCCGACACCTGGCGCGTCACCCAGATTCTCCACCCCAGCCCCGCCAGCCCCGCGGCCAACAAGGACTGGGCCGGCGACGTCACCCGCACGCTCGTCGCCGCCGGCATCTGGCCGGCCTGAACTCGAACCCGGACGCAGGGATCGGGATGTAGGGCCTTCGCTCGTCGAAGGCCGCGAATTTCAATCGGACCTCATCCGCAGGCGAGGTCGGCGACGAGCGCCGACCCTACACGGAGGCACAGAGCGGAGCGGCTACTTGAGGTTCAGGTTTACGCGAGAGCCGCCGGGCGCCACCGGCGCGAGGAAGACGCGCTCCGAAGACACCTTGCCGCTCTCGAGCAGCCAGGCGCGGACCGCCTGCGCGCGCGCCTCGCCGAGCGATTGCAGCTCCGCCTCCGGCACCTCGATGCGCGCGGACAGGCGGGCGACCACCTCGTCCAAAGAGATCACCGGCGCCTCGCCGGGGACCGACGCATCCGGCTCGGTCGCTTCCGCCCCGTCCGGACCCACCTGCGGGTTCTCGGGGCGCGGAGCGGGCTCGACAACCTCGCCGCCAAAGCGCGGCAGACGGCCCACCTGACGGCGCGAACGCTCCTCGGTGCGGGTGGTCGGGCCGAAGTTTGGCGAAGGACGAGGCTGCGGCACGAGCGGCACGGTGAAGGCGCCGTCCTCCACGGCGACGCGCGGCGCCGCCGCGTCGGGCGACGGCGGAAAGGCCTCGGCATAAAGCCGGGCCAGCATGCCGGCGCGCAACTCGGGCGTGATTTCCAGCTCCTCGGGCGGCGGCGTGTTCGGGTCCACTTGGCGGCGCGCCTCCCAAGCGAGGGCGCGCACCTGCGCCTCGAGCCGCTCGCGGCGCAACGCGTCGAGGTCGGCCACGGGATCAAAGGCGCCGACGATGTCGAGGCTGAGCGCGGGGCGGCCGTTGAGCGCGCGCGCCACCGTCTCCAGTTTCTTGATACCGGCTTCGTCGATCAACGCGGAGCCGGCGGCGAAATCCTGCCAGCCCAGCTCGTCGCCGCCGCCGCCGAAGGCCGCTCCGAGGAGCGAGAAGGGCGAGGTGGCGGCCTTGGTGAGGATGTTGACCAGCACGCGCACGACGACGCGGCCGATCTTGAAGTTGGGGTCGTCGAGACTGCCCTTCACCGGCAGATCGATCACGATGCGTCCCTGCGTGTCGCGCAGGAGGGCCAGCGCGAGGCCGACGGGCAGGCTGGTGGCGTCGGGGCTGTTGGTCCGCGCACCGAGGAAAAACTGGTCGAGCGTCACGACGTTTTCGGTGTCGAGCCTGCGGTCCTGGAGCTTGGCGGTGACGGCGACGTTGAGGTTGCCGCGGGTGAGCTCGCGCCCGGCGAACTTGCCGATGTAGGGACCGGCGCCGGGCTGGAGGTCGATGCCGCGGAAATCCACCTTCAGGTCCACAAAGGCGGGCGTGCCGAGCGGGTTCAGTTTTCCAGTGATGGAGACGGGCGCCACGCCATCCACGCGACCCGCGAGATTCACATCGGCGCGGCCGAGGGCATCGGAGCTGAGCCCGGTGATGGTGCCGCCGAAGTCGGAGACGCCGCCGCGAGCCGCGGGGCGGATGGAGCGGTCCTCGAAACGGAAGGCCGCGCGGTCGAGCGCGAAGGTGTTCACCGTGACCGCGAGCGGCAGGGCCTGCGCAGGGCCGGAGGCGGCCGGAACCGCGGGCGGCGCGGCGGGTGCGGGCTGCGCGGCGGCCTGGGCGATGTTGAGCGTGCCGTCGGCCTCGACCCGGATCGCGGCCGACGGCTCCACGAGGCGGATCTCGTCGGCGTGAAAGGCGAGCGGCGCGGTGCCGGCGCGGATGCCGCGGATGGAAAAATCGCTCCACTTCACGAAATCCTGCGCGAGCTTGCCGTCCACCGACCGGAAGCCGGCGACGCCAAAATCTCCCGCGAAGGCCGCGGCGCCGTCGCGCAGCGTGGCGCGGCCCGAGGCGCGGACGGCGCCGCCCGCGAGGCGGATGTTGAGAAAGGGCTCCACGTAGGGGCTCGCGTTGGCGAAGGACACGTTCTCCAGCGCGATCTCGAGATCGGCGGCGGGAGGCTGGGCGGCGACGGTGCCTTGCAGGGCGACGCGCCCCTCCTGCGGCAGCTTCACCTCGAGGGCGAGCGGCACGAGCTTGGCGAGCTGCGTGGAGTCGAGGTCGCGCAGGGTGAGCGAGACATCCTCGATCCGATGCTCCGCCCGGCGGGGCGTGGTGAGATCGACCACCTCGACGCGCACGCCGGAGACGGCGAGCTCGCCGAGCGTCACGGCCGGTAGCACGGCCGGCGCGTCGGCCGCGCCGCCCGAGGCGGCAGGGGCGGGCGCGGGCGCGGCGGGCGAGCCAGCGGGCGCCTGCACGAGGCGGAGCAGGTCGATGCCCTCGGCGTCGCGGGTCGCCTTGAGGTCGATCCCCTCGACGGCGACGCGGGCGATGTCGGCCTTGAGCGCGGCGGAATCGGCGGAGACGCCGGTGACGGCAAGGCGCTTGAGCGCGAAGGCGTCGTGCTCCACGCCGGGCGCTCCGAAACGCACATCCCGCAGGATGAAGACGCCGTCGGCGAGGGTGAGCACCGGCTCCGCGCCGCGCAGCTCGAAGGCGTAGCGGCCGGAGACATCGACAAAGGCCGAGCGCAGCTCACCCGCGACGAGGCGATGGTAGTAGGGCGAGAGGCGGGCGAGGTCGATGTTGGCGAGGGTGAGCTCGCCCTGGGACTTCACCGGATCGGCCGACACGGTGCCACGCCAGGCGATGCGCTCACCGGCGGCGGTGACGGCCTCGAACTGGTAGGGCGAGTCGGGGTCGCCGACCGTGCGGAAGTTTTCGAGCGTGAAGGTGAGCGGGCCGGCGACGGTTTGGAAGGGGCGCTCGAGGCTCCGGTCGGAAAACTCGACGCGGGCGTCGGTGACCGAGAGCCGCCCGATGGCGAGGGGCCGGGGGCGCGCGTCGGGATCCGCGGGCTCGGGCGGCGGCGCGGAGGGATCGGGCGCGGTGAGGCGGGCGAGGATGTCGGCGAAGTTGAGCTCGCCGTCGGTCCCCTTGGCGACGCGGGCGCGAAAGCCGTCGAGGGCGATCTCTTGGAAGCGGATCCGGCCGAGCAGGAGCGGCCAGGAGTCGAGGTTGACGTAAAGGCGCCGCCAGCCGGTGAACTCGCCCGCGGCGGGATCGGCCTCGGCGATGGCGAAACCCTCGATGGTCGTCGAGAGGACGAGCGGGTTGATGCGCAGCTTCTCGATCACGACCTCGCGCCCGAGCATCGCCGAGAGGCGCTTGGTCGCCTGCGCCTTCACGATCGGCGGCAGGCCGAGGAAGCCGAAGAGTATCAGGAAAACCACGACGCCTCCCGCGATGAGCGAGCGGCGGTGGCGACGATGGAAAGGAGGCCGGGCGCCGCGGGCGGCGCGAAGTTCTTGCAGGGTCGGCGGCTTGCCCGAAGCGGAGGACGGTTCGCTCATGGAGCCTCCGAGCATGGCGCGGCGCCTTGGAATCGCAAGCCGGCGACGGCGTGAGGATTCGGTGAAACCGGGGAGGGCGGCCGGGGGCCCTCAGCGCAAGCCGTCCAGCAGGGCGTGGAGCTGGGCGGCGTGGGCTTTCGTGTCCACTTTTTCGGCGACGGCGAGCACCGTGCCGTCGGTGTCGATCACGAAGGCGGCGCGGGCCGGGCCCTCGAAGCTGCGGCCATACATCGATTTCGCGACCATGGCGCCGGCGGCGCGGGCGAAGCGGTCCTCG
>JAUWBD010000237.1 GCA_030605125.1 Verrucomicrobiota bacterium | reverse complement strand
AGCGACGCCGCCACCACGCTCAACCGCCTGCTCGACGTCTTCCCGCCCGCCCAGCAGGCGCAGATCCGCGCCAGCGTGGCCGAGAGCCTGCGCGGCGTCGTCTGCCAGCGCCTGTTGCCCGGGGCCGAGGGCGGGCTCGTGCTCGCCACGGAGGTGCTGATCGGCAATCCCGCCGTCTCGGCGCTCATCCGCGAGGGCAAGATGCAGGGCCTGCGCAACACCCTCGAGACCGGCCAACGCGAGGGCATGTGCCTCATGGAGAGCAGCGTCTTCAAGCTCTACGAGGAGGGCCGGCTCTCCGCCGAGACCGCCCGCGCCAACATTTCCAACCGCGTGCTCCGCGCCCGCATCACCGACTAGCCGCGACAAATCCCATGCCCGTCATCGATTCCCTGCTTCGCCTCATGCTCGAACGCGGCGGCTCCGACCTTCACCTCACCGTGGGCCTGCCGCCCAAGGCCCGCATCTCCGGCGCGCTCACGCCGCTCGAGGACGCGCCGATCTCGGCTTCGCGCATGGAATCCCTGCTGAAGGAGATCTGCCCGCCGCGCCGCTGGGCCGAGTTTCTCGAGCGCAAGGACCTCGACCTCGCCCACGAGATCCCGGACCTCGCCCGCTTCCGCGGAAACTACCTCTACAACCACTGGGGCCAGGCCGCGGTCTTCCGGCAGATTCCCTCGAAGATCCTCTCCTTCGACGACCTGAAGCTGCCCGAGGTGCTGAAGACGCTCTGCCACCTGAACGAGGGGCTCGTGCTCGTCACCGGGCCCACGGGTAGTGGCAAATCCACTACGCTCGCGGCGATGATCGACTACATCAACACGAACCTCGCCCGCCACGTCATCACCATCGAGGACCCGATCGAGTTCGTGCACAAAAACAAGAGGTCCACGATCGTGCACCGCGAGGTGGGCGAGCACACGCGGAGCTTCGCCGACGCGCTGAAGGGCGCCATGCGCCACGATCCCGACATCGTGCTCCTCGGCGAGATGCGCGAGCTCGAGACCATCAAGCTCGCCCTCGGCTGCGCCTCGATGGGCATGCTGGTCTTCGGCACGCTGCACACCAACAACGCGCCCAAGACCGTGGACCGCATCATCAACACCTTCCCGGCCGACGAGCAGAACCAGGTGCGCGTGATGCTCTCCGGCTGCCTCGCCGGGGTGGTTTCCCAACTGCTCTGCAAAAAGATCCCGAAGGGCCGCGTGGCGGTGCACGAGATCCTGCTCCGGCACGAGGCGCTGCCCAACACCATCCGCTCCGGCCAGATCGCCAACATCCGCGCCATCATCGAGAACGGCCGCGCCGACGGCATGACCACGATGGACCAGAGCCTGCTCGCCCGGGTGAAGGACGGCAGCGTGGCCGCCGCCGAGGCCTACATGAAGGCGGCCGACAAGTCGCTCTTCGCCGGCATGCTCAAGCCCGGCGAGCTCGATCCCGCCGCGCACTGATCCCGGCTTCCGGATTCAGGGTCGCCGCGCCGCGGCGGGCGCGCGGACGTCGAGCACGTAGGCCTCGACGAGGTTGCGCGCGAGGTAGGCGTAGGTGGCCCGGCCGTAGCCGCCCTGGCCCCAGCGCGGGCCGTAGGAGTTTTTGAATACAAAGACCGTGTCCTCGATCCGGCCGGTGCGGTTCTCGTAGCCGATGATCGTCACCGCGTGGAAGGCGCCCGCCAGCGGTTGCTGCGCGCTCAGCACGCCGGCCGGGATCGAGCGCTCGTGCGGCCAGCGCACGCCGACCGGGACGGGGAACTCGGCGTTGAGCGCATGCACGATGCGCGGGATCACCGTGACGGTGTCGCGACCGGGCAGGGGAGAGATGAAGACGAGGCGGCGCGAGCGGGCGCGGGCGATGATCTCGGGCGGCGGCTCGGGCACGGCGGCGGCGGCCAGTCCCGGCTGGTTGCGCATGTCGTCGTAGAGCGGGATGCCATAGGTCTGGAGCGCGGCGATGACGGAGGGCAGGGTGAAGCCGGTGTCCTCGGCGAAGTCGCCCGTCTCCGGATCGCGCAGCAGCGAGGCGTCGGGCGTGGCGACGCCGAGGCTGCGGCGCACCGCCCAGATCAGGTATTCCTCGGAGAGTTTCTCGATCGAGCCGCTCAGGCGGGCGTTTTGAAACTCGAGTGCGCTCACGATCGCAAAGACCGAGCAGCTCGGGCGGCGTCCTTGGTTCTTCGCGGCGAGGCCCAGGCGGATGAACTCCGCCTGCAGGCTCTGCCGAGGGCGAATCTCGGGCGGCTGCTCGTAGGCGAGGAAGAGCTGGTCGAGCTGCGCGGTGGTCTGGGTGATGGGGGCGGCCTGATCGGGCCGCTTGGTCTGCGCGGGCGCGGGCCGAGGCGGCGGTGGAGGCGGGGGCTCGGGCGGGGCGGTCTCGGGGTCGAAGCCCAGGCGTTGCTGGACCTCGGGCGGCAAGTCGCGCAGGCGCGCCGAGCCGAGGCCGCCGCGGTGGGTGAAGACCAGGCTGCGGGCATCCCGCGAGCGCACGCGGACTTCGTGGTAGGTGGTCTTGCCGATGGTGAGGGTGCCCAGTTCCAGGCCCGCGAGCGAGGCGGCCGGGGGCGAGTCCGTGGCGCGGGCGTGCGGCGCGGCGAGGGCGGCGAGGGCGAGGGTGGCGGCAAAGATGCGCACGGGAGCCATTGCGAAGGGGGCGTGAGCGAAAGGCTCGAGCAGTCGCGGGGCCAGCGTGGATTCCGGCGGGGCGGGGCAGGGCGGCGGGCCGAGGCCCGCCGGCGAGAGCGGAGCCGAGGCTCCGCTCTCCAAAAGAAAAAAGCCCGCCGGCGAGGGCGGGCTGGAATCTTTAGGTGCTCACGCCGGTGTCGGCGTTGGGCGACGAGGCGCTGGGGTCCTGGAGCGTGAACTCGAGGAGCTCGCCCTTGCGCACGACCTTGAGGTGCTGCCCGTCCTGGATGTCGCCCTTGAGCAGGGCCTCCGCGAAGGGGTCCTCGAGGTAGTGCTCGACCGCGCGGCGCAGCGGGCGGGCGCCCATCTTCTCGTCGTAGCCTTTCTCGATCAGCAGCTCCTTCGCCTCGGGCGCGAAGCTCAGCTCGATCTTCCGCTCGGCGAGGCGCTTGGTGAACTTCTCCAGCTCGATGTCCACGATGCGGAAGAGGTCCGTCTTGGCCAGCGGGCGGAAGAACACGATGTCGCTGATGCGGTTGAGGAACTCGGGCTTGAAGACCTTCTTCGCCTCCTCGAGCACCTTCTCGCGCATCTTCTCGTGGTCGCCGAAGGCGCCGGCGTTGGCGGCGGCGAAGCCCATCGAGGTCTGGCGCATGAGGAGCTGCGCGCCGACGTTGGACGTCATGATGATGATCGTGTTGCGGAAGTCGATCTGGCGGCCGAGCGAGTCGGTGAGGCGGCCGTCCTCGAGGATCTGGAGGAGGAGCTGGAGCACGTCGGGGTGCGCCTTCTCGATCTCGTCGAAGAGGACGACGGAGTAGGGCTTGCGGCGCACGGCCTCGGTGAGCTGGCCGCCCTCCTCGTAGCCGACGTAGCCGGGAGGCGAGCCGATGAGGCGCGAGACGGCGAACTTCTCCATGTATTCGGACATGTCGATTTGGATCAACGCGTCCTGTTTGCCGAACATCTGGGCGGCGACCTGCTTGGCGGTCTCGGTCTTGCCCACGCCGGTGGGGCCGACGAAGAGGAAGGAGCCGATGGGGCGGCGCGGATCCTTGAGGTCGGCGCGCGAGCGGCGGAGGGCGCGGGCGATCGCGGTCGAGGCGGCGTCCTGGCCGATGACGACCTTCTGGATCTCCTTTTCGAGACCGAGGAGCTTTTCGGATTCCTTTTTCTCCATGCGGGAGAGCGGGATGCCGGTCCAGTCGGCGACGACCTTCATCATCATCTCGTCGTCGATGGTGACGCGTTTCTCCTCGCGGCTCTTTTTCCACTCCTCGGTGGTCTGGTCGAGCTTGGCGCGGAGGGTCTTTTCGTGGTCGCGGTGTTTGGCGGCCTCCTCGAAGTGCTGGGCGGCGATGGCCTGCTCCTTCTGGGCGCAGACGCCTTCAATCTCCTTGGCCATGGTCTCGAGCTCGGGCGGGCGGCTGAGCGAGCCGATGCGGGCGCGCGAGCCGGCCTCGTCCATCACGTCGATGGCCTTGTCGGGCAGGAAGCGGGCGGTGATGTAGCGGTCGGAGAGCTTGGCGGCGGCCTCGAGGGCGCCGTCGGTGAAGATCGCCTTGTGGTGGTCCTCATACTTGCCGCGGATGCCCTTAAGGATGACGATGGTGTCCTCGATGGAGGGCGGCTCGACCTTCACGGACTGGAAGCGGCGGTCGAGGGCGGAGTCCTTTTCGATATACTTGCGGTATTCGTTGAGGGTGGTGGCGCCGATGCACTGCAGCTCGCCGCGGGAGAGGGCGGGCTTGAAGATGTTGGAGGCGTCCATGGCGCCCTCGGCGGCGCCGGCGCCGACGATGGTGTGGAGCTCGTCGATGAAGAGGATGATGTTTTTGGCGCGCTTGATCTCGTCCATCACGGCCTTGATGCGCTCCTCGAACTGGCCGCGGTATTTGGTGCCGGCGACCATGAGGGCGAGGTCGAGGGTGACGACCTTCTTGTCCATGAGGATCTCGGGCACGATGCCGTTGACGATCTCCTGGGCGAGGCCCTCGACGATGGCGGTCTTGCCGACGCCGGCCTCGCCGATGAGCACGGGGTTGTTTTTCGTGCGGCGGCAGAGGATCTGGATCACGCGCATGATCTCGTTTTTGCGGCCGACCACAGGGTCGAGCTCGCCCTTGCGCGCGAGCTCGGTGAGGTCGCGACCGAAGGCCTTGAGCGCGGGGGTCTTGACCTCCTTCTTGTCGTCGGAGCGGGCGGAGGCGCCTCCGGCGCCCGCGCCGGCGGCGGGCTCGTCGCCCTTGCCGGTATCGCCGGAGCCGGATTCGCCCGCGGCGCCTTCTTCGCCGCCGGAGAACTGCGGGTCGAGCTCGCGGAGGATTTCGTTGCGGGTGCGCTCGATGTCGATGTCGAGCGACTTGAGCACGCGGGCGGCGACGCCCTCGCCCTCGCGGAGGAGGCCGAGGAGGATGTGCTCGGTGCCGACGTAGGAGTGGTTGAGCGCCTTGGCCTCCTTGCCGGCGAGGGCGAGGACCTTTTTGACGCGCGGGGTGTAGGGGATGGAGCCCTGGTTCTTGGTCTCCTGGCCGGTGCCGACCTGCTTCTCGACGGCGGAGCGCACGGTCTCGAGGTCGAGGCCCATTTTTTGGAGGACCGACACGGCGACGCCCTGGCCGAGCTTGATGAGGCCGAGGAGGAGGTGCTCGGTGCCGACGTAGTTGTGGTGGAAGCGGTCGGCCTCCTTGCGCGCGAGGGCGAGGACTTGCTGGGCGCGCGGCGTGAAATTGTTCATCGGTTCCATGTTGGGAGAGGGT
>JAUWBD010000267.1 GCA_030605125.1 Verrucomicrobiota bacterium | reverse complement strand
CGCCTCCCCTGCCACCCCTCCCTCAATCTAGAGCGGGGAAGGCGCCAAGCGCCTTCCCCTGCACCCCATCCCTAAAACATTTTTTAGTCCTCTAATCACCAAACCACCCAGCCGCTTTTGCTGAACTTGACGGACACAACTTACCCGGAGGGTATTTTGAGACGAGGGCCCCACCAAAAGGTGCCGCCAGATCGCCTCGATGCGACCCGGACAACTGAATGATTCCAGCTGAGCTGGGACGAGGCGAGGCCGAGGCCCGATTTATTCGGATTTAACCGCGGATTTCGCGGATGGGCGCGGATATGGGGGCCGCAGATGGCCACAAGAAGCACAAAAAGCGCAGAAACGATTCGGCGCTTTTTCTGCTCTTCGCTCTCTTTGTGTCCTTCGCGGTTAAATTCTGAAAGAGCCGGGCGTGGGTGGTGCCCGCAGGCGCTGGATCACTCTCTGCGGCGGGCGCGGTTTTCGTGGTCGGTGAACTTGCTCGTCACGCTTTGTTCGAAGGCGCGGAACCAGAAGCGTTCGCCGCGCACGAGCATGCTCGATTCGAGTGGCAGCGCCGGGCCGCCCTCGACCGGCGTGGCATAGACGAGGGTGGTGCGCGCCTCGTGGATGGTGAGGCTGCTGGCGGGTTTGAAGGGGCGAAAGTTGAACAACTCCACGCGCACGATCGCGCCGGTGGGGCGGTGGAGCGTCACGCGCGCGCGCATGTGGGCGGCGGCGCGGTCGGTCTCGGAGGCGGGCTTGAGGGCGAATTCGTAGGTGGCGGTGCCGGCGTCGGCATCCTCTTCGACGAGGGCGGCGCGCTCGCGGTCGAATTGCGCGGCGAGCTGTGCCGAGGAGTCGAGCGGCGGGCGGGTGTCGCGGTAGCGCTTCTGCTCGGCCTCGGTGGGCGCCACGCCGTTTTCGAGGAGCAAGGTCCAGCGGGCGGCGCCGCGGCCGATCGGGTCGTAGCGTTCGACGCGGTCCTTGCCCTCGCCGGAGGTGGTCTGGGTGAAGGCCCAGCCGCGCGGGCCCTCGGCGCGGAAAGTGTCGAGCGCGGCATGCAGCTCGGGAGGCAGCGAGGCGAGGAGCGGGCCGAAACTTTCCGCGGCGGGATCGTGACGGGGCGCGCAGGCGGGCAGGGCGGCAAGAAGGGCGGCGGAGAGAAGGAGCGAGGCGAGGCGGCGGTGGAGCACGTGAGGCGGAGACGTTGGGCGGAGCAGGCCGATCAGTCGAGGGCGACGATGCGCGGGGCGGGGGCGCCCTTGCGCGGGGGCGGGAGCGTGTCGCCGACGGCGTGGCCGAGGAGGGCGCGGCCGACGGGCGAGGAGGGCGTGACGACGGTGACCTCGCGCGCGGGGTCGGCGGGGGAGGGGACGACGAGGCCGCCGTTGGTCGGGCCGAGGAGCAGGAGGTCCTCGCGCTTGCCGGCGGAGAGGGTGACGAGGCTGCCGAGCTGCGCGCGATCGTGGCCGGGCTCGGGAAAGCGCAGGGCGCGCCAGGCGGCGAGGGCGGCGACGAGCTCGGTGGCGAGGCGGGCCTGGCCCTCGGCGAGGTAGGCGGCCTCCTGCGCGTGGGTGTCGTATTTGTTTTCGGCGCGACTCTCTTCGCTGATCGACTCGTCGCGGGCGTCGAGGGCGGCGTGGGTCTGGCGGGAGAGCTCGGACTCGAGGGCGGCGAGCACGGCGGCGCGGAGGGGCTCTTTGGACATGGGGCGGGTTTTTGTTTTTTAGCGCGAAGACGCGAAGAACAAACCGAAGATCGCGAAGGCGGGCCGAGATTGCTTCGCGACCTTGGTTTTGTCCTTGGCGTCTTGGCGCTAAAATCAGGCGGGCTTGGTGGCCTCGGGTTTCTTCTCGGCCTTCACCGGGAGGGCGCGGGCGGCGATCTCCTGCTTCACGCGGGCGAGGAAGTCGGCGAAGGGCAGCACGCCCTCGTCGCCTTTGGCGCGGGAGCGCACGGAGACGCTCTGCACCTCGGCCTCCTTTTGGCCGACCACGAGCATGTAGGGGATCTTGGCGAGCTCGGCGCGGCGGAGCTTGGCGCCGACCTTGTCGGCGTCGCCGTCGAGGGCGACGCGCACGCCGGCCTCGCGGAGCTGGTCGTAGATCGCCTTCGCGTAGTCGGCGACCTTCTCGGAGATGGGCGCGATGCGCACCTGCTCGGGGGCGAGCCAGACGGGGAAATCGCCGGCGAAGTGCTCGATGAGCACGCCGCAGAAACGCTCCATCGAGCCGAAGGGGGCGCGGTGGATCATGACGGGGCGGTGTTTTTGGCCGTCGGCGCCGATGTAGTGGAGGTCGAAGCGCACGGGCAGCACGTAGTCCACCTGCACGGTGCCGAGCTGCCACTCGCGGCCGATCACGTCCTTGATCACGAAGTCGATCTTCGGGCCGTAGAAGGCGGCCTCGCCGGGCTCCTCGGTGAAGGGCACGCCGAGGGTGGCGGCGGCGGTGCGGCAGGCGTTTTCGGCGACATCCCACTTGGCGGGATCGCCGGTGAACTTGTTGCCATCCGGATCGCGCAGGCCGACGCGCACGCGGTAGTCGGCCATCCCGAGGGTGGTGAGCACGGTTTTGACGAGGCTGAGGCAGCCGAGCACCTCGGCGGCGACCTGCTCCTCGGTGCAGAAGAGGTGGGCGTCGTCCTGGGTGAAGCCGCGCACGCGGGTCATGCCGTTGAGCTCGCCGGACTGCTCCCAGCGATAGACGGTGCCGAACTCGGCGAGGCGCACGGGGAGGTCGCGGTAGGAGTGCGGCTGCGAGGCGAAGATCTTGATGTGATGCGGGCAGTTCATCGGCTTCAGGAGGAAGCCGTCGAGCAGCGTAGTGGGATCCTTGATACGGTCCTCGCCGATCACGGTCTTGCCGGCGCGCTCGTTGATGCCGGCGGCGAAGGAGGGCGAGACGGCCTCGAGGCGCGCGGTCATCTCGGCGCAGGAGCAGCCTTCGCTGGCGATCTGCGCGAGCTGGTCGGGCTCGATGATGGCGGGGAACTGGGCGTCCTTGTAGTAGGGGAAGTGGCCGGAGGTCTTGTAGAGCGCGAGCTTGCCGATGTGGGGCGTGAAGACCTGCGAGTAGCCCTGTTTGCGCAGCTCCTCGGAGATGAAGTTTTGCAGCTCCTGGCGGAGGATGGCGCCCTTCGGGGTCCAGAGGATGAGGCCCTGGCCGACGTCTTCGTCGATGTGGAAAAGTTGGAGGTCCTTACCCAGCTTGCGGTGGTCGCGGAGCTTGGCCTGCTCCATGCGCTCGAGGTATTGCGCGAGCTCGTCCTTCGAGGCGAAGGCGGTGCCGTAGATGCGTTGGAGCTGTTTGTTCTTTTCGTCGCCGCGGTGGTAGGCGCCGGCGATGGAGAGGAGTTTGAAGGCCTTGACCTGTTTGGTGTAGCGGACGTGGGTGCCGGCGCAGAGGTCCATGAACTCGCCGTTCTCGTAGAAGGAGATGGCCTCGCCCTCGGGGATGTCGGCGAGGCGGCCGAGCTTGTAGCGCTCCTGGCCGCGGGACTTGATGATCTCGAC
>JAUWBD010000263.1 GCA_030605125.1 Verrucomicrobiota bacterium | reverse complement strand
CGAGAGCGGCTGGACCGGGCGGTCGGTGTCGGGGTGGTGCTGGACGCCGAGGCGCGCGTAGAGGAGGCGCAGGTATTGGGCGACCTCGGTGATGGTGGCGACGGTGCTCTTGCGGGAGCCGCGGGTGATGCGTTGCTCGATCGCGACGGTGGGCGGAATGCCGGTGAGGCGGTCGATGGCGGGGCGGGGCATCTGCTCCACGAACTGGCGCGCGTAGGCGCTCATCGAATCCATGAAGCGGCGTTGGCCCTCGGCGAAGATGATGTCGAAGGCGAGGGTGCTCTTGCCCGAGCCTGAGACGCCGGTGACGACGTTGAGCTGGCGGTGCGGGATGGTGAGCGAGAGGTTTTTGAGGTTGTTCTCGCGCGCGCCTTCGAGGCGAAGGGCCGGGGAATTTACGATTGATGATTGATGATTTATGATTGGCTCGGCGGCGAGGAGGTCGCCGGTGGTGTCGTGCGCGGGGAGCAGGGCTTCGGCGAGGTAGGGGAAGGTCGCGGTGCGGGTGCGTGCGACTTGCTCGGGGGTTCCCTCGGCGACGATGCGGCCGCCGTCGGCTCCGGCCTCGGGACCGACCTCGATCAGCCAGTCGGCGGACTTGAGGACATCAAGGTTGTGCTCGATGACGACGAGGCTGTGGCCGCGGTCCACGAGGGCCTGGAGAACCTGGAGCAGGCGGGCGACGTCGTGGCGATGGAGACCGGTGGTGGGCTCGTCGAGGAGGAGGAGCGCGCCGCCGCCTGCGGTGGTGGTGCCGAGCTGGGGCTCGGCGTTCCCGGGGGCCGCGGAGGCGACGCCGCCGAGGTATTTGACGAGTTTGAGGCGCTGGGCCTCGCCGCCGCTCAGGGTGTTGAGTGGTTGGCCGAGCGTGAGGTAGCCGAGACCGACCTGGTCGAGGACGGCGAGGCGGGCGCGGATCGCGGGTTGCGAGGCGAAGAGCTCGAGCGCGTCGCTGACGGAGGTGTTGAGCAGGTCGGCGACGGAACGGTCAGACCAGGTGATGGCGAGGACCTCGGGCTTGAAGCGGCGGCCTTCGCAGACGGGGCAGGGGACGAAGACGTCGGAGAGGAACTGCATCTCGACGCGCTCGTAGCCGAGGCCTTGGCAGTGGTCGCAACGACCGTCGCCGGCGTTGAAGGAGAAAGAGGAGGCGCTAAAGCCGGCGGCGAGCGCGGTCTCGGTCTTGGCGTAGAGTTCGCGGATCAGATCCCAAGCCTCAGTGTAGAGGGCGGGGTTGGAGCGCGGGGTGCGAGAGAGCGGCGATTGATCAACGAGGACGATCTCGGTGAAGGCTTCGTCGCCGGTGATGGCGCCGATCTGCGCGGCGTCCTCGGTGAGCTGGCGGCGCTTGGCGAGGAGGCCTTGGTGGATGACTTTGTCGAGGAGGGTGGATTTGCCGGAGCCGGACACGCCGGACAAAGCCACGAAGCGGTGGAGGGGGAGACGAAGATCGATACCGCGGATGTTGTGTTTGTGGATGCTCGCAAAGGTGAGGCGCGGATGGGTGTCGGGGATGGGGCGGCGTGCAGGCGGTGTGGGGATGGAGCGGCGACCGCTGAGGTAGGCGCCGGTAAGGGAATCACGCGAGCGGAGGAGCCCGGCGAGTTCGCCTTGGAAAACGAGGTGGCCGCCCTTGGCGCCGGGGACGGGGCCGATCTCGAGCACGTGGTCGGCGGCGCGAATCATGGATTCGTCGTGCTCGACGACGACGACCGTGTTGCCGGCGTCGGTGAGGGTGCGGATGATGCCGATGAGACGGTCGATGTCGCGCGGGTGCAGGCCGACCGAGGGCTCGTCGAGGACGAAGAGCGTGTCCACGAGCGAGGTGCCGAGGCAGGAGGTGAGGCCGACTCGCATCGTCTCGCCGCCGGAGAGCGTCTTGCTGGTGCGGTCGAGGGTGAGGTAGCCGAGGCCGACCTGTTTCAGGTAGCGCAGGCGGGTGAGGATGGACTCGTGGGCGAGGGAGGCGGAGCGGTCGGATGCCGGCGCGGTCGTCGCAAGCGACGACCCTACAGGGGCGGAGACGAGGTCGAGGAGTTCGGCGACGGGGAGTTGGTAGAGCTCGGGGAGCGTGCGGCCCTGCCACTTCCAGCAGAGAGACTCGGGCTGGAGGCGCGTGCCGTCGCAGTCAGGGCAGGGATTGTAGGCGCGGTAGCGGGAGAGGAAGACGCGGACGTGCGTCTTGTAGGTGTTTTTCTCAAGCCAGCCGAAGAAGCCTTTGAGGCCATACCAAGCTTGCGGCCATTCGCGGCCGGGCTGGCCGTAGTCGGATTCACCCTCGAGGACGAGGCGCTGGTGCGCGGCGGAGAGTTCGGCGAAGGGAACGTTGACCGGGATGCCGGCTTTTTTGGCGAAGCGGAGCAGGTCTTTTTGCGATTCGCCGTAGGTGTCGCCCTGGAAGGCCTTCACGGCGCCGTCGGCGAGGGAGAGCGAGCGGTCGGGGATGGCGAGGTTTGTATCGATTTCGATGATACGGCCGAAACCGCGACAGCGCGGGCAGGCGCCGAGCGGGGAGTTGAAGGAAAAGAGGGCGGGGGTGGCGGGGCGGAAGTGGCGGCCGGTCTCGGGGGAGTGGAGGCCGCGGGAGTAGTGACCGGCCGGCTGGAAGCCGGCGCTCCCAGGGGCGGGGGCGAAGAGGTGGAGCTCGCCTTGGCCGAAGTGGAGGGCTTGCTCGGCGGCCTCGATGAAGCGCGCGCGGGCGTCGGGGCTGAGCGTGATGCGATCCTGCGCGACGAAGAGGTGCTCGGCGGCGGAGAGCGGGGCGGCGTCGGCGAGGAGGTCGTCGATCCGGCGGGCGGAGAGGGAGGGGAGGACGACGCGGACGTAGGACTGCCCCTTGAGGCTCGTGAGGATCTCGGGCCAGGCGAGGTTGGCGGGGCGGGAGATTTTGAAGGCGACGACAAGGGTTTGGCCGGGGTGGGCGGCGGAGGTTTTTTCCCAGATCGTGGCGGGGGTGTCGTCCTCGACGGGTTTGCCGGTGGCGGGGTCGAAGCAGGTGGCGACGTGGCTGAACCAGACTTTGAAGTAGTCGGTGAGCTCGGTCATCGTGCCGACGGTCGAGCGGGAGGTTTTGACGGTGTTGGTTTGCTCGATGGCGATGGACGGGCGGATGTTCTCGATCGAGTCCACCTTGGGCTTGTCGAGCAGGTCGAGAAACTGGCGGGTGTAGGCGGAGAAGGTCTCGACGTAGCGGCGCTGTCCTTCGGCGTGGAGGGTGTCGAAGACGAGCGAGCTTTTGCCCGCGCCGCTGGGGCCGGTGACGACGATGTAGCGCCCGAGGGGCAGATCGAGGTCGAAGCCCTTGAGGTTGTTTTGGCGCACTCCGCGCAGGCGGATGCACTCGGGCGCCGGGCGGGCGGAGGCCTTGACGGCGGGCTGGGAGGAGCGGGAGGAGGAGGGCTTGGCGCGGACCACGCCGGCACGAAGTTCAGGGCGCGGAGGAAGGCAAACCCGGAGGGGCGTCGGGAGGCGGCGCGGACGGATGTGCCTGTAAGATTCGGCTTTGCGCGGCGGCGAGGAGGCGCTCGGCCTCGAGCTGATTGTGCGCGGCGCGCAGCTCGGCGCGGAGCAGGCGGGTCTCCGTCTCGGCCATGTCGAGGCGGAGTCGCAGGTTTTGCTCCCGCACGCGGAAGGTCCACGCGATCAGTCCGAGGGCGATCGCCGCGACGAGCGAGAATCCCGTGGCCC
>JAUWBD010000150.1 GCA_030605125.1 Verrucomicrobiota bacterium | reverse complement strand
CATCTTCGAGCAGGTCGAGGAGGAGGTCGCCGCCCGCCTCGAGACCGCCGGCTTCACCGGCAACGCCGCCACCGCCAATTCGGCCAGCGCCGCCACCGAGGGCTTTGTCGGCTGGGCCAACACCCACTTCCCCATCGGCCTCAAGATCGAGGATGTGCAATCGAAGAGCTTCGACGACGCGCTCAAGTTCGTCGTGGACAAGATCCGCGAGGCCTACGCCGTGAAGGAGTCGGTCGAGATCCCCGAGGCCCTCGGCGCGATCGAGCGCTACGTCGTCATCAACGCCATCGACCACCACTGGCAGGAGCACCTCACCGAGATGGAGGAGCTGCGCCGCTCCATCGGTCTGCGCAGCTACGGCCAGAAGGACCCGCTCGTCGAATACAAGGGCGAGGCCTACAAATACTTCCAGGAGCTGATGCAGAACGTGCGCCTGCAAATCTGCACCGGTCTCTTCCGCAGCGCGTCCAACGTGCAGGTGTTTGAGAACATGCTCGCGATGCTGGCGAAGAACGCCCGCGCGCAGGGCCCGGCCGGCACCGCCGCGCCGATGCAGGTGAAGGCCGCGCCTGGCGCGCGACTCACCGCGCCGACGAAGCCCTTGCCCGCGCCGAAGGCCACTCCGCAGCCCGCGCCGCAGCCCACGCCCGCCGGCGAGGTGCCGCGCGTGACCGCGCAGGTGCGCACGATGATGACCACCAGCGGTCGCACCAACGCGCCCATGCAGCCCCCGCCGCCCGCCGGCGAGGGCGAGCAGCCCGGCCAGCAGCCGGAGCAGCCGAAACAGGGCTGAGCCCGAAGTAGCGGGAGCATCCTGCTCCCTTGCAAAAAAGCGGGAGCTGGAAGCTCCCGCCACGGTTGATCACTTGCGGATCTGGTAACCCGCCGCGGCGAGGTCGGCCTGCACCTTGTTGAAGGCGGCGTTGACCTCGTCGTCGGTGAGCGTGCGGTCCGCCGCGCGGAAGGTGAGCGCGAAGGCCAGGCTCTTCTGGCCCTCGGGCACGCCCTTGCCGGTGTAAACGTCAAACACCTCGACACCCTCGAGCGCGAAAGCGTTGCCGGCCGCGGCGCGGGCGTGCTTCGCGATGGTCTTCTGCACGTCGATCGCGGACGTGGCGGCGGGCACCACGAGCGCGAGGTCGCGCAGCGCGGCGGGCTGGAGGCTGAAGGGCTTGTAACCGCGGCGCTCGGTCTCGGCGCTGACCTTCTCCGAGACGATGGCGAAGAAGCCCGCGTAAACCTTGCCGGTGATGCCGAGGGCCTTGAGGTGCGCGAGGCTTACGAGGCCGAAGCTGGCGGTCCAGCCGTGCTCGATGTTGCCGGCGGTGGCGGCGTGGCCGGCCTGCCAGGCGCGGGCGGCGTCGGAGCCCTCGGCGATGAGCGCGGTGGGCTGGCGATCGAGCTCGATGTCGGCGAGGGCCGAGACCGTGCCGGTGTGGCGCTTGGCGGTGTAGAAATCCGCCGCCTCGCGCGCGCGCCAGGAGCGTTCGCCCGTTTCCTCGGCGATCACGAAGGCGACCGCGACGCACTCGGAGAGCTGGCCCTTGCGTTCGAGGAAGACGCGGCCGGTCTCGAAGAGGCGCGAGGCCGCGACGCCGCGCGACTGATTGAGCGCGAGCGATTCGAGCAGGCCGCCGACGAGCGTGGAGCGCAGGTGCGACTGGTCCTCGACGAAGGGATTGGCGAGGGCGAGCGCGGCGGTCTGCGCGGGCGTGGCCCAGGCGGCGACCTCCTTGGCGGAGCGGAGCGTGTAGTTCACGCACTCGTGGAAGCCGGCGCCGACGAGGGCGGAGGCGACGGCGCGGTTGAAGAGCACGATGGCGTCGTCGTTGCCCACGAGGCCGGGCGCGGTGACGACGGAGGACGGGATTTTCTCGGTGCCGTGGAGGCGCACGACCTCCTCGACGAGGTCGATCGGACGCTCGAGGTCGTCGCGCCAGCTCGGGATGGAGAAGGTCCAGGCGGGGCCGCGGTTTTCGGTCGGGTCCTCGCGGGTGACGACGAGCTCGAGGCGCTCCAGCGCGGCGCGCATCTCGTCGGCGGGCACGTTGAAGCCGAGCTTCTCGTTGATGTAGGCGGGCGTGACGGTGATCTCGCGCTCCCAGGGCGGCAGGGTGCCGACGGCGTGGATCGGGCCGGCGACGGCGCCACCCGCGTGGGCGAGGATGAGGTCGATGAAGCGGTGCGCGGCCTCCTCGAGCGAGTGGACATCGACTCCGCGCTCGTAGCGGTAGGAAGAATCGGAGGCGAGGCCGAGGCGCTTGGAGGTGGAGCGCACGGACTGGCGCTTGAAGTAGGCGACCTCGAGGACGAGGTCGGTGGTGTCGGCGGAGACGCCGGAGTTTTCACCGCCCATGATGCCGGCGATGACGACGGGCTTTTGCGCGTCGGCGATGACAAGCATGTGGTGGTCGAGCGCGCGCCCCTTGCCGTCGAGCGTGAGGATCTTTTCCCCGTCGGCGGCGTGGCGGACGACGATCTCGGCGCCGGCGAGTTTCTTCGCGTCGAAGGCGTGCACGGGCTGGCCGTATTCGAGCATCACGTAGTTGCCGATATCGACGATGTTGTTGATCGGGCGCAGGCCGACGGCGGCGAGGCGCCGCTGGATCCACTCGGGCGAGGGGCCCACCTTCACGCCGGTGACGACGGTGGCGGTGTAGAGCGGGCAGTCCTTCTCGGCGGTGACGCGGACGCCCTTGAGGAGGTCGGGGCGGGGCTGCGCGGCGATCTTGGCCGGGGTGAAGGAGACGTCCGGGTAGCGGAGCTCCTTTTTGAACCAGGCGGCGAGTTCGCGGGCGACGCCGAGGTGGCTGAGGGCGTCGGGGCGGTTGGGCGTGATCTCGATGTCGAAGACGGTGTCGCCGGCGGGGAGCACGTCGTTGATCGGGGCGCCGAGGGCGGGCTCGCCGGAGAGGAGGAGCAGGCCTTGGGCGTCCTCGGCGATGGTGAGCTCCTTGGCGGAGCACATCATGCCGGCGGAGAGCTGGCCGCGGACCTTGGACTCCTTGATGACAAAGTTGCCGGGCAGGACGGCGCCGGGGAGGGCGACGGGCACGCGCCTGCCGGCGTCGCAATTGGGCGCGCCGCAGACGATGGTGCGCACGCCGCCGTGGGCGGGGCCGACGTCCACGGTGCAGACGGAGAGCTTGTCGGCGTTGGGGTGCTTGTCGCGGGTGAGTATTTGCCCGACCACTACGTTTTCGAGCTTGGGCGCGCCGGTGCGGATGAGGGCTTCGACCTCGAAGCCGAGGAAGGTGATGGCGCGGGAGATGTCGTCGTCGGAGACACCGGCGAGGTCGACGTAGTCTTGGAGCCAGGAGCGGGAGAGTTTCATCGAAAAGTCAGATTCAGAGAGAGCCCACGAAACACACGAAATGACACGAAAGTCGGAGGCTTGGATTTCGTGTCTTTTCGTGTGTTTCGTGGGCAATAAGGTTTGGGTGATTCAGGCGAACTGCTTCAGGAAGCGGACGTCGTTTTGGTAGAAATAGCGGATGTCATCGATGCCGTAGAGGAGCATCGCGAGGCGCTCGAGGCCCATGCCGAAGGCGTAGCCGCTCCAGACCTCGGGGTCGTAGCCGACATCCTTGAAGACCACCGGGTCCACCATGCCGCAACCGCCGATCTCGATCCAGGGCTTGTTGACCTTGGGCAGATGCGAGGCGCTGAGGTCCACCTCGAAGCTCGGCTCGGTGTAGCCGAAGTAGTGCGGGCGGAAGCGGGTCTTCGTGTCTTTGCCGAGGAGCGAGGCGAAGATGTAGTCAAGCAGGGCCTTCAGGTCGCGCACGGTGACGTTCTTGTCCACGTAGAGGCACTCGAGCTGGTGGAAGTTGGCCGAGTGGGTGGCGTCGGTGGTGTCGCGGCGATACACGCGGCCGGGCGAGACGATGCGGATGGGCGGCTGGCCCTTCAGCATGGTGCGGATCTGCACCGAGCTGGTGTGGGTGCGGAGCAGATACTTCTCGTGTGGTGATTTTTTGGATACGTTGCCGAAGCGGGCGCTCTCGGGCAGGTAGAAGGTGTCCTGGGCGTCGCGCGCGGGGTGGTCGGAGGGGGTGTTGAGCGCGTCGAAGCAGTAATACTCGGTCTCGACCTCGGGGCCCTCGACGACGGAGAAGCCGACCTTGCGGAGGATGCGGGTCATCTCCTCGCGCACGAGGGTGAGCGGATGGAGGGTGCCGAGGCCGCGGTCGGGCGAGGGGAGGGTAGGGTCCACGGCGGGCCCGAGGCGGGCGGCGAGCTCGGCGGATTCGATGCGCGAAAGGGCGGCGTCGAGCTGGGCCTGGAGCGCGGTCTTGGTCTCGTTGATGAGCTTGCCGACGGCGGGCTTCTGCTCCTTCGGCACGGAGCCCATCTGCTTCATGAGCGCGGTGAGCTCGCCGTTGGGGCCGACGTAGCGGGCCTTGGCGGCCTCGAATTCAGGACGCGTGGCGAGCGCCGGAAGCTCGGCGGAGGCTTTGGCGAGAAGGGCGGCGAGTTGGTCTTGCATCTGAAAGAGGTCGAAAGTCGGAACGTCGGAGGTCGAAGGTCGCCGACGCGCCGCTTGGGCGGCGCAGGTGGCGGAGGGGCAAAAAAAGAGGACGGCGCCTCGTGAGCGAGGCCCGTCCTCCGGGACTGAAAGGGAGGCGAGCCGTCCGGGCTCGCGTTTGATGGGGGCTCTTTAGGCGGCCTTGGCGGCGGCCTTGGCCTTCAACGCGTCCTGGGCTTTGGCGACCAGGGCGGTAAAGGCGACCTCGTCGCGAATGGCGAGGTCGGACAGGACCTTGCGGTCGAGGCCGATGTTGGCGGCCTTGAGGCCCTCGATGAGGCGGCTGTAGCTGATGCCGTTGGCGCGGGCGGCGGCGTTCAGACGCACGATCCAGAGACCGCGGAAGTTGGACTTCTTCTTGCGGCGATCACGGAAGGCGTAGAGCCAGGCGTGATGAACGGCTTCTTTCGCGTAGCGGAAGAGCTTGGACTTGTTGCCAAAGTAACCCTTGGCGTAGTTGAGGACCTTCTTCCGGCGACGGCGGGAAGCGGCGGCATTGGTGGCACGAGGCATGTTGGGTTGTTCCTTGTTGGGTTAGAGCCGGCGGGTCGTCTCGTTAGGATTCACCCGGCCTGGCGGTTTCGGTTTTCCGATGCGGTCTGCGGTTAGGTTACAGACCGTGCGGGAGGCAGCGCTTGAGCGGCGCAGCATGGCCTTCGGCCACGAGCTTGTCCTTGGTAGCACGGCGCTTGGCCTTGGTGCTCTTGGAGGCAAGCAGGTGACGGAAGCCGGGCGTGCGACGCTTGAGCTTACCTTTGGCGGTGAGCTTGAAGCGCTTGGCGACGGACTTCTTGGTCTTTTGCATGGTGGGAACGGGAGAAGGCAGAGACCCACCGAAGGCTTGGCAAGGGAAAATCTGCGGCGGTCTGCGGCGAGCGCCCGGCAACCGAGCGCCTGCCCGCACTTCTCGCTGAAGCCGACATCAAGGATGCTTGCTGAGGTTGAGACTCATGCTCAATCTGTTCGCTTTTTCCTTTTTGTGGCTGTCAGTCATCCAGCCTCGCCACGTCTTCCAGTCCCACTCCCTTTCTCCTTTTCTCATGCACACCTCCCTTCCGATCGCCTTCGTCATGGGCAAGTCGCCGATGGAACTCTTCGTCGATGGCGGCTGGGTCATGTGGCCGATCCTGCTCACTTCCTTCGTGGCGGTGACCGCGGTGGTCGAGCGCGTGATCTTCCTCGTCAGCGAGAACAGCCGCCGCCAGCCGGCGCTCGTCGAGCAAATGCTCGAGAAGGTCGAAAACGGCGACATCGACGGCGCCGTGCACCTGGGCAAGCCCAGCCGGGACTACGTGGCGCGCGTCCTTGTTTACGCGCTCACGCACCGCGACCACTCGCTGCCCAACGCCTTCACGCGCGCGGCCAACCAGGAGCTCAACCGCTTCCAGCGCGGCATCGCCGTGCTCGACACCTGCATCACGCTCGCGCCCCTGCTCGGGCTGCTCGGCACCGTGCTCGGCATGATGAACACCTTCGGCGCGCTCGGCGACGGCGACATCGCCGCCAACGCGGGCGCCATCACCGGCGGCGTGGGCGAGGCCCTCATCGCGGTCGCCGCCGGCCTGCTCATCTCCATCACCGCCCTGCTGCCTTTCAACGTGCTCAACGTCCGCGTCGAGGAGGCCCGCCACAACATCACCGACGCCGCCAACGCCCTCGAGCTGACGATGAAAAAGCGCGCCGCCGCCAACCTCGCCTGAGGCCCCGGCCCCGCTCGCGTCCGCGTCCACCGCGCCCATGCACGGCCCCTCCGCCATCCGCCCCGGCGGCCCGAAAAAGGCCCGCATCGAGATCATTCCCCTGATCGATGTGATCTTCTTCCTGCTCGCCACCTTCGTGCTCTTCACCCTCTCGCTCAACAAGAGCGGCGGGCTCGCCGTCGCCTTGCCCGCCGCGCGCAGCAGCGAGCCCCGCGACGTCGGTGCCTCGGTCACCCTATCCATTCGCGAGGACGGCACGCTGGGCTGGGACAAGGATCTCATCACCCTCGATCAATTCCTCCACCTGCTCCAAGACTACAAAACCCGGCACCCCGACGGCCGCATTCTCATCAACGGCGACGAAAAAGCCCTCTTCTCCCAGGTCCGCTACGTCGTGGACGAGGTCCGCAAGGCCGGCATCTCCAAGGTGCTGATCGAGACCCGCATCCGCCCCGCCGAATAACCGCGCCCGCCTCGCCCGCCCGAACACGTTTTCATCATTCGGCATTCGTCACTGGTCATTCGTCATTCCGACATGTCCTCCCTCTTTCAAAGCCCGCTCGAGCTCACGCCGCCCCGGAAGGCGCGCATCGAGATCATCCCGCTGATCGACGTGATCTTCTTCCTGCTCGCGACCTTCGTCCTGTTCACCCTTTCGCTCAACAAGATCCAGGCCGTCCCGGTGGACCTGCCGCAGGCCTCGGCCACCGCCGCCGCCTCCGACGAGGACGACGCCGTCGTCATCCAGCTCTCCGACGGCGACGCCGCCTTTTGGAACCGCGAGCCCGTCTCGCTCGCCGAGATCCCCCACCGCCTCGCCGCCTACCGAGCCTCCGCCGCCCGCCCCCGCGTGCTCGTCTCCGGCGATGATCGCGCGCTCTACGGCTCCGTCGTCCGCGTGCTCGACGAGGTGCGGCTCGCCGGCATCCCGAGCGTCTCCATCGAGACCGCCCATCGCGCCTCCGGCCGCTGATCCCGTATCCGCCGAGCCCCTACGCCGCCCGCACCATGAGCCGCAGCCTCCTCGTCGCCGCCCTCGTCTCGCTCCTGCTCCACGCCGGCGTCGCCGTCAGCGGCTACCTCTTCCCGTCCGCGCCCGAGGCGGCGCCCGCCGAGGCCGAAATCCCCACCATCGCCCTCGATCTCCCGCCGCCCCCCGAGCCCGACGAGCCCGAGCCCGTCGAGGATTTTTCCAGCGCCGACGCGCCTCTCGCCGACGCCGCCGCGAGCCTCGCCCCGCCGATGCAGGCCGATCTGCCCTCCCCGGTCATCGAATCGCCCTTCGTCCAGCGCTTCCAGCCACCGCCCCCGCCCGAGATCGAGCGCTCCACTGGCGCCGCCGTCATCCCCGCCGGTCCGCCGCGCCCCGCGGTCGCCGGCGGCCTCCGAAACATCCTCAACCTCGCCGACCTCGACCAGCGCCCCGAGCCCCGCGTCCGCATCAGCCCCGTCTATCCCTTCGACATGCGCCGCTCCGGCCTCAACGGCGAGGTCGTCGTCGAGTTCATCGTCGATACCCAGGGCAACGTCCGCGACCCGGTCGTCGTGAGCTCCACGCATCCCGGCTTCGAGCAGGCCGCCATCGACGCGGTGTCGAAGTGGAAGTTCCGCCCCGGGCGAAAAGCCGGCGCGGCGCAAAACACCCGCGTGCAACAACGCGTGGCCTTCACCCTCACCGGCAACTGAGCCCCATGCCCGCGTCTCGCCGCATCCTCGCCGTCCTCGTCCTCGCGCTGCTCCCCGCCGCCGCGCCGGCCCTCGCGCAGTCGCCGCGCGACCGCGAGCTCCCGCGGAAGGAGATCTCCGAGGCCGCCGCCGCCGGATTCGGCAAGCTCCAGCCCCTGCTCGACGCGAGGCGCCACGCCGAGGCCCTCGCCCTCGTCGATCAACTCCTCGCCCGCGCCGCTCCCGCCGGCTACGACGCCTACGTCCTGCTCCAGTTGCGCGCGCAGATTTTTCTCGCGGAGAGCCGCTACGCCGAAGCCATCGCCCCGCTTGAGCGCGCCCACGCCCTCGCCGAGGGCAACCCGAACTTCCTCGACGCCCCCGCGCACCTCGAGCGCCTGCACCTCCTCGCCCAGCTTCACTACCAGGTCGGGGCCGACGCCAAGGACTCCCCCGCCCGGCGCGCCGGCTACGAGACCGCCCTTGCGTGGGTCGAGCGCTGGTTCGCTCGCGCCCCCGCGCCCACGCCCGAGCTTCGCCTCTTCGCTTCCTCCGTCCTCTACCAGCTCGCCACGCTCGAGAATCCGCCCCGCCGCGATCGCCTTCGCGAAGCGCTCGGGCACGCCGAGGAGGCGCTGCTGCTCTCCGTCCGCCCCTCGCCGCAGGTCCGCCTCGTCCTCGTCGCCTGCCTGCTGCAGCTCGACGAGCACGCCCGCGCCGCCGAGCAACTCGAGCTCCTCGTCGAGCAGGCGCCGCAGGAGTCCTCCGGCTGGTCCCAGCTCCTCTCCCTCTACCTGGGCGCCGCGGCCGCCGCCACCGAGCCCGCCGAGGCCCGCGCGCAAAACCTTCGCGCCCTTCACACCCTCGACCGCGCCCGGACCCTCGGCCACCTCGCGTCTCCACAGGACAACTACACGCGCGTCGCCCTCCTCTTCAACCTCGGCCGCTATGCGCTCGCCGCCGAGGCGCTCGAGGCCGGTCTCGCCGACGGCTCCCTCGAAAACACCCGGCGCAACTGGGAACTGCTCGCCTCCGCCTACCAACAGGGCGACCGGCCGGCCCGCGCCATCGACGCCCTCTCCCGCGCCGTCGCCCGCTTCCCCGAGGACGGCCCCCTCGAGTTGACCCTCTCCCATCTGCTCCACGCCCACGGCGACGCCGCCCAGGCCTACGAACGCGGACGCTCCGCCCTCGCCAAGCCCGGGCACGAGCGCCTCGGCCAGGCCCGGCTCCAGCTCGCTTTCCTCGCCTACGAACTCCAGCGCCATGAGGACGCCGCCCGCTGGATCGCCGCCGCCCGCGAGGCCGGCGACGCGCCCGCCGAGTCCCTGGAGCCGCTCCACCGCGCGATCCAGGACGCCCTTTCCGCCCGCCGCGATTAACGCCCACTCCGGTTCACCATGAACAAGCTCTACCTCCTCGGCCCGCTCGTCGCGATGCTCCTCTTCATCGGCGTCTTCTCCCTGCACCGGGGCGCCGCGAAGGAGCGCGAGGCGCAAAAGGCCGCCGCCGCGGAAACCGCGCGCCTCGCCCGCCTCGAGTCCGAGCAGGAGGCGCGCCGCGCGGCGCTGGCCGAGGCGCACCGCGCCGCCGAAGCCCGCAAAGCCGAACGCGCCGCGCGCGAGGCCCGCGAGGCCGCGCAGCGCGAAGAACGCCAAGACGCGCTCGACGCCCGCGACCGCGCCTTTCGCGAGCAGGATCGCCTCGCCAAGCAGGTCGAGCGCCTCCGCAAGGAAATCGAGGCCGAGGAGGCCGCGCTCGCCCGCCTCGCCGCCGAGCGCCAAGCCGCCGAGGCGGAGAAGGCCTTTCTCGCCGAATTTCTGGTCAAGGCGCAGGCCAACCGCGAGTCGCTCGAAAGCCTGCTCAACCGCCTCCAAGCCCCGCCGCCCGCCGCCCCCCGCCCCGGCCGCTGATCGTTTCGCCGCGCGCCCTCCTCGCTCCCTTCAATTCCCGTTTTTCTCGTGAACAAGCTCTACGTTCTGGTGCCCGTCCTTCTCCTCGCCGCCTTTGGCGTCGTTTACGTCGTGCACTCCCGCGACGCCGAGGCGAAGGCCGCGCAGGTCGCGGCAGAGGCCGGGCGCGTCGCCGCCGAGCGCGCGGCCGAAAAGGCCGAGGCGGAGCGCCAGGCCCGCGAGGATGCGGAGCGCCGCGCCGCCGCACGGCTCGCCGAGGAGGCGCGCCGGGAGCGGGAAAAGATCGAGAAGTGGGAGGCCGCCTCCCGCCAGATCGCCGACGACACCGCCGGCTTTGTCGAGCAAGCCAAAAAACATGCCGCCGAGGCGGAGGCGCTCGAGGCGCGTCTCTCCGCCCTCCGCACCGAGCGCGAGCGCGCCAGCCTGGCGGCCTTCGAGCTCGCCCGCGAAGTCGAGGCCGCGCGCATCCGGAAGCGAAACGCCGAACTCGAGATCCAGCGTCTCGTCGAGATGACCGCCCGTCGCGCCGGCACCACGCTCGGTGGCGCCGCCGCCGCGACGCCCTGATCCAGCCGCGCGCCCATGGAAATCGCCGTTTGGTCGCTCACGATCCTGCTCAGCCTCGTCGGGCTGCTGGGCGTGCTCGTGCCGCTCTTGCCCGGCACCACGTTGATCCTCGTTGGCATGGTGCTCCACAAGCTGCTGCTACCGGAATCCATCTCCTGGGTCGCCATCATCTGGATCGGCGTGATCTGGCTGGTCTCGGTGATCGTGGATTTTCTCGGCGTGCTGCTCGGCACCAAGCTCTTCGGCGGCGGCAAGTGGGGCATGGCCGGCGCCGGTGCCGGAGCGATCATCGGGATGTTTTTCTCCCTGCCCGCGCTGATCCTCGGCACGATCTTCGGCGCCGTAATGGCCGAGCGCTACGTCGCGAAAAAGACGCGCCGCGAGTCGCTTGTCGCTGGCGCGGGTGCGGCCGTCGGCTTCGTGCTCTCGATCATCGGCCGCCTCGCCTGCGGCGTGGCGATGATCGTGCTCTTCCTGATCACGGCGCGAGCCTGGTAGCGCCCGCCCACTTCGCCAGCGCGCGGCCGGTGAGGCTGCGCGGCTCCTGCTCGATGCCGGCGCGCGGACCCGCGTAAACGATCTCGCCGCCGGCCGAGCCGCCGCCGGGGCCGAGATCGATCAACCAGTCGGCGAGGTGGATCACGTCGAGGTTGTGCTCGATCACGATCAAGGTGTTGCCGGCGTCGCGCAGTTTGAAGAGCAGGTCCATCAGGTGCTGGATGTCCACCCAGTGCAGGCCGGTGGTCGGCTCGTCGAGAATGTAGAGCGTGCCGCCCTGCTGGCGTTTGCTCAGCTCGAGCGAAAGTTTCAGCCGCTGCGCCTCGCCGCCGGAGAGCGTGGTCGCGCTCTGCCCGAGCGTGAGGTAGCCGAGGCCGACCGCGGAGAGCGTTTCCAGGCGGTCCATGATCTTCGGGATGTTTTTGAAGAGCCCGATCGCCTCGCTGACCGACATGTCGAGCACGTCGGCGATGGATTTGCCGTGAAACAGGATCTCGAGCGTCTCGCGGTTGAAGCGCCGCCCGCCGCAGCTCGGGCAGGGCGCGTAGGCGTCGGCCATGAACTGCATGTCGAGCGTGATCACGCCGTCGCCCTGGCAGCGCTCGCAGCGACCGCCGCGCACGTTGAAAGAGAAACGGCTCGCGGTGTAGCCGCGCACCTTGGCGAGCGGCACCATCGCGAAGAGCTCGCGCAGCGGGTCCATGAGCCCGGTGTAGGTGGCAGGATTGGAGCGCGGCGATCGGCCGATCGGCGATTGGTCCACCTGAACGAGTTTCTCAAACGTATCCAGATTTTCGATATGCCGGTGCTTGCCCGGGATCGATTTGGCCCCGTTGAGCTTTCGCGCGGCGGCCGCGGCGAGCACGTCGTTGACCAGCGTGCTCTTGCCAGAGCCCGACACGCCGGTGACGACCGTGAGCAGGCCGACCGGGAAGCGTGCATCGACGCCCTTGAGGTTGTGCTCGCGCGCCTCTCGCACGGTGAGGAAGAGACCGTCGGTGGTTTTCGGTTTCGCGTCGCGGGTGACCCGCTGCTTGCGGGCGAGGTAAGGCCCGGTGCGGGTCTGTTTGGCGGGCGCGGCGATGAGCTGGTCGGGCGTGCCTTGGAAAAGAATCTGCCCGCCCTCGGCGCCGGCCTCGGGGCCCATCTCGATGATCTCGTCGGCGAGGCGCATCGTGTCCTCGTCGTGCTCGACCACGACCACCGTGTTGCCGCGGTCGCGCAGCTCGGTGAGGGTGGCGAGGAGTTTCTCGTTGTCGGCCGGGTGCAGGCCGATGCTCGGCTCGTCGAGCACGTAGATGACACCCATCAGCCCCATGCCGAGCTGGGTGGCGAGGCGCACGCGCTGGGCCTCGCCGCCGGAGAGCGTGTCGTAATCGCGGTCGAGCGTCAGGTAGCCGAGCCCGGTCTCGAGCAGGAAACGCAGCCGCTGCTCGATGCCGGTCGCGATCTCGCGCACGGCCTCGTGCGCCACGACCTCGAGCAGGCCCTTCGCCCAGGCGTGCGCCGAGCCGACGTCGCGGGCGAGGAACTCGGTGATGGTGAGCCCGCCCGCCTTCACTGCGGCGCTGCGCTCGTTGAGCCGGCCGCCGCGGCACATCGGGCAGGGGCCGCTCACCATGAAGGTCGTCAGCCGCGCGCGGAAGCCGTCGCTGTCGGTGCCGCGGAAGCTCTCCTCGAGGTCGGCGATCACGCCGGCGAAGGGCATGGCGCGGGCTTCGCGCATGCGCTTCAGCTTGAAGGCGAATTGCCGCTCGCCGGCGCCATGGAGGATGGCCTTGCGCGTCGCCTCGGGCAGCTCGGACCACGGTTTGTCGGGATCGTAG
>JAUWBD010000218.1 GCA_030605125.1 Verrucomicrobiota bacterium | reverse complement strand
TCTTCGGGTCGGTGGCGAAGCCGTGGTTTTGCGCGGTGATGGAGACCTTGCCGGTCTCGAGGTTTTTGACCGGCTGATTGCCGCCGCGGTGGCCGAACTTGAGCTTGTAGGTCTGGCCGCCGAGGGCGTGGGTGAGCATCTGGTGGCCGAGGCAGATGCCGAACATCGGGAAATCGCGCACGAGGCCGGTGACGGTCTTGTGGATGTAGTCGAGCGCGGCGGGATCGCCGGGGCCGTTGGAGAGGAAGACGCCGTCGGGCGCGTGCTCCTTGATCTGCTCGGCGGTGGCGGTGGCGGGGAAGACCTGCACCTCGAAGCCGTGGTTCACGAGCTTGCGGAAGATGGTGTGCTTGGCGCCGAAGTCGAAGGCGGCCACGCGGAAACGCTTCGAGGGCGTGGCGGGCAGGCCGAGGGTGGTGCCGGGCGGCACGTAGGGGGTGTTGAAGCGCGAGGGATCGGAGGCGCCCCAGATGTAGGGCTCGCGGCAGGTGGTGTCCTTCACGTAGTCGCTGCCGGCCATGTCGCGCCAGCCCTTGGCGCGGGCGATCGCGTCGGCCTCGGACATGGGGAGGGTGGTGAGGCAGCACTTCATGGCGCCGTCCACCCGGAGCTTCTTGGTGATGGCGCGCGTATCGACGCCGCTGATACCGGGCACGCCGTATTTCTTGAGGTAGGCGTCGAGGGAGGAGTTGGCGCGCCAGTTGGAGACGATGGACGAGAGTTCGCGGACCACGAGACCGGAGGCGCGGGGCGCGGTGGCCTCGGTGTCCTCGTCGTTGACCCCGTAGTTGCCGATCATCGGCGCGGTGAGGGTGACGATCTGGCCGAAGTAGGAGGGATCGGTGACGATCTCCTGGTAGCCGGTCATGGAGGTGTTGAACACGCACTCGCCGGCGATGACGGCGTCGGCGCCAAAGGCGCGGCCGTGATAGACGGAACCGTCTTCGAGGGCGAGGAGGGCGGGCTTCGCGGTGGACATGGTTGACGCGGACGAAAGAGCCCGCGGCGCGGTGTGCCAAGGGTTTTGTGCGCGCGAGCGGAGCGGGCGCGCAAGCGGCTGCCAGCGAGGGAGAAATGCGCGTCTATGCCGCCTGCGCGGAGTCCTTAGTCGATTTGCAGCCGGCCCGATTCGAGCTGGCCGGGGAGGCCGTGGGAGGGGACGAGGAAAAAACCTGAGCCCAGAGGCTCATCGATGTCCGATGCGAGGCGCTGGGTGAAAATACCGTGAAGGATCGCCTTACGGGTGCGGCCGGCCCAATCAACGGTGTGGAAGCTGCCATTCAAGGCGCCGGTGAGGGGGGACAAGCGGATGCGGAATCGTGTCTCCCGGGCTTGCTCGGGCGAATTCGCGGAGAGGTTTCCGGAGGCGTCGAGAATGAGTTCCGTGGGAAGGGTGTCGGTGTGCGGCGCCGTTTCGGTGAGATCGAAATCAAGGGGCGCGTCTGTCGCCACCCCGAGAAGCTCCGCAAGCGAGCCGGCTTCGCGGCTGGGTCGCAGCCAAGGACGGAGGCGCGCGGTGAAAGGGATCGAGCGATGTGCGTCGAGGTAGGGGTGAACATCGCGGCCGGCCATGGAGGCTCGGTTCCATACAATGGGCGCGGTGGCGGTGAAGCGGAGGGGCTCCACGTCCTCGACCACCTGCAATCGCAAGGAGCCTCCGAGGCCGTGGCCGATTCGCGCGCGGGGCTTGGCGAAGACGTAGTATTGGCCCGATTGGGTGGGGCGGTAGTGCCCGGTGAAAGGCCGCCCGTCCGGCACGCGGCCGGTCAGCTTGAGGCCCCCGGCACGGTCGATGGTGGCGGTAGCGAAGGCGCCGCCCACGGGATTGCCCGCGTAGGGCGGCAGAACGACATCGGAGCGAAGACTGAGCGTGTAGCGGCCCGCGGCCGGGTCGGCGTCGCCTGGCGCAGAGGTTCTCATGGGTTCGCCATCGCCCGACATCGGGCGCGGCGGCCCGTCGATCGCACCCCAAACGACGATCTCTCCGGTGTGTTCGTCGAACGAGACGGAGCCGGCCACCGGGGAACGACCTTTGCGCTGGGTGTCGTGGTAAAATCCGGCGTCGCCGTAGGCGCTGTAGTGGAAAAACGAACGAAAGGAAAAGGCGGCCGCGTGGTGCGTGCTGATGGCCTGGCCGGTGACGACACCGGATCTGCCCACGGTGAAGCGGAGCCGTGCGGCGGGTCCGTTGGCGTCGTTTAGAAGCGCTTCGTAGTTGCCGACAAAACGAGACGGGAACGGGCCGACCCGCACCACGAGTTCGCGGATTTCGCTCTTCTGCCGACCGTGTTGTGTCCAATAACGAATTCGGTAGGTGCCGGGCTTGGCGCGGACGAGGCCCGACACGTTGCCATAGGCGTCGAGACTCAGGCCGGCGGGCAGCCCCACGGCTCGGTAAACGACACCGTCGGGCAACGGCTTGTCTTCAAGCGAAGCGTTCACCAACGCGCCGACGCTCAGGGCTTGGTCGAACTCGAGCACGGCGGGCGGCGGGACCTCGACCACGAGGCGGGCGGGCGCGGAGGTGACGGAGCCGGTGTTCGATTTGACCACGGCGGTGTAGAGACCGGCGTTGGCGAAAGTGGCTTCGTGAATCTCGAGCCGGCTCAGGCGCGCCTCGTCGAAATCGATCGGCTTGCCGTCGCGATACCATTGAACGCTGAACAGGCCCTCGGCGTCCCAATCCGCGTCGATGCCGACCTCGAACGCGACGAATGCGCCCGGCCGCACGGTCTGAGGCTCCGGTTGCGAAAGGATCACCGGGAGCGGGGAAGGAACTTCGACGATCAACTCGCCGTTTTCGGAGGTCGCGCTGCCGACGGCGTTGCTGACCACGACGGAGTAGTCGCCCGCGTCCGCGAGCGTGAGGTTGGTCAGAGTGAGGGTGGCAGATTGCGCGCCTTCGATGGCGGTCTCGTCCTTGAACCACTGGTAATGCAGCGGGGGCGCACCCGTGGCCCGCACGGAGAGGGTGACGGAGGAGCCGACGAGCGAGAACGGCGGGGCGGGGTGCGTGGTGATCGCCGGCGGCGCGAGGACGCTGAGCTTGGCGGGCTCGCTCGTCACGGAGCCGGCCGCGTTGCGCACGACGACCGAGTAGGTGCCGCTGTTCGAGGCGAGGGCAGGCTCGATGATGAGATAGTCCTCGGTTTTTCCGCGCAGCGTGGTGCCGCTCTTGCGCCACTGGTAGGTGAAGGGGCCCTCGCCGGAAGCCGCGACGGAGAGCGAGACGATGTCGCCGATAGCCACCGTCTGCGACTCGGGTTGCTGCGTGATAACGGGTTTCGCCGAGGCCGCCTCGGCGGCATGCGGCGCGGCGGCAAGGTGGATCGAGATGGCGAGGAGGAGAAAGCGCGTCGAAGAAAAGATCGGTGGCGGCAGGCGAAACATGCGCCATGCAATCTTTTGGCGGGTGGCCGCCGCGAGCGTGTTTTTTACGGCGATACGTAGGCCGAATGCGTTTGGCGCAGCGCCGGCACGGTCAGAGGAGGCGGTTACGCCTTGTCTTTCGCGATGCTTAAAAACGCCGGCCCAGGGCCGGAACCGAGGCGGATGGAGCGGTGCGAGGCGAGGCCGTGGCGGAGCAGGGCGCGGGCTCGGGCGATGGCGGCGGGGAGGGGGAGCCCGCGAGCGAGGCCGGCGGCGATGGCGGCGGAGAGGGTGCAGCCGGTGCCGTGGGTGTTGGGAGTTGCCAGGCGGGAGGACGAATAACGGCGGAGGCGGCCTTCGGGCGTGACGAACAAATCGACGCAGCGGGCGCGGTCGGGCGAGTGGCCGCCTTTGAGGAGGACGGCGCAGCCGGCGGAGCGGGCGAGGGTGAGAGCGGCGGTCTCGGCCTCGGCGGCGTCGGTGACGGGCAGGCCGGTGAGGGCGGCGGCCTCGGGCCAGTTGGGCGTGATCAGCGTGGCGAGCGGAAAAAGGTGGCGGCGGAGGGAGCGGAGGCTGGCGTCGTCGAGGAAACGCGTGCCGCTGGTGGAGCCGATGACGGGATCAACGACGAGCGGGAGCCGCCGCGGGTGGCGGGCGAGGGCGGCGGCGACGGCGCGGATGGCGGGCGCGCCGGGGAGGAGGCCAGTCTTGAGCGCGGCGACGGGCAGGTCGGAGAGCACGGCGTCGATCTGCGCGGCGAGGAGGGCGGGCGGGGTGGGGAGCCACGCGGTGACGCCGCGGGTGTTTTGCGCGGTGAGGGCGGTGAGGGCGGTGCAGGCGAAGGCGCCGAGGGCGTGGATGGCGCGGGAGTCGGCCTGGATGCCGGCGCCCGCGCCGCTGTCGGAGCCGGCGATGGTGAGGACGACGGCGGGCGTGTTCACGCGGCGGGTCGGATCAATTTTAGGCCGGTTGCTGTGGCCAGTTGCGCCTGGCGATCGTCGAAAGTGACGAAGTGTTTCATGCCAAGTTCGAGGGCGCTGGCGACGTGGAGCACGTCGAGGGAGCGGGTGCCGAAGGAGGGCGTGTGGGCGCGGGAGAGGTCGGCCGCACGTTTGAGCACGGCCCGCCACAGGAGATCGGCGACGGTGTAGCGACCTTGCTCGAAGTCGTCGTCGAGGGCGGCGAGGGCGGCTTGATAGGCGGGGTCGGAGAGGAAGCCCCGGTGGGCGGCGAGGGCGAGCTCGTTGGTCAGTTCGACACGGCCATGTGAAGTGACGGCGAGCGATCCCTTCGTTTTTGCGCGCCACATCGCCATCGCGCGCGATTGCGGCTCGTGGAGGTAGAGCTTCAGAAGCGCGCTGGGGTCGGCGTAGATTTTGTCAGCGGTCACCGCGGTTGTCCTCGTGCAAGCTGCGGGCCTGGGCCGCGTTCAGGGGCTCCGGTTGGTGCGCGGTCAGGCGTGCCCAATAATCCACCGGCGGCGCGGGGCGTGCGGGGGCTTCGGTGTGGAGGACGAGGCGATAACGGGTGCGGCCATGCTCGGAGAGCAGGACCTCGCCCTCGCTTTCCACGAGTTTCCTGATCTTCGGGAAATGGTTGCGGAGATCTCGAATCGAAGCGGTGGCCGACATGTGATACGAAGATGTATCACCGAGACGGAACGTCAAGCTACTGCGGGCGGGAGGCTGTCCACCCTTTGAATCCGTCCTGGAGGCTGCGTAGCGAGGCGAAGGGGGCGCGGGAGCGGAGGATGGGGAGGGCCTTGGCGCTGCGGACGCCGCCAGCGCAATAGACGACGAGCGGGCGGGCGGGATCGAGGGCGGAGAGGTCGGCGGCGGGCTCGGCGAGGCGGGCGAGCGGGAAGTGGAGCGAGGGCTGGATGGCACCGAGAGCGCGTTCCCAGTCTTCGCGGACGTCGAGTAGCTGGGGTGGGGCGGAGGAGACGAGGGCGGCGCGGAGCTCGTCGGGTGTGATTTCGTCGGGCGAGGCGGAGCGGGCAGCGGGCGCGACGGCGCAGGTTTCGCCATAGCCGTCCGGCGGCAGCTCGGTGATGTCGCGGCTGCGCGGGTCGGCGGCGAGGCGGAGGGTGCGGGTGGTGAGCGAAAGGGCGTCGTAGAGGAAGAGACGGCCGGAGAGCGGCTCACCGATGCCGGCGAGGAGCTTGATGGTTTCGGTGGCCTGAAGCGCGCCCACGAGGCCGGGGAGGACGCCGAGGACGCCGGCCTCCGCGCAGTTGGGCGCGGAGCCGGGCGCGGGCGGCTCCGGGAAGAGGCAACGGTAGGTGGGGCCGCCCTTGTAGTTGAAAACGGATACCTGGCCCTCGAAGCCTTGGATGGCGCCGTAAACAAAGGGGCGGTCGGCGAGCACGCAGGCGTCGTTGACGAGGTAGCGGGTGGAAAAATTGTCGGAGCCGTCGAGGACCACGTCCACAGAGCGGACGAGCTCGAGGGCGTTGGCGCGGGTGATCCGTTCCGGACGGGCGTCGATGGTGATGTGCGGGTTCAGCGCGCGGAGGCGCTCGGCGGCGGCGTGGGCCTTGGGGCGGCCGGCGTCGGCCGAGGCGTAGAGGATCTGTCGTTGAAGGTTGGATACATCGACGGTGTCGGGGTCGAGGAGCACGATGCGTCCGACGCCGGCGGCGGCGAGGTAGAGGAGCGCCGGGCAGCCGAGCCCGCCGGCGCCGATCACGAGGACGGAGCCGGCGCGGAGCTTCTCCTGCGCGGCGGGACCGAAGCCGGCGAGGCCGAGGTGGCGCTGGTAGCGGAGGATTTCGTCGGGGGAGAAGGGCATCGGAGGGAAACCACTAATGGACACTAATGATCACTAATGCCGAACCAAAGGTGATGGATTGGGATTAGTGGCTATTAGTGAAAATTAGTGGTTAACACGGCTCGGCCGTCGTAGGTGGGGTCCCAGTCTTTCCAGACGGGTTCGTAGCCTTGGGCGCGGAGCATGGCGGCGATCTCGGCGGGGCCGCGGTCGTCGTTGACCTCGAATTGTTCGAGGGAATCGGGGGCGCTGGCGTAGCCGCCCGGGTTGGTGCGGGAGCCGGCGCTCATCGTGGTGAAGCCGAGCTTGAAGGCGTGGTCGCGGAAGGCCGGACGCTCGCGGGTGGAGAGCGAGAGCTCGAGCTCGGGGCTGAAAAGGCGGAAGGCGCAGACGGCCTGGACGAGTTCGCGCTCGTCGAAGGGGGTGACGGCGATGTCGTGGCCCTCGTGAGGGCGGAGTCGGGGAAACGACAGGCTGTAACGGCTGCGCCAATACGTGCGTTCGAGGTGGCGCAGGTGGAGGCCGAGAAACCAGGCCTCGGCGCGCCAGTCGGAGAGGCCGTAGAGGGCGCCGAGGCCGATTTTCTTCACGCCGGCTCGGCCGAGGCGGTCGGGGGTGTCGAGGCGGAAGGCGATGTCGGCCTTTGGGCCGGAGAGGTGGTGCCGGGCGTAGGCGGCGTTGTCATAGGTTTCCTGATACACGAGCACGGCGCCGAGGCCGTCGGCGGTGAGCGCGGCGTAGTCGGCCTCGGAGAGAGGCTGGACCTCAATGGAGAGGTGGGAAAAGTGCGGACGGAGGAGGCGGAGGGCGCGGGCGAGGTAGTCGTGGCCGTAGCGGGCGGATTCGCCGGTGACGAGGAGGACGTGGTCGAAGCCGAGGGTTTTGAGAGCGCGGGCCTCGGCGAGGATTTCGTCGTCGTTGAGCGCCTTGCGGCGGATGGCGTTTTGGGCGGAGAAGCCGCAGTAGGTGCAGACGTTGGCGCAGACGTTGGTGAGGTAGAGTGGGGCGTAGAGCTGGATGGTGCGACCGAAGCGCTCGACGGTGAGCTGGTGCGAGCGGCGGGCGAGCTCTTCGAGGAAGGGCGCGGCGGC
>JAUWBD010000115.1 GCA_030605125.1 Verrucomicrobiota bacterium | reverse complement strand
CACCCCTCCCTCAATCTAGAGCGGGGAAGGCGCCAAGCGCCTTCCCCTGCACCCCATCCCTAAAACAAATTTTAGTCCTCTAATCACCAAACCACCCAGCCGCTTTTGCTGAACTTGACGGACACAACTAGCGGAGCGATTGCCGTGAATCTGTGCCCTCTGTGGCATCTGTGGTTCCCGCTGCGGTTATTAGGCCTGAACTGAATGAAAAAAGCCCGGCCGGAAAATCCGGCACGGGCCTCGCGGCTTCTATCGCATCGGGCGCATGGCGTGAGCCGCTCGCGTATCAGCGCAGCACCTCGCTCCAGGCCTCGGGCTGGTCGCGGGCGCCGACGGCCTTGACCATGCAGCGGATCTGCTTGCCCGCCTCGGCCGCGGTGAGGCGGTAGGTCGGCGAGGGGCCCCAGGTGAGCGGATAGCCGTCGGCGAACCAGTAGTAGCGCAGGTCGGTCACGCCTTCGACACCAGGCTCGCAGGTGATGGTGCTGCCGGCGCGATTGGCGCCGGAGAGGCGCGGGCGCGACTTGAAGGGCGCGGGCAAGGCGCGGATGTCCTCGGTCTTTTGCAGCACCTCGATCCAGTCCACCACCAGATCCTGGCGCTCGTCGTTGGTCGGCGCGCCGTGGTTCTTCAGCGCGTAGTCGAGCTGGAGATTGAGCCGCTCGAGGTAGGTGGGCTCGGTGGGGTTGCGATACACCTCGACCCATTGCTCGCGGCCGTCCTTTCCGGTCACGGTGACGTTGGTGTAGGTCATGTCCTTCTCGACGACGAATTCCCAAGTGTGGAACTGGCCGTCCCAGACGAAGAGGCCTCCGGGGATGCCGGATTTTTCCTCGGTCATCTCGCCGCCATAGACTTTGAAGCGCGGGTAGGACTCGGGTTTTTTCGCGAAGACGTTTTGCCGGAAGTGCGAGTAGTGAAGGTGCGTGGACAGGCCGTTCAGGTAGCCGCCGACGCGACCGTCAAACTCCAGCCAATCGATCTCGATGCGGTTGGCCGTCCGCCAGAAAAGGAAGTCGGGATCGTAGGACCAGAAGGCGGGGAAGAGTCCCTTCGCGAGGTCCTTTTGCGCGACCTTGGGAAACATCCACCGGATGCGAAACACCTTCGGCCCCTTCCACGTGTAGCCGTGGCCGAGGTCGTTGACGGTGTAGATGGCGCTGCCGCGCCAGCGTTGGCCGTCTTTGACCAGGGAGAGCGTCTGCTTCTGCGTCTTCGCGTCGTGCGAGTAGGCGTCGGGCTTGCGACCGGGCGCGATGAGCGGGGCGGCCATGCCGACCGCGGTGTTGAATCCCGGGCCGTGCCAGAGGTCGCCCTCGCCGCTCACGCTGTTGGCGATGCGATATGCGCGGAAGTCGTCGTAGAAAACGCGCTCAAAGCCTTTCGGCTCGAGACGCGGGCCGCCGGCGTTGACGCGCGTGACATCACGCTTGAGCGAGGCGCCCCAGGCGCGACGCTGCTCCTCGTCGGGCACGTAGCGGGTCGGGAAATCCTCCGCGTCCACGATCGGTCGCTTCGACGCGTAGGGGTGCGAAGCCGGGAGGCGATTTTGGAAACCGAGCCTGTGCGCGGCCCAGCCGGTCATCTTCTCCACCATCGCCTCGGAGGGTTCGGTGAGTCCGAAGACGAGGGAGTCGTAGGCCCACGCGACATTTCCCATCGCGCTGTCGCCGATGAAGGAGGTGAGGTTCGGCGCGAGGTCGCCGGAGAAACGCGGCGGCTGCGGCGTCTGGGTCGTGAGCGGCACGCCGTTCACCGAGACAAACAACTGGCCGTGGCGGATGCCGCAGACGACGACGTTCCAGGTCTTGCCGTCGGTGGCGATGTCGCGGATCGTCATCACGCGACGGTCGAGGCCGCCGACGTTTTGCCCGACGTATTGCACGCTCAGACCGTTTCGCTTGCTAAAGGTGATCTTGGGCGTGGAGCGATAGGAGCCGTTGCCCTGGTTGATATCGAGCAACACCGTCTCGTCCGAGGAGCCGGTCCTGGCGTCGAGGCGAAAGGTGAAGACACACCAGCGGTAGTTCCAACGCGCGTCGCGCTGGCCGGGCATGAGAAGGTGTTGCCCCGAGTCCGCCTCAAACTCGATCCCGCCGGCGCGCACGCGGCGCGGACGCTGATCGGGCGCTTCCTGGCCGGCGCGGGCGCGCTCGTTGATGAGGCCCCGCGGCAGGTGCGAGGCGACCACGCCGGCCTCCACGTCCTCTTGAAAATAGGCGGTCGAGAGCCACTCGGGAAAAACGTCGAGGCCCCAGGGAATCTGCAGGCCGCTCTCGAGAAACGAAGCGGGAATGCGTTTGGACAACGGGTGCCGCCCCTGCTCCTGCTCCTCGATCGTGACCTTGCCGTCGCCGTCGGCGTCGTAGTTGTCCGCCAGCTCGGGAAACTTCGCCTGCAGCAGGTCGAGCAGGGCCTTGCGCTCCGTGTCGTCGTAGAGGCCGTTGCCGTCGGCGTCGAGCGAGGCGGCCGTGGCCGCGCGGGCGGACGGCTGGGCATGGAGGGGCGGGGCGGAGAATGTGAACGCAAGGGCGAGCGAAGCGATCAGCAGCTTTTCGGCGGGCATCGGCGGCGAGTAGGGTTTCAGGGAGGGGTTCGGGTATCGCGGAGCAAGCTAGCGAGCGGAGGAAACGGGGCGCGAGGGGCGCGGCGTTTTATTAGAAAGTAATCGGATCTCCCCCAAGGGAAGCCCGGGCGCGCGCATCGCCTGCGAGCGACGGGCGCCGGCTCGAAAAACCCCGCGCCGCCCCTCGGGTTTATCATACACCCGCCAACTGCTAGCGGAAGCCGGGGAGGCGCTGCAAGTTGCCCGCGCCTCGCACCCCGCCACTCCCCTCCCCTATGCAGCCCACGACCGCCCCCGCCCGTGTCGCTTTGCTCGCCCTCGCCGGCGCCCTCGTCGGCGCCTCGCTCACCCTCCCCACCGCCACGACCTTCGCGCAAACCACCCCGCTCCCACCGGATGGTTTCGAGACTTGGATCGCGTCTCGCCCCGCGCCCGTCCCGCTCGAGCAACGCGGCACGCGCGACGATCCCGACGGCGACGGCATCACGAACTTCCTCGAGTTCGCCCTCGGCCGCGATCCCATCGTCGCCGACTCCGCGCCCGTGCTGACGATCGAGAGCGACGGCGCGCTCCAAACCCTCCGCTACCGCCGCGCCCGACCGGAACTCGACTACCGCGTGGAAACCTGCACCGACCTCGCGTCCGGCTCGTGGACGACGGAGGGCGTCATCCAGCAACACGGCGTGCAGGGCGATACCATCACCGCCGCCTTCGTCGTCGGCTCCGAGACCACGCGACGCTTTTTCCGTCTCCGTGTCGCCGGCCCCGTCGCCGACATCGAGCGGATCGTGGACAATGCCACGACCGACCGCATGTATCTCAGCGGCGAGTGGACCACGCACACGGGCGCCGCGACCGGACAGATCGGGCCCGACTTCCTGCACGACGGCGATTCCGGCAAAGGCGCAAAGCGTCTCCGCTTCATCCCCGATCTGCCCGAGGCCGGCACTTACCGCGTCTATGTGCGCTGGCCCCACGCGACCGATCTCCAGCCCGCGTCCAACGCCCGCGTGATCGTCGCCTGGGCCGGCGGCGCCAACCAGACGCTCGTGGACCAGCGCCAGGGCGCCGGCGAGTGGCGCTCCGTCGGCGCCTTCCCTTTTCTCGCCGGCTCCACCGGCTACGTCGAGTTCGACAACTCCGCCAGCGACGGCCACGTGCTCGCCGACGCCGTGCGCTTCGTCCGCGAGGAGAAGCTCTGGACGCCCGAGGATTTCGGCGACCGCCTCTGGACCTACTGGACCGCCGACTCCCTGCCCGACGGCCCGGTCGCCGAGTGGCGCGATTCCCGCCGCGGCGTCGTCGCCTCGCAGCCCGATCCGGCGCTCCAGCCCGTGAAGCAAAACGGCGAGGTCTTCTTCGCCTCCGGCCACCGCCGCCTGCTTTTCCCGAAAGACACCGCCGCGCACACCACGCACCGCAACGTGATGATCCTCTTCCGCGCCGACGTCACCGGCACCGCGAGCAGCGGCCAGCCGATCTTCTCGGTCAACGGCGTCGAGGGCAGCAATTTCAACCGCCAGCCCTACGTCTCGATCACACCGAACACCCGCAGCCTCTCCGTCACCTGGCGCACCGGCGGCGGCAACAACAGCGTATCCGGACTGCCGATACCAAACGACAAGGCCCTCTGGAACGCGCTCGTCTCCCGCCGCGGCCAGTTCTTCCATCACGCCTCGCTCAACGGCCGCCGCGCCGACGGCGCCTACGGCGAGGAGGCCGTGCCGATGGCCGACTGGGGCCTCATTCGCAACAACTCCAACACCGTGACCGGCTCCAGCGGCTTCATCGGCTCGCACACTTCCGCCGCCGAACGCGCCATCGACACCATCATCGTCCTCCAGGGCGACGCCACCCAGGCCGACGCCGACCTGCTCTCCGGCTGGGCGCTCTGGAAAAAAGGCCAGCCGCACCTCCTCCCCGACGAACACCCCTACCGCCACTCGCCGCCGCGCGTGCCCACGCCGCACTACCAGTTCGTCGAATCCACGCCCGAGCAATACCTCGCCTCGCGCAACTATATCCGCGGCGCCGCGGGCCGCGCCTTCCGCGGCACTCCCGTGGACCTCACCGGTTGGCAACTGGTGTGGGCCGACGAGTTCGACCGCCACTCCGTCACCCACGAGGCCACCGGCAAGGGCAAGTGGTTCTCGCCCGTGCACCCCCACCCCACCGGCGCCGCGCGCGCCATCTACGCCGGCACCTCGAGCTCCGACCCGACGCTCGGCACGCCGGTCCACGGCAGCAATCACGCCGAGAATCCGCCGACCTATCTCCACGATCCCGCCGCCGGCACCATGACCATCGTCATGCAGAAAAACAGCGCCGGCCGCTGGGTCTCCGGCGCCTTCTGCTCGGTCAACGCCAGCGGCTTCGGCGAGACCTTCCGCTACCCCTACGTCGAGGCCCGCATGCGCACCGGCCTCAGCAGCACCGGCAACCGCCACGGCTCCTGGCCCGCCGTCTGGCTCGAATCGATCAACATGCTGAAAAACCGCGCCGAGTCCTACGCCGAATACGACATCTACGAGGGCTACTCCCCCGATCCCCGCGGGCACCACTACGCCTACCACAACCATGACGCCGCGTTCCTGCAGCCCGGCCGCCTCGCCGCCGACCGCTACACGAGCAACTACCTCAACGTCCGCGACAACTGGCACGAATCGGTAAACCTCTTCGACGACCGCTTCCACGTTTACGCCGCGATGATCACACCCGAGTGGGTGATCAACTACTTCGACGGTCGCGAGGTCGGCCGCTTCCCCACCCCGCCCGAAATGGACCAGGAGTTCTTCATCATTCTCGACCTCGCGCTCATGCGCGAGGAGGCCCACCTCGCCGACGGGGCCTACAAGCTGGAGATCGACTACGTCCGCGTGTATCAAAATCCCGAATACCCAGGCTCCCGGGCGACGGCGACGCCGGCCCCCTGAGCCCCGGCGAAAAAAATTCCCGCGGCCTCCCCGAGCGCATCCTCCTGCGTGTTTTCGCCCTTCAAATACTCTTTTGACGAAAATTACTTTAACATAAACCCGCCCGCTCACTCGCGGCGTCGCCTCCCGCTTGCAAGGTCCCCCTGCGACACGTTCCCCGCCGCACCTCGCTTACCCCCCGACCGCGAAGCTTCGGCCTCCGCCCCTTTCCCTCCCCCATGCGTTTGCGCCTGCCCGGTCGCCTCCCGCGGCCGCAGCCTTTCGCCGCATCCCGCGGCGATTTCCCAACCCCCACCATGAAGACACCCCTACCGCCTCCGGGAGCACCCTCCCGGCTCCGCCGGGCCTTTAGACAGGCCGTGCTCCTCGCGCCGCTCGCGGCCGTCGCCTTAACCGCGACCGCCCAGTCAACAGTCATCGACAACACCGGCCCGTCCGGCTTCGAGCCCTGGCCCACCGCCTCCGGCTCCTTTGTCTCCGCCGACAGCCCGAGCGGATTCACCGGCTCGAACTACTTCCACGACAACAACCAGAACAAGGGCAACCGCTCCGCGAACTTCCGCCCGAACCTTACCGCGGGCCACTACGAGGTCCGCGTGCGCTGGCCGCAGAGCAGCACGCACGCCGCGCACGTGCCGGTGGACATCATCTCGCAGGAAGGCACGAGCACGATCTACGTGAACCAGCAGATCACCGGCACCTCCGGCTGGAACTCGCTCGGCGTGTTTCCCTTCGCCACCGGCAACTCCGGCTACGTCCGCATCCGCAACGCCGGCACCAGCGGCCGCGTGATCTGGGACTCCGTCGAGTTCGTGCCCGTGCCGCACACCGACATCCTCCTCCAGAGCGGCAGCGCGCCCAAGGTCGGCAGCTGGTTCAGCGCCGGCGGCCTCAACCAACACAACAGCGACTTCCACCACGACGGCACCGACAAGAGCACCGTGAAGACCATCACCTTCACGCCCTCGCTCCCCGCCGCCGGCCTCTACGAGGTCCTCGTCTGGTATCCGAGCGCATCCAACCACGCCAACAACACCCCGTTCCGCCTCCACACCTCCGGCGGCGTGATCGAATACACCGTCGATCAGACCAAGAACGGCGGCGAATGGCGCTCCTTCGGCGTCCACTCCTTCGCCCCCGGCCAAGGGCACAAGCTCGTCATCTCCAACGAGGGCACCGCCGCCGGCAAACGCGTCGTCGCCGACGCCGTGCGCTTCCGCCAACAACACCCGGTCGAGCGCATCGTGGACAACACCGACACCATCAGCGCCGTGCGCACCGGCGGCTGGACCACCAGCGACGCCGTCGCCGGCTTCTACGGCCGGAACTTCCTCCACGACGGCAATTCGTCCAAGGGGGCCAAATCAGTCAAATTCACCCCCGACCTCCCCGTCACCGGCATCTACGAGGTCTTCGCCCGCTGGCCCAACAACCAGACCAGCGTGCCCCGCGCCACCAACACCCCGATCATCATCGACTGGGCCGGCGGCGTCACCACGCGCGTCGTCAACCAGCAGCAGGGCGGCGGCTCCTGGCAGTCGCTCGGCTCCTTCAATTTCGTCCACGGCCGCGTCGGCAGCGTGACGATCTCCAACGCCGACACCAACGGCCACGTGCTCGCCGACGCCGTGCGCTTCGTGCTCACCACCGCCGACTGGCAGCCCGAGCACCTCGGCGACCAGAACTGGCTCGAGTGGCGCGCGGAGGACCTCCCCAACGGCGCCGTCTCCTCCTGGACCTCCCGCGTGGGCAACGTCTCCGCCACCGACAAGGGCAACTCCGGCCAGCGCCCGACCAAACAGGTCGTGGACGGCCGCAGCGAGGTCTTCTTCCCCGCCGGCGGCGCCGATCGCCTCCTCTTCCCGGAGCAACAACACGCGCGCCTCGACCACCGCGGCATCGCGATCGTCTTCAAGATCGATCTCTCGACCACGACGGAGAACGACGGCGGCATATTCACCGTCAACGGCTACGGCGGAAACACCAACCGCCAGCCCGCGATCCGCTACAACAAGGGCACCAACTCCGTCAGCGTCACCTGGCAGACCCCGGGGCCGCAAAACGGCAGCCCGAGCGCCCCGAACGGCGTGTCGTTCCCCCTCGCCAACACCCCCGACCCCACCGGCTGGCACACGCTCGTCTCCCGGCGCGTAGGGAAATATCATTACGCCTCGCTCGACGGTCGCGACGCCAACGGAAACCTCGGCGAGACCCGCATCGAGATGGTGGACTGGGCCCTCCCCCACCCGCAGAACAGCCCCGAAGGCTACCTCGGCGACCATCGCTCGAACAACCCCGCCTTCGCCATCGACAGCGTGATCATCACCCACGGTGTCATGTCTTCGGATACGGCCCAGCGGCTCGCCGGCTGGGGCATGTGGCGCCGCGGCGTGCAGGCCAACCTGCCCGTCGGCCATCCCTTCCGCACCCTGTCTCCCAAGGTGGCGCCCAGCGACTACCACTTCGTGGAGTCCACGCCGGAGGAATTCACCGCGCTCTCCAACTACCTGGACCCGAACGGCGGCGTCAGGGCCAACCTCGGCGATCCCATCGGCGACAAGCTCAACGGTTGGCAGACGGTGTTCTTCGAGGACTTCACGACGCACAACGTCACCGACGACATCCGCGGCCAGGGCACCTGGTTCGCGCCCGGCCACCCCGCCGCCACCGGCGTCGCCAGCGCCGTGCGCCCGGTCCATAACGCCAACAATCCGACCGTCGGCCATCCCGGCAGCCCGCAGACCTACGTGCACAGCACGAGCGGCACCGGCTCGATGAAGATCGTCATGCAGAACACCCAGCCGAGCAACATCTGGAACTGGTCGTCCGGCTCCTTCGCCTCGGTCAACAGCAACGGCTACGGCCGCACCTGGATGTATCCCTACGTCGAGGCGCGCATGAAGATGAGCTACACCGGCACCCGCAAGGGCGCCTGGCCCGCGCTCTGGTTGAAGTCGATCAACTACTACCTCAACCGCACGGAGACCAACGTGGAGTATGACATCTACGAGGGCTACATCTCGGACATAAACGACAACTACCACCACGTGATCCACAACTGGGGCGCCACCGGTCGCAAGATGCCCGGCCGCTTCCCGGAAAAGGTCCGCCGCAAGAGCCACATCAAGAAACTGGAACAACCGCACTGGCCCGCCGCCGAGGAGCTCTTCGACGGCAACTACCACACCTACGCCACGCTCGTGACGCCAGATCGGATCTACACCTACTTCGACGGCAAGGAGGTGGGCAGTCATCCGACCCCGATCGAGATGCACCAGCCGCTTTGGATCCTCGTGGACTTGGCGATGAAAGGCATCACCGATCCGGAGCACAAAGACTACCCCGGCGAGGTCGGCACCGCCAGCGGCGTCTATACGCTCGAGGTGGACTACATCAAGGTGATGCAGCACCCCAACAACCCCGGCTACAAACCCGGCTCGCCGCTCGGCCCCTGAGCATCCGCCGATGCCGTGACTCCGCCGCGCACGTCAGCCGCGGCCCCCGCGCCCGCCACCTTCACCGGTGGCGGGCTTTTCGTGCCCACTCGCCCAAGGTTAACTTGGTTTGTCCTTCGCGGACCTTGGCGATCTTCGCGTTGAAAAGTCAGAATGGATCGGGCGTGGAGGGACGCCGTCCCCGGCGTCCGAGCAGACGATGGAGGTCGCGAGATACGCACGCGGGCTCGGGCGGCGGGGACGCCGCCCCTCCAAAGCCGACCAGCACGCATCCGCGCCCGCGGGCGCTTACTGCGCCCGCGCAGCGTCGGCTTCTTTCAGCACGCGTGACATCCACAGCAACTCGGCTTCGCGCAGCATCTGCCCCTCCACGATCAACTCCCACCGCTTCGCCGCGCCTTCTTCGGCACGGACGTCGTGCAGATGCCAATAGGCCATCGCCGACCCGTCTTGCCGCCAGAGATTCCAGGTGCCGCGCTGCACCTTGCGGCGCATGTCTTCCCGCATCCGCGGCACCAAAGCGGGAATCACCGCCTCGATGTAGTTGTCCACGCTGCCGCCCGGGCCGACCAGCCGGTGGAAATGGTCCTGCAACACGCGCGAGGTCTCCGTGCCGAAGTCACGCATCGTGGGCGCGAAGCCGGGGGGCGCTCCTTCCATGATCGGCATGAAGGGCTTCACGTGCTCATCGTTGTCGCCGGGCGTCACGCCGTTCACCACCGGCAACCAGCTGCTCTCTCGCATGAAGAGCGTGTTGCCGCGCACGCTCGTGAAGTAGCGCAGGAAATCGAGCGCCGCCTCGCGATTGGGCGTGGTCTGCGTGACCGCAAACATGATGCCCGAGACCGTGCCGGCCTCGCTCGCCGGGCCCACGATGTTGGGTCCGAAGCGCGGGTGGTCTTTCGACGGGAGCGGCACCGGAAAGGCGCCGACCTCGAAGGGCGCCTGATCGCGCAGACTCGAGGCATCCCAACTGCCGGAGGACGTCATGAGCGCGCGGCCTTGCACGAAATAGAAAACACCGTCCTCGCGCGCGAGCTGGTTGAAGCCCGGCTGCATGTAGCGCCCGGCCTCGTGCACGAGCTGGAAGCCGTCGCGCACCGCCTGGTCGCGCAGGCTCCACTCGCCGAGCATATACGACGCGCCGATCTCGTTGGCGGTGGGCAGGAGCGAGCGCGCGTGGTCGATGCGCTGCAGGAGCTTCTGCGTCTGGCTCTGAAACATGCGGTCGGTGAGATATTTTCCGTGATAGCGCGAGCTGGAGACAGGGATGAGCACGCGGCCGGTGCGCCGGCTGAATTCGAGCGCGCCTTCGCAGGCCGCGAGAAACTCCTCGTAGGTGCGCGGCGGCGGGCGGTCGCCGAAGATCTCGCGCCACAGGGTCTTGTTGTAGAAGACCCGCACGGTGAACATGGAGATCGGGATGCCGTAGTAGTCGAGGAGCTGCTCGTTGTAGGAGCTGGCGAGACCATCGCTGAAGGTGCGCCGCCAGGGCTGCCCCTCGAGCTCGGTGCCATCGTTGTAGGGGTTGGGCTTGTCGAGTTCCTCGGTGAGCGGGGAGAAGAAGCGGTCGAGCAAACTCGTCTCCACGCCGGGAAGCACCTCGATGATGTCGGGCGCGGTGCCGCCCACGAGCTGCGTGCGGAGCCAGCTCTTGTAAACGCGCTCCGGCACCGTGATCTGCTCCACGCGGACGCCGGGGTTCTCTTCCATGTAGGCCTTGGCCACCGCGTCGAAGGCGTCGCGCAGGCCGGACTCGAGCTGCCAATGCGCCACGCGCACGACGACGTCGCCCGAACGCTCGCTCCGCTCGCGACTCACCACGCGGCCGAGCGCGACGAGGAAGCACCCGGCCAGCAAGGCAAAGCCGACCATGTTGGTAATGGTGCCGCGATTCATCGTGCGCCCTCCTTCAAGGCCGCGAGGCGCTCGCGAATGGCATGGGCGCGGTCGTCGCGCTCAAACTCCGCCAGGAATGTCTCGTAGGCCGCGAGCGCCCGCTCCGGTTGACCAAACTCCTCCGAGAGCCCGCCGATGCTGGCGAGCACGCTGGCGCGCAGCTTGGGGCTGCGGATGCCGAGAGCCTGGGCCGCCTCGAAGTGACCGAGCGCGCGACGCTGGTCGCGCTCGCCGAGGCGGATGCAGGCGTTGGCCAGCATGACGTGCATGCCGGCCTTGACCGTGCGGTCGGTGAGCCGGGGCAGGATCGCCTCGGCGGCCGCCAAGGGCTCGCCCAAGGGATCGGACTCGGCCTGGAAAATACGGGCCATCGCGGCGAGCGTCGCGCCGAGCTGCGCGAGCGGGTGCTCGGCATGGGCGGCGAACAACTCGTCGTAGCCGCGCAGCGCCTCGGGAATGTTTGGCGGCATGCGGTGGATGTGGTCGATCCGGGCGCGCAGGAAGCGGGCGGGCACGGTCAGCTTGTCCTCCGGGTCGGCGATGATCGCGTCGAGCAAGCCCGACGCCCGCTGGATGCGAGCGTCGGTGCGCGGCTGGAGATTTAGAAGCGCCACGGCCTCGCCGTAGCCGCGCTCGCGCGGCGACAACTCCGAATCGCGCGCGATGAAGACGGCATGCGCCTCCACGGTGTTGCCGGTGGCAAGATCGCGCCATGGATCGCGCGCCGCCGGCTCGGGCGCGGCGAAGGCGCACGAGGCGGACAACAACAGCAGCGGAATTCGCGGGACGGACGACGGACGAGACGGCGACATGGAAACAAGGGGGAGAGGGAAAGGAGGCGGGCGCCCACGAGAGGCGGGCGGGGCGGGCCGCGGGTCAGCGGACGTCGAACTCGACGAGCCACGCGCCGATCTGGCCGGGCGTGATGTCGTTGTAGATGAGCCAGCGGCCGTCGGGGCTGAGCGCGGGGTGCGGGTGATACGGGTGGCGGGTGCGCGTGGTGCGCGCCACGTGCAGGTCCTCGCCGGTCTTCAGGTCGAGCAGCACGACGTCGGACATGTAGGAGAGCTTCTCGGCGTCGGCGTGCAGGTGCGCGGCGCGGCCGCGGTAAAACTCCTCGCCGGTCGCGGGCACCGGGTCCCAGGGCGCGGAGGTATCCACCACGGCGATACGTCCGCTGGCGTCCATGTTGCAGTGCCACACGGTGTTCGACTCGCGGAGCAGGCGCGGGGCCCGACCGTCGGCGAAGATCTCCCAGAGGCCGCGTTTGCCGCCGGGGCTCATCGCGTAGGCGATCACGTAGGCGGAGGTGTCGTGAAAGGCCCAGCGCTCGTGGCCGACGTTGAGCGGCAGGCGCGGATCGTCGGCGACGGCGCACTGGTCCATCACGCAGCGGCCCTCGGGCGCGTGCTCGGCGTGCCAGGCCCAGCAGCGGTCGAGCGTGGTCTCGCAGCGGCCCTCGTGCGCGAAGCCGATCCACGAGGGATCGTGCGGCGAGTAGTGAAAGTGGTTCGCGAACCAGGTCTTGGTGAAGAGCGTGCGGGCGCGGTCGGTGGCGAGGTCGATCTCGATCGCGGCGAAGGTGCCGTCGGGACGGTTTTCGCCGGTGAGGAAACGCGCGCCGTCGGGCGTGAGGCTGGGCAGGTCTTGGTGGCGCACGCCCTCGGGCGAGGCATAGACCTGGCGCCAGGCGGGCGCGTCGATGTCGTCGAGCACCCACGCGACCTTGTGCGAGATCGCGCCGATGCGGGTCGTTTGCAGCGCGACGTCCCAGGCGAGGCCGGGCGCGCGCGCGGGATCGAGCGACGGGATCTCGGGCAGCGCGCGCGTCGCGAAGGTGCGCAGGTCGAGGCAGTGCAGCACCGAGCGATTCGGCGCCACGTCCTGGCGATAGACCACGCCCGCGCCGCCCGGCAGGAAGCCGTTGCAATGCGGGTAGGTGAACGAAGTGCGGTCGCCGAGGAAGTGGCGCTGGAGGATTTTCATGGGATCTGAGGTAGGGCGCGACCGCCGGGCGCGCCGCGGAGGAGCGGCAGGCCCCGGCTGAACCGGGGCGGCGGGCCCGGCGGTCCCGCCCTACCTTGGAGGAAAAGTTACTCGCCGAGTTTCAGGAAAGACCAGCCGGAGGGATTGGACACGGAGGCCATGCCTTCGCGGTCGTTGGGGCCTACGCGGAAGCGGCCGTTGCGAGGCGTGTCGGTGTCGTTGATGAAGAGATCGAGCGCGATCACCGTGCCGGGCCGCGGCGACTCGACGGCGAGGTTCTTCCACGGGATGCCGATCTCGGCGGCCCAGCCGCGCGAGGTGCGGATGATGGAGGTCTTGCCGCCGGCGATGGGCTCGACGGTGCCGGCGAAGGTGTCGAGCACGTAGATGGCCTTCGGCTCGCCGTCGCGGGAGGTGGGGCTGATCATGAACTGGTAGTCGTCGGGCGCGCGCTGGCGGGCGCCGTCTTCCTTCGCCGTGGCGGAGATGAAGAGCTCGACGCTGTCGCCGCGGAAGATCGTGTGGGTGTCGCCCGGGTTTTTGTTGAGGATCTCGTTGTCGCGGATGTCCACGCCGACGTAGAGGAAGTTGTCGTCCCAACCGAGGCGGAAGACGCCGCTGACGTCGTCCACGTGGATCTTCTCGTCCACGAGCTCGGTGGTCGGCACGTCCTTCCAGTCGTCGAACTTGCCGTCGAAGACGGGCGGCTGGGCGAGGCGGGTGGCGACGCGGGTCACGCGCGGGATCACCTTCTTCGGCCAATGCTCGTCGGGCAGCTTGGTTTTCGCCTGGGCGGCGAGCGCGGGGCCGACGCCGACCAAGTATTGCACGTCCTCGGTGAGGGTGAGCTTGAGCTTGCCGTCACGCTGCGCGGGCACCGGGCGCTCGGTGCCGACGACGTTGTAGAGCCGAAGCTTCGTGGAGTCGGGCGCGATCTCGATCTCCTCGGTGCCCTCGGTCGCCCAGAGGCCGACGGTGTGCACGCCGTCGCGCTCGAAGACCATGGCGCCGATCTTGGGCCCGAGCCAGAGGTCCCCGACGTAGCGGCTGGTGTCGATCATGCGCGCGGCGGTCGCGAGCGTGATGACGGCGGGCGTGGGCTCGTGGTTGGCGCGGAAGAAGCCATACCAGTCCTCGCGGTAGGTGGGATCGCGCTCGGTCTGGCCCATCCAGTGCGGGGTCATGATCTTCACGTCCTCGCCATACATTATGAGCGTCTGGCGGGCGACGTGGCGGGCGCGGGTGCCCTCGGTGATGCCGCCCTTGGGATGCGCGGCGGCGCCGTATTCGGTGACGGTGAAGATGACCTCGCGGCCGAGCTTGTTGAAGAGCCACTCGCGGTATTTCCGCATCTCGTTTCGCACGAGCTCGGGCGGGGTGACGTAGGGGTGCAGCGCGACCATGTTCATGCCCTCCATGCCACCGGCCTCGATGAACTTGGCGTCGAAACCGTGGTCGCCGGGATGCCCGGAAAGATTGGGGCCGATGATCACGTCGGGGCGGATCTCGCGCATCACCTCCATGATGTATTTGCAGATCGTGGCGAAGTCCTCGGCGGCCATGCCGTTGAAGGGCTCGTTCCAGATTTCGAACACGTTTTGCTCCTTGGGCAGCTTGAGGATCTCTTCGCGCAGCCAGGGCTGATACAGCTCCTTCTTCGGCACGGTGTAGATCTGCCAGGCGGGTTTGCCTTCCTTTTGCCACTGCTCGAGCGGGCCGTAGCGCTCGGTGTCGAAGAACTCGCGCGGGAAACGCTCGATCTTGAGGATCACGTTCATCGGGTAGTTGGCGAGGGTCTCGTAAACGCTCTGCTGCGACTTCCAGTTGAACTGGTCGCGCGTCCACTGGAGGCCGAGGCGCGTGGTGGCCTTCATCGCCTCGTCCTCGTCCCACTCGACGCCGGGGCCGTGCCAGGGCATCGCGCCGTAGGTCCACTTTTTCAGGCCGATGCGGTAGCCGCCCTCGCGCACGGCGGCGGCGGTGCGATCGACGAGCGGGAACACCGCAAAGGTCGAGCGGCCCTTGCCGTTGGTGCCGCCGGAAGCGATCTCGGTGTGGAGCTCGTAGTAGCCCTCGGGGAGCTGCGGGAGCGAGACGTTGGCGACGGCCTCGCCGGCCTTGGCGGAGCGTTGCACCGAGAGCGGGCCGCGCCAGACCACCTTGCCTTCAAAATCCTCGACGTAGCCGTTGATGCTCACGGCGCCGGTCGCGGGCAGGTTGCGGAGGTTGAGCTTGAGGCGGATCGGCTGGCCGACGTCGAAGAGGTTCGAGGGCGTCTCGCGGACGGCGCGCACGGCGATGTTGGCGGCCGGGGTCGTCTGGTTGGTTTGCGCGACGAGCGAGGCGGCGAGCAGGAAGGAGAGCGCGAGGGGTTTTAGCATGATACGTTGGGGAAAGGCGGATGGGGCTATGGAGTGGGGCTCAGCGCAGGGGATTGCTCCAGGCGTCGGGGCTGTCGAGGGCGCCGACGGCCTTGACCATGCAGCGGATCTCTTTGCCGACCTCGGCCGCGGTGAGCGTGTAGGTGGGGCTCGCGCCGAAGGTGAGCGGGTAGCCGTCGGCGAACCAGTAGTAGCGGAGGTCGGTGATGCCGCCGCCGACATTGGGCTCGCAGGTGATGGTGGCGCCGGCGCGGACGGAGCCGGTGAGGCGGGGCTTGGCGATGAAGGGCGCGGGCACCTCGTCGAAGATCGAGGTCTTTTGCAGCACCTCGACCCAGTCCACGTGCCAATCGACGCGGTCGGCGTTGGGCATGCCGCGGCGCGGGCGCGCGGCATAGACGAGCTGCAGGTCGAGCGGCTCGAAGTAGGGCTGCGAGACGGGCGCGCGGAAGATCTCCACCCAGCGCTCGCGGCCGGCCTGGTCGGTGATGGTGATGTTGCAGTAGATCATGTCCTCATCGACCACCCACTCCCAGGTGCGCCACTGGCCGTCCCAGATGTAGATGCCGCCGGGGATGTTGCCGCGCTCCTCGGTGAGGTCGCCGCCGTAGATCTTGAAGCGCTTGTAGGTCTGGTCGTTTTTCGCGAAGGGGTTTTTCACCTGCGCGAAGTGGAAGTGGCTGGAGAGGCCGTTGAGCCA
>JAUWBD010000258.1 GCA_030605125.1 Verrucomicrobiota bacterium | reverse complement strand
GGGCTTCTTCGCTGGGCGCATACCACCATGCGCCTCTCCTCGCTTCCCCTCTCCGGTATCGCCGCCGCCGCGCTCGCCCTCCCGCTCGCCTCCCTCGCCGCCTTCGACGGCGACTTTACCCTCACCGACGCCACCAGCCCGGCGGGCTTCTACACCGCGCTCTCTTTTGACGAAGAGACCGACGCCAGGCTCGGCGCATGGTCCGTCGGCCTTTTCCCCTCCGAGAGCGGCATCAGCTTCATCGACACGAACCACGCCCCGGGCTACGTCACGATCGGCGCCGCCACGCCCGCGATCGACGACTTCGTGGTGAGCGAGACGCTCATGATCGTGGAGATCCCCGACGAGGGCTTCGTCTCGTTCACGATCCAGGTCTGCAACGAGATCACGGGCAACGGCTCCGCGGGCATGGAGATCTACCTCTCGGGCGAGGCGCTCTACGCCCTCACCGATGCTGGCGTGACCACCTACACGCTGGGCTTCCACGTCGCCAGCGGCGAGACGCTGGAATTTCGCGCCGTGAGCCTGAGCTCGGGCACGGAGGCCCACGCCTCCAATCTCACCACGATATCCGATTTCCTCTTTGTCGCCTCCGCCATTCCCGAGCCGGCGACCTTTGGCGCCCTCGTCGGCCTGGTCGCGCTCGGCTGCGCCGGCCGTCGCCGCCGCGGCGCGCACGCCGCCGCCTGATTTTTGGTCCGCAGGTCAGCCATGGAAAAGAAGAGCCCCGGCCTCGCGGCCGGGGCTCTTTGCTTTTTCCACTCCGCTCCGCGCGGGGGCGGATGCGCCGGGCGCCATCAGCCACGCAGCGCGCGGTTGGCACGGATGAGCGCGAGGCGCTGGTCCACGGCGCGACGCGTGGTGAGCGCGTCCTCCGGCGTGTTAAGGCACCAGTCCACCAGGCGGTCCACGCTGCTGCGCGCCACGTAGCAACGCGTGTCGGAGCCGCCGTAGTAGATGAGCACGGTCTTGGCCTTGTCGGGCAATTGCACCCAGCCGTTGGTGAAGGTCACGTTCGAGACGTCGCCAACACCCTCGTCGCCGTAGGGCGCGAGGAAGTGGCCGCCGGGACGCGCGATCACCCGGGACGGATCCTCGAGCGAGGTCATGAACATGTAGAGCACGTAGCGCAGGCCGGCGGCGCAGCCGCGCACGCCGTGGGCGAGGTGCAGCCAGCCCTTGTCGGTCTTGATCGGGGCGGGGCCTTGGCCGTTCTTGACCTCCTTGATCGTGTGGTAGGCGCGCGAATCGATGATCTTTTCGGGGCCGGTGACGCCCGTGGTGATGTCTTTGCAGAGCGTCCAGCCGATGCCGCCGCCGTTGCCGACGTCGATGAAGCCGTCCATCGGGCGGGTGTAGAAGGCGTATTGGCCGTCCACGAATTCGGGGTGGAGCACGACGTTGCGCTGCTGCGAGGCGGGCGTCTTCAGGTTGGGCAGGCGCTCCCACTTCTTGAAGTCGCGGGTGCGCACCATGCCGGCCTGGGCGACGGCACTGGAAAGGTCGCCGGGCTTGGCCTTCGGGTCCTTGGCCTCGGCGCAAAACACGCCGTAGATCCAGCCGTCCTCGTGGAAGACGACGCGCATGTCATAGACGTTGGTCTCGGGCTCGAGCTCGGGCAGGTCCACGGGCTCGTCCCAGAAGCGCCAGTTGTCGATGCCGTTGGGCGACTCGGCGATGGCGAAGAAGCTCTTGCGGTCGTAGCCCTCGGTGCGGACGACCATGTGCACCTTGCCCTTCCAGAGGAAGGCGCCGGGATTGAGCGTGGCGTTGATGCCGAGCCGCTCCATGAGGAAGGGGTTGGTCTTCGGGTTGAGGTCGAATCGCCACTCGATGGGCGCATGCTTGTAGGTGATCGCCGGATACACGAAGCGCTCGAACACGCCGTTGTCCCAGTCGGGGTTCACGGGGTTCTTGCGCTTGATGAACTTCTCGTGCGCGGCGCGCAGTTTCTTGAGGCGTGCGGACCAGGCGGCGGGCGCCTTGGGCGATTTGGCGGAGGACTTGGCGGGAGACTTGCGGGTGGAGGCCATGGACGGGCGGGGGTTGGAGGATCGCCCGCCAGTATGCCGGGCGGGCGGCTCTTCGTCGTTGTCGATAACGATAAAAAACATCACGTTTTCGCGCATGCCCCGTTCCGCGCGTCCCCGCCTCCAGCCGCCCTATCGCGTGCAGATCGTGGCCGAGGCGGAGCAGGAGTATTTTCGCGAGGTGGTGCTCGGGGCGCGGCGCTACGGCTTTGAGACGGGGCGTCTGGTTTTCGCCGACCGCTGGCTGGAGCACGAGCTGGAGGACCTGCCGCGGGTGGCGCGGCGCGACGGGGTGCGCGGCATCGTGGCGGCCATCCACACGCCGGCCGACGAGGAGCGTTTCGCGCGGGCCGGCGTGCCGGTGGTCAACGTCTCCAACTCCATGCGGGTGCCGCGCCTGCCGGTGGTGACGCAGGACGACGTGGCGGTGGGTCGCCTCGCCGCCGAGCATCTGCGCGACTGCGGCTGCCGTGCCTTCGGCTTTTGGGGGCAGTCGCGCCGCAGCTATTCGGAGCTACGTTGGGTGGGGTTTCGCGAGGCGCTGGGCGAGGGAGTGGTGCTCCGGAGCGGGCAATCGCCCACCGGCGAGTCGCCGCGGCGCACTTTTGAGCGGATGCGCGATTGGCTGGAGAAACTGCCGCGGCCGGCGGGCGTGTTTGCCGTGCTCGACAGCTATGCGCTGGCGATGCAGCGGGCGGCGCGCGAGGCGGGCTGGCGGGTGCCGGAAGACATCGCGGTGCTGGGGGCGGGCGACGACGACTTTTTCGTGGAGTTCGAGCGCGTGCCGCTCTCCAGCGTGCGGCTGCCCTCGCGGCGAATCGGCTACGAGGCGGCGGCGCTGCTCGACCGGATGATCACGGAGGGGCGGCGCGCCGCGGAATCGATCCATCTGCCGGGCGGCGAGATCGCGCTGCGGCGCTCGACGGATGTGCGCTTCGTGGAGGATCCGGTGGTGGCGAAGGCGGTGGGGCTCATCCGCGAGCGGCCGGGGCTGCGCGTGGCGGAGGTGGCGCGGCTGGCGGGCCTGGCGCGTTCCGGGCTGCAGCGGCGCTTCTTGCGCGCCCTGGGGCGGGGCTTGCGCGAGGAGATCAAGCGGGTGCGCATGGCCCGGGCGCGGGCGCAGCTCGGGGGCTCGACGGCGAAGCTGGATCTGGTGGCCGAGCAGTGCGGCTTCGCGAGCGTGCAGCGTTTCAGCGCGGCGTTCAGTCGCGAGTATGGCATCTCGCCGGGTGCCTACCGCAAGGGCTTGCGCGGGAGGTGAAGCCCATCATCCGATCCATCCGGACTTTTCGACGCGAAGATCGCCAAGGTCCGCGAAGATCAATCAGGCGGCGGGGGCGGCCGCGCCGCCGTGGGCGATGTAGGCGCGCTGCACGGCGTGGTGCAGTTGCTCGATGCGGAGCTGGAGGCCGTCGAGATACTCGTGCAGGCCGGCGGTGATGATCGCCTTGGCGTCGGCCGACTCGAGCTCCTCGCGCAGGCGGCGGACGAGCTCGTGCGCGCGGGCGACGGCGGGCTGGCCGTCGCCGGGGCCGATGCGCACGAGACACTGCTCGGCCTCGGCGACGGCGTAGAGCACGCTGCGGGGGAAGGCCTCGTCTCGTATCAAGTAATCCACTACATGCACGAGGTCGAGGTCGCCTCGGCGGGAGCGGCGAAAGGCCTCGAAGGCGGAGCAGGAGCGGAGCACGGAGGCCCATTGCACCATGTCGAGGGCGGAGCCGACGGCCTGGAGGCCGGGCAGGATCATGAAGTATTTGATGTCGAGGATGCGGGTGGTGTTGTCGGCGCGCTCGAGGTGGCGGCCGAGGTCGTAGAACCACCAGCCGGCGTCGCGCGGGATCATGGCGTCGGCGACGCCGTGGAAGAGCTGCGTCTGGGTCTTGATCCAGGCGAGGTAGTCGGCGGCGCCGAGCTGGGCGTAGCGCGTGAAGTCGTCGTCCTTGAGGCGGAGGTAGAAGGTGTTGAGCGCCTCCCAGAGCTCGCTCGAGAGCTGGTCGCGGATGCAGCGGGCGTTTTCACGGGCGGTGGCGACGCAGGAGAGGACGGAGGAGGGGTTGCGCTTGTCGAAGAGCATGAACTCGATGACGGCGCGCTCGGTGGCCTTCTCGCCGTAGAGCTCGTGGAATTTCTCGTCTGAGCCGGTGACGAAGACGAGGGGCTCCCAGGCACGCGGGTCGTCCGCGGCCTGGCGGGCGCGGAGATCGAGCACGAGCTGGGCGTTTACCTCGACGATCCGCGCCGTGTTTTCGGCGCGCTCCAGATACCTGGCGATCCAGTAGATTAAGTTCGCTACTCTTGAAAGCATGGCGGGAGGCGGCGCGGACGTAATGACGAATGACTAATGTCGAATGACGAATGGGCGGAAGGTGGGCGGGGCGGCTAGGGGGAAGGGAGGCGTTTTTTTGCTGCGCGCTCGCGGCGTAAGTTGG
>JAUWBD010000085.1 GCA_030605125.1 Verrucomicrobiota bacterium | reverse complement strand
CGTGCTGGCCCTGGCCAACGCCCGCGCCGACGAGATCATCGAGAAATACCGCGCCACCGAGGCGCTCGACCCCAACGAGGCCAAGCGCGGCTGCATCGTCCTGTTCGCCGCCTTCTTCGTCCTCGGCGCCGCCGCCCTTCGCGCGATCTACTCCTTCCGCCACCGGCGCTGAGCCAGGATCACTCAGTTGTCCGGGTCGCATCGAGGCGATCTGGCGGCACCTTTTGGTGGGCCGTTGCGCCCGGCTCCGCCCGCTGCGCGGGCACCCGAGTCCGGGCGGCCCTCCGGGCCATCGCCTGCGGCGATGCCATCTCCGCGCTACCGCGCTCCGTCGTCTCGAAATACCCTCCGGGTCTTCCTTCGCTCGATCCGCACCAAAATTTGCTCGCCACCTCGCCCCGCTGCTCCGCCGGCCAACTGAATGATCCCGGCTGAACCGCCCCCGCTCCCGGCCCAATCGCCCTCACGGCAGCCACGGGAAGCGCCGCGCGTCGGGGCGGCGTTTCTCGCGCTGCGCGCCGTGAAACTCCTTCGCCTCCTCGCTCATGTAGTAGAGCAGGGTCGCGTTGCCCGCCAGCTCCTGGATGCCGGCCTGGCCGTCGAGCTCGGCGTTGAAGGCGCTCTTCAGCGCGCGGATCGCGAGCGGCGAGTGGCCGAGGATCTCTCGCGCCCACTTCACGCCCTCGGCCTCCAGCTCGGCCACGGGCACGACCGCGTTGACCAGGCCCATGTCGAGCGCCTGTTGCGCGTTGTATTGGCGACACAAATACCAGATCTCGCGCGCCTTCTTCTGGCCGACGAGGCGCGCCAGATACGAGCTGCCGAAGCCCGCGTCGAAGGAGCCCATGCGCGGTCCCACCTGGCCGAAGATGCCGTTGTCGGCCGCGATGGTGAGGTCGCAGACGACGTGGAGCACGTGGCCGCCGCCGATCGCGTAGCCGGCGACGAGCGCGATCACCACCTTCGGCATGGAGCGGATGAGTTTTTGCAGATCGAGGACGTTGAGCCGCGGCACGCCGTCGGTGCCCACGTAGCCCGCGTGGCCGCGCACGCCTTGGTCGCCGCCCGCGCAGAAGGCGTATTTGCCGTCAGTGTGGGGGCCCGCGCCGGTGAGCAGCACCACGCCCACCTTCGGGTCCTCGCGCGCGTCGAGGAAGGCCTCATACATCTGCTGCACGGTGTCGGGCGTGAAGGAATTGCGCCGGTGCGGGCGGTTGATCGTCACCTTCGCGATGCCGTCGGCCTTCTCGTAGATGATGTCCGAATACTCCTTAACGCGTTTCCAAGCGATGGGCTGGCTCATGGGTAAAAGCCACACGCTGCCCGCCCCGCCCGCCCCGTCAACGCCGCCGCCTGCCGCCACCGGCTTGCACTGCCTTGGAAATCCCGCCCGTTGACTCGCCCGCCCGGCGCACGCGATGCTCGACCTTTTCCCGCTTCGCCGACCCTTCGCCGCCCGCCCGCGCCATCGCCACGCCATGAGCTCCGCCCCCGCGTCGTCTTCGCTCTCTCGCCGTGCCCGCTTCGCGCTCAGCCTCGGCGCCCTCGGCGTGGTCTTCGGCGACATCGGCACGAGCCCGCTCTACGCTCTGCGCGAATCGCTCCACCACCTGCCGCCCGACGAGCGCCTCGCCGGCGTGCTCGGCGTGCTCTCGCTCATCTTCTGGTCGCTCATGCTCGTGGTGAGCCTCAAATACGTGACCGTCGTCATGCGCGCCGACAACCAGGGCGAGGGCGGCATCTTCGCCCTGCTCGCCCTCGGCGGCATCGAGTTTCGCCCCGGCGCACGACGCGGCATCGGCGCCGGCGTGATCGTCGCCTTGATCGGCGCCGCCATGATCTGCGGCGAGGGCGTCATCACCCCCGCCATCTCCGTGCTCAGCGCCTCCGAGGGCCTGCGCACGCTCGTGCCCGCCGCCTCGCCCTTCGTCATCCCGCTCTGCCTCGTCATCCTCGTCGCGCTTTTCTGGGTGCAGCGCCGCGGCACCAAGGCCATCGGACAACTCTTCGGCCCGGTGATGCTGGTGTGGTTTGTCGTGCTCGGCGGCCTCGGCCTCTGGCACGTGTTTCAAAATCCCTCGGTGCTGCGCGCGCTCGATCCGCGCCACGGTATCGACCTGCTCATCGGCCACCCGGCCTCGGTCGTCGGCATCCTCGGCTCGGTCGTGCTCGCCATCACCGGCGTCGAAGCGCTCTTCGCCGACATGGGCCACTTCGGGCGACCCGCCATCCTGCGCGCCTGGTATGGGCTCGTGTTGCCCGGCCTCACGCTCAACTACTTCGGCCAAGGCGCCTACGCCCTCGCCCACCCGGAGGATTTGGAAAACCCCTTCCTCTCCCTCGCGCCCGACGGCGCCTTCCGCGCCGGCCTGCTCCTGCTTTCGCTGGTCGCCGCCGTGATCGCCAGCCAGGCGCTCATCTCCGGCACCTTCTCGCTCGTCCGCCAGGCCATTCAGCTCGGCTACTTCCCGCGCCTGCGCGTCCTCCACACCAACCCCGACCAGCGCGGCCAGATCTACCTGCCGCTGGTGAACTTCTTCCTCGCCGCCGGCAGCATCCTCACGGTGCTGCTCTTCCAGTCCTCCTCCGCCCTGGCCGCCGCCTACGGCATCGCCGTCACCGGCACGATGATGGTCACGTCCTTCGCGCTCTACTTCGTGGCCCGCCGCACCTGGCGCTTCGGGGCCGCGGCCGCCGCGCTGATGTGCCTCGGCTTTGGCGCGATCGATTTCACCTTCTTCGCCGCCAACCTCCCCAAGTTCGCCGCCGGCGGCTGGCTGCCGATCTCCATCGCCGTCGTGCTGCTTGCCATCATGCACACCTGGAAGAGCGGCCGCCTGGAGATCCAGGAAAAGATCTATGGCGGCGCCGTGACCGAGCTGGAGCTGTCCTCGATCGCGAAGAGCAAGAACATCGTGCGCGTGCCGGGCTCGGCGGTGTTCATGGTCGCCACGCCGAAGGGCACGCCGCTCGCCCTGCTGCACCACCTCAAGGCCAACAAGTGCCTCCAGCGCACCGTCGTCCTGCTCACCATCGCCACCGAGGAGGTGCCGGCGGTGGACGACGAAGAGCGCATGACGCTCGAGGGCCTGGGCGAGGGCGTGTGGCGCGCCGTGGTGCGCTACGGATACATGGAGTCGCCCGACGTCGCCAAGATGGTCGAGCGCATCAAAAACCAGGGCGTGCCGCTCAACCTCGCCGCCACGACCTTCTACTTCAACCGCGAGATGATCATCACCGGCGGCGGCGCGCGCATGTTCGAGTGGCAGAAATCGCTCTACGCCTTCCTCAGCCGCAACGCCTCCCCGATCAAGGACTACTACCGCATCCTCCCCTCGCAGGTGATCGAGATCGGCCTGCCGGTGCAGTTGTAGGATCGGCGCCCGCCGGCGACCGCGCCGTCGCCCATGAGCCCCGCTGCTCATCCTGCTGAATAACTCGCATCGCCCGCCGGCGCGCCCGGCAGTTTTCCTGCTCCCCTTCCCTGCCTTGCCCGCATCCGCCCAGCCTGTTGATCCCGCCACCGCCGCCGCCCATCGCGGTGATCGCGCGCTCGCGCTCCTGCTCGGACTGCACGGCCTCGCGCTGATGGTCGTGTTTCCCTTCGGCCCGCAGGCCTCGCGTCTCTGGGAGCCGGGCGTGCCCGGCATCGGCCTGCTCGCCGCCTCCTTCCCGCTTGCGGCGGTCCTTGGGCTCGTGGCCGCCCGGCGCGTCCCGCGCCTGCCTGGATCGCCGCGCGCGCTGGCCGCGCTCGCCCTGCTCGCCACGCTGCCCTGCGCGCTGGCCTTCGACTACCCCTCGCTCGTCCTCGGTCGCCTCCTCTCCGGCTTCGTGATCGGCGCCTCCTACGTCGCGATCCACCGCCTGCTCCGCGCCGAGACCGCGCCGCTGGTCTCGCGCCTCGCCCCGCGCGTCGTCGCCTTTGGCATGCCCGTCTGCCTCACCGCCGCCGGCCTGCTCGACTGGCACTACGCCTTCGTGCCCCTGCTGGTCGGCTACGCCTTCGTCGCCTGTTCCTCGCGTGGCCTCCCGCCGGCGGGCTCCGTGGACCTGCCGTGGCACGGGCGGCCCGCCGACGGGCCTTGTCTTCTCGCCCACGCCGCCACCACCGCCCTCGCCTTCGTGAGCGCGGCCTACCTCACCGTCCTGTCCGGGTTCCTCGTCTTCAACGCCGGTCACACCGAACTCCACATCCCCTGCGGCCTGCTCCTCGGAGCCCTGCTCAGCCTCGGGGTCGTCCCGGTGCTCGACCGCCTGCGCGCCGTGCTTTCGCCCGCCGCCGTCTTCGCCGCTTCGCTCGCCGCCTCCACGACCACGCTCGCGGCCCTGCTGCTGCTCCGATCCCCGATCCCCGCGGCTGCGGCGATCTCGGCCATCGGGTGCTTCATCGCCGCCACCGGGGCGCGCCACCTCGCGCTCGCGCGGCTCATCCAGCCGAGCCTCGCGCCCGACGCGCTCCGCGCCCACACGCTCCACACCCACCTCGCCCACCACCTGGGCTCGGGGCTGGGTGCGCTCGCCGCGGGTTTGCTCGTCGTGCTGACGCCCCTGCGCACCCTCTCGGGCATGCCTGCGCTGCTCGCCGTTTCCCTAGGCGCCACCGCCCTCGCCTGCGCCTGCGGCATCGCCGCGGCCCGTCGCCCCACGCCGGCCGGCATGACTCAGGCCAAGTCCATGCCGAGCCCGACCGAGATGTCGCCGAGCGAGATCCGCGCCGCCTCGTAGCGCATCCCGCCCACGAAGGGATCGCTCGCCAAAAACAGCGGCGTGTCGAGATCGACAAATTCGAAGCCGCCCAGACCCGCCGCAAAACACGCCGCGCAGGTCATCGCGAGGCGCGACTCGACGTTGCCGCCGATCATCAGGCCGAGTCCGCGTGTTCGCGCCGCCTGCGCGACCTCCAGCGCCCCGGCGATTCCGGTCTTCATGAGCTTGATGTTTACCACCTGCGCCGCGCCCGCCTCGGCCAGCCGCGCCACATCCTCCGCCGTGCACGCCGCTTCGTCCGCCGCCAGGCGCCAGCCGGAGAAACCGGCCAGCTCGCGCGCCCCCGCCAGATCGTCCTTCGCCAGCCACTGCTCGAGCAAAACGGGCGTGATGCCCGCCGCCTTCAGGCCGCGCACCAGCTCCGCCGCCTCCGCGCGCGTGAGGCTCGCGTTGCCGTCGAGGATCAGCGACGCCTCGGGCGCGGCGTCGTGGATCGCCCGCAGACGCTCCAAATCGTGCGCCGGCCCCGCCTTGCCGCCCACCTTGACCTTGATCGTCCGCATGCCGCGCTCGCGAATCTCGCGGGCCGCCGTCGCCGACTCATCCGGCGTCCCGGTGGTCACCGTCATGTCCGTCTCGAGCCCCGATCCCGCGCCTCCAAAAAACTTCCACAAGGGCACGCCCGCGCGCCGGCTGAGCGCGTCGAGCAAGGCCATTTCAAATGCGCACTGGGCCGCGCCCGATTCTTCTCCGCCCGCCGCGCGATAGGCCGCGGCCACCTCGCGCCAATTGCCCAGGCCCGCCTCTCGCCCCACCACCGCGGCGCCCACGCCGGCAACCACCCGGAGCACCTGCGCCTGCGTTTCCCCGTTGTAGGCGGGAAAAGGCGCGGCCTCGCCGATCCCGCGCGTGCCGTCGGAAAGCTCCACGTGCACGAGCGCGTTGCGCGCCAAGTCCTGGGCGCCGCCCGCGATGCCAAAGGGAGCGCGCAAGGGGATGTTGAGCGGTCCCGCTTCCAATCCAACTACGCGCTCGAGATTAGGCATTTATCCACGAAATGCAGTTTCCGCGCCGTCGCGACGCCAAACGCAGGAAACTTCTCCCCGCCGCCCCTCCGGAGCCCAACCGATGGTCGGGCATACGAAGGCGGCGGCTGGGTCACCCGGGCGGGAGCGCCTCGCCGGCCGCGCGCGCCGCCGCCTCGAAGAGCTTGCGCCGCGCCGCCACGTCGCGCGCGCGGTCGGTCTTCACCTCCAGCACGCGCAGGCCCGGCTCGCCCACCTGCGCCCGCAGCGCCGCGCGCAGATCCTCGGGCGTGGAGACGACGCGATGCGGCACCGAGTAGGCGGCGCAGAGCGCGCCGATCTCCACCCGCTGGGGCGTCGCCCAATACTCCTCAAAAGGCGGCTCAAACTTCGCCACCGGCAGATGCCCGAAGATTCCGCCGCCCGCGTTGTTGATCAGCACCACCGTGAGCGAGCCGCGCAGCTTGGCGGCGACGAGCAGGCCGTTGGTGTCGTGCAAAAACGCGAGGTCACCGCTCAACAGCACCGCGGGCTCGCCGCCGTGGGCCAGGCCGAGCGCGGTCGAGAGCGTGCCGTCGATGCCGTTGGCTCCGCGGTTGGCGAAGACGCGCGGGCCGTCGCGGCGCACGGGAGCGAAATACTCGAGGTCGCGCACCGGCATGCTGCTCGCGACGAAAAGGCTCTGCCTGCTCGTCAGGGTCTCCGCCACCGCCCGCGTAAAAGCGCCCTCGAAACCGGCCTCCGCCTCGGCCCGCGCGAGCACGCCCTGCGCCGCCGCCTCGGCCCGCGCCCAGGCCTGCTCCCACTCCGGCGGCGCGCCGCGAAACACCAGCGGCGCGCGGTCCATTTCCTCGGCCCGCGCGCGGATGCGCCGGGTGCGGCCGTGCACGGCGTCGCGGTTGCCCGCCTGCGGCGTGAAATGCAGCGTCGGCGCGTCGATGCGCGCCAGCCAGGCGCGGAGCACCTTGCTCGTGGGCACGTCGCCAAAAATCACCACGACCTCGGGCCGCAGCGCCTCGGCCGCCCGCTCGTCGCGCAGAATCGCGTCGTAGGCGGCCACGGTGGTAGCGCGTGTCGTCAGCCGCAGCCGCGCGCCCGAGATCGCGTCCGCGAGCAGCGGCCAGCCGAAACCGGCGGCGTGCTCTGCGGCGCAGGCGCCGTCATCGAAACCCACGCCGGCGATCACCACGCCACGCTTGGAAACGAAGTCCGGCGGCAGCCCGAGCTTCTGGGGAAACTCCGCCGTCGGCGCCGGCGGTTGCGCGAAAAACGCCTCCCAATCGATCGCACCCGCGAGCGGCTTGGCCGTGTCGTCCTCGACGGGCGGCAGCGGATCACGGAAGGGCGCGTTGAGGTGCACCGGCCCGCCCGCCCGCGCCCGTTCAAACGCGTGCCGCAGCGTCTGACGCAGATACTTGAGCAGCTCCACGCATGGCTCCGGCACCGCCAACTCGTGATAAAAGTCCACGAAGCTCCCGAAGAGTTTTTGTTGGTCGATGGTCTGGCCCGAGGCGCTGTCGCGCAGCTCCGGCGGACGGTCGGCGGTCACGACGATCAGCGGCGTGCCGCTCTCCTTGGCCTCGACCACGGCGGGCAGATAGTTGGCCCCGGCCGAGCCGCTGGTGCAGAGCAGCAGCACCGGCTCGCGCGTGCGCTTGGCGATGCCGAGCGCGAAGAAGGCGGCCGAGCGCTCATCGAGCACCGGCGTGGTCTCGATCCGCGGGTGGGCGACGAGCGCCATCGTGAGCGGCGTGTTGCGCGAGCCCGGCGAAATCACCGCGTGCCGCAGCCCCGCGCGCGCCAGCGTCTCCGCCGCCACCGAGCACCACAGCGCGTTCGTGTTCCGAAAATCAAGGTTCATCTAATCGTCAGAATATTAACCACGAAACACACGAAATACACGAAAAGGTCCAAACCACGTTCTCCGACTTTCGCGTCTTTCGTGTTTTTCGTGGTTGGAAATCATCCCCTCAAAGCCGCCAGGAGGGCTTGGAATTTCAGCTCGGTTTCGGCCCATTCGCGCTCCGGCTCCGAGCCGGCCACGATGCCGGCACCAGCGTAAACCCGCGCCCGCTCGCCCTCGACCAGAGCCGAGCGCAGGCCGACGAAAAACTCGCCACCGCCGCGGGCGTTGATCCAGCCAAGCGCGCCCGCGTAGAGGCCGCGCGGAAAGCCCTCCAGTTCGCGGATGCGCGCCACCGCCGCCTCGCGCGGCGTGCCGCCGACCGCGGGCGTGGGGTGCAGCACAGAAACGAGGTCGAGCAGGCGCACGCCCTCCGGCAACGCGCCGCGCATCGCGGTGTGGAGGTGTTGCACGTTGGCGAGCTTGCGCACCGCGGGATTCACGGCGTGCTCTAGCCGCACGCCGAGCGGCTCCAGCCGACGCGTGATCGAATCGATCACGTGGCGGTGCTCGCGCAGGTCTTTCTCGCTGCGGAGCAAACCCGCCGCGAGGGCGGCGTCCTCGCTCGCGCCCGCGCCGCGGCGCACCGAGCCGGCGAGCGCCTCGGTCTCGACGACGCCTTGGCTCACGCGCACGAGTCGCTCGGGCGAGGCGCCGATGAAGCTGGGGCCCGTGCCGCTCGCCGCCGAGAAGGCGTAGCACTCGGGAAAACGTTCGCGCAGGCCGTTGAGCACCTCGAGCGGATGCAGCGCGCGGTCGGCCGCGAGATCGATGGCCCGCGCGAGCACGATCTTGCGGAAGTCTCCGGCCTCGATCCGCTCCAGACCGCGCCGCACCGCCGCGCGGTAGTCGCCGGTTTCCGTTTGCTCAAAGGTAGGGACGGACCGCTGGGCCGTCCGCGCTTCCTCCGCCTCCGCGACCTCAAACCGCGCAAACTTCCCGTGCGCCCGCCACACACGCTGCGTCAGTGCATCCAGATCGCTGTCCGCCTCCACCAGCAGATTGGCGACCGCGGTCGTCACCTCGCCCGCGCGCGCCACCTGCCAGCGCGGCACAAATACCCGCGCGGCCGGGAAGGCCTCGCCCGGCTCAACCTCGTCGTGAAAGGCGAAGCTGGTGAAAAAATGCGGGCCGCCAAAGGGCGCGTCCACGTCACCGACCGCGATCGTGTGCGCGAGCGTCTCGTCGATAAAACGCTGCATCGCCGCAAAGCGCCCCGGCCCGCTCGCGGTCGCGCTCAGCGCCACCTCCGCGCCCGCGATCGCACTGCGCTCCGAGGGACGCTCCGCATAAAAATGCGGCTCCGTCGGCTCAAAGATCGCCTCCAGCACCGCCAGCGGATCGAGCGCCGACACCGCGAGCGTGATGCTGGCCAGCACCGGTGCGCCGTCCTCCACCGCCTTCGCCTGACAAGCCGCCAAAAACGCCCGCAGCGCCTCCGGCGAGGCGTCCTGAGCGGGCTTGATCGGCAGGATGGTCATTTCAGAGCGGAAGAGCGACAGAGGACAGAGCGACAGACTGCGGCGATTCTTGCTTCGAATCCTTCCTCTGTAGCTCTGTCGTTCTGCCGTTCTGTCGATCTGGACCGCCGCTTAGGCGGCGGCCTGCGGGCGCGGGAAGAGGATCGCCGTCTCCGCGACTTTCGCGCCGGTGAGCGAGGTGCCCCAGGCGAGCTGATCGCGCCAGGCACCGGCGGGCGTGTATCCGAGGACGCCATACACCTTCTGCGCCGTGGTCGGCATCACCGCCGGCAGCAGGCTCGCGCCGAGACGCAGCGCCTCGGCCATGGTGGCGAGCGAGGTTTTCAACAAAGCCTGGTCCGCGGCCTCGACCGACTTGCCAAGCTTCCACGGAGCGCGTTGCTCGACGTAGCGGTTGGTCGCGGTCACGAAGGCGAAGGCCCGCTCCAGCGCGATGTGGAACTGGAAGCCCTCGCAAAGCGTGATGAACTCCTCGCGGGTCTTTTCCCAGAGCGCGCGCAGCTCCTTCTCCGGCTCGAGCGCGAGCGAGGCCTCGTCCGGCGCCGGCACGACGCCGCCGGCGAAGCGGTTGGTCATGTTGAGCGTGCGGTTGACGAGGTTGCCCAGGTTGTTCGCGAGCTCGGCGTTGTAGCGGGCGAGGAACTGGTTGAGCGAAAAGTCGCTGTCCTGGCCGACGCTCATCTCGCGGATCATGAAGAAACGCAACGCATCGACACCGTATTGCTCGGCGAAGGCCATCGGCTCGACGAAGTTGCCCGTGCTCTTCGACATCTTGGAGCCGTTGATCGACCACCAGCCGTGGGCGAGGATGCTCTTCGGCGTCGGCAGCCCGCAGGCCTTGAGCATGATCGGCCAATACACCGCGTGCGGCGGCACGAGGATGTCCTTGCCGATCACGTGGAAGTCGGCCGGCCACACGCCTTCCTTGCCCTCGACCGCGGAGAAATAGTTCACCAGCGCGTCGAACCACACGTAGGTCACGTAGTTCGTGTCGAAGGGCAGCGGGATTCCCCACTCGAGGCGCTCCTTCGGGCGCGAAATGCAGAGGTCGTTCAGCGGCTCGGAGAGAAACTCGAGCACCTGCTTCTGGCGGTAGCGCGGGAAGATGAAGCTCTCGTTCTCCTTCAGGAACTGGATCAGCCAGTCCTGATACTTCGCGAGTTTGAAGAAGTAGTTCGACTCGGTGATCTCGGTCACGTCGCCGAAAATCTCCGGCCACGATCCGTCGGGATTGCGGTCCTTTTCCTGGAGAAACTGCTCCTGACGCGTCGAGTAGAAGCCCTTGTATTCGGCCTTGTAGATCTCGCCCTGGTCGAATAGCTGCTGGAGCAGGCGCGCGACGACGTCCTTGTGCCGCTTCTCGGTGGTGCGGATGAAGTCGTCGTTGGAGATGTCGAGCTTGGCGCACATGGCGCGAAACTCCTCGCTCACCTCGTCGCAAAACTGCTGGGGCGGGATGCCGCGCTTTTTCGCGCTCTGCTGCACCTTCTGGCCGTGCTCATCGACGCCGGTGAGGAAGTAAACCTGGTCGCCCATCATCCGCCGGAACCGGGCAATGACGTCCGTCAGCACCTTTTCATAGGCGTGGCCCAGGTGCGGCGAACCGTTCACGTAGTCGATCGCGGTCGTGATGTAGAAGGTCTTCATGCGGTGGACCGGCGAACCAAAGCCAGCCCGCCCCGCTTGTCGAAGGTTTTGAAAAGGACCTTACCCGCTCCGCCCATCGCCAAGCTTGAGCCCGCCGGCCACTTCGCCGAGTTTGCCGTTCCCAACTCCCCGCATGGGCAAGCTCCTCCGCCTCGCCATCTTCATCCTCGCCCTCGGCGCCCTCGCCGCCGGCACCGGAGCCCTGCTTTTGCAAGAACGCCAACGGGAGCGCGCATTGGAGCGAGAGTTGCTCGTCGCCATGGGCGGCCCCAACCCCGTCGTGGACGCCATCCGCGCCGGCCACGCGAGCACGCAGCGCGCCATCCTCCTCATCTCGGGCCTCGCGTTCGCCTGCCTCACGGTCCTGGCCATCGTGCCCGTGCGCACGGTCGAGCCTGCGCCCGCCGTCGATCCCGCCGCCGCCCGCACCGAAATGCGCGGCCTCGAAAGCCTCGCCCGCGCCACCAACGCCCAACGTCTCGAACTCGACCACGAGCGCGAGGCCCGCCACCGCAGCGAGCAGGACCTCCACCTCCAGCAGGTCCTGGCCAACCACGCCCTGCAGGACAAAATCCGCCTCGGCCGCGACCTCCACGACGGCCTCGTCCAGACGCTCTACGCCACCGGCCTAGTCCTCGAAACCGCCACGCAACAACTCGCCGCCTCGCCCTCCGATCCCGCCGAGGCCGCCCGCCTCCTCGAACGCGCCAAGACCACGCTCAACGCCGCCATCCGCGAAGCCCGCGGCACCATCGGCGGCCTCACCCCGGACGCCCTCGAGGAGCAGAGCTTCCCCGCCGCCGTTGACGCCATCCTCGACCACCTCGACGGAGGCCGCCTCCGCGCGCGCCGCGTCCACCTCGATCCCGCCCTCCCCGCCTTCGACGGCCCCGCCCGCACCGAGTTGCTCCAGATCATCCGCGAATCCGCCAGCAACGCCCTTCGCCACGGCGCCGCGACCGAGCTCGACCTGGAATTCGCCCCTCAAGCCGACGGCCGCCTCCGCCTCGCCATCCGCGACAACGGCCGCGGCTTCGACCCCGCCCTCGTCACCCGCGGGCACGGCCTCGACAACCTCGCCGCCCGCGCCCGCGCCCTCGGCGCCACCCTCGACATCGACTCCGCCCCCGGCCGCGGCGCCACGCTCACCCTCACGCTTCCCGCGCCCGCGGCGGCATAGAAGCTTCCCTGCCTCCCCTCCATCCCGTTCCATATCTCCCGTGGGCAACACCTCCGACTCCTCCCCCGCCTCCCCGATCCGCCTCGCCCTCGTGGACGACAGCGAGCTCGTGCGAGTGGGCCTGCGCACCCTGCTCGGCCTGCACCGCGCCGTGATCGAGATCGTCGCCGAGGCGTCGGGAGCCGCCGAGGCGCTCGCTCTCCTGCCCCCCGCCAAGCCCGAGGTCGTGCTCCTCGACATGCGCCTGCCCGACGGCCACGGCGTGGACGTCTGCCGCCGCCTGCTCGCGGTCGCGCCCGGCACGCGCGTGCTTTTTCTCACCTCGCAGGTGGACGACGACCTCATCGCCGACTCCATCCGCGCCGGCGCCTCGGGCTACCTGCTCAAGGAGATCAACGGCCAGGAACTCGTGCGCGCCATCCGCGACGTCGCGGCCGGCGGCCAGGCGATCGACAGCGCCGTGACCGCGCGCCTCATGCGTCTCGTGCGCGGCGACGGCGCCCTCGCCCCCGGCACCGGCGAGCAACTCACCGCCCACGACCGGCGCATCCTCGCCCTGCTTGCCGAAGGGAAGACGAACAAGGAGATCGGCGCCGCCCTCGGCCTCGCGGAAAAGACGATCAAAAACTACCTCACCACCCTCTTCGACAAGCTCGGCATCGAGCGCCGCTCCCAGGCCGCCGCGTATTACGTGCAGCACTACGGCGAGCGTTGAGCCCGGAGCGGGCACGCCCCCGCCGCCCTCAGCCTTCAGCATTGGTCATTCGTCATTGGTCATTGGTCATTTCATGGTTTGTCTCAGCAAACCATGACCATGCTCTACCGCCGCCTCGGCCAGACCGGCCTCCAAGTCTCCGCGCTCTCCTTCGGCGCCTGGGTCACCTTCGGCAACCAGATCGGTGACGACACCGCCCGCGAACTGCTCCACACCGCCTACGAAGGCGGCGTGAACTTCTTCGACAACGCCGAGGGCTACGCCGAGGGGCAGGCCGAGGTCGTGATGGGCCGCATCCTCAAGGCCGCCGCCTGGCCCCGCGGCTCCTTCGTCGTCTCCAGCAAGGTCTTCTTCGGCGACGCCTACCGCGGCGCCAACGGCCGCGGGCTCTCGCGCAAACACGTCGTCGAGGCCTGCCACGCCGCCCTCCGCCGCCTCCAGGTCGAGCACCTCGACCTCTACTTCTGCCACCGTCCCGATCCCGACACGCCCGTCGGCGAGACCTGCCGCGCCATGCACGACCTCATCGCGCAGGGCAAAGTCCTCTACTGGGGCACCAGCGAATGGAGCGCCGAAGAGATCGCCGCCGCCCGCCGCTTCTGCGCCGCGCACAATCTCCACGCGCCCGTGATGGAGCAACCGCAATACAACCTCTTCCACCGCCGCCGCGTGGAGCAGGAATACGTCCCGCTCTACGACGCCGAGCCCGGCCTCGGCACCACCATCTGGTCGCCGCTCGCGAGCGGACTGCTCACCGGCAAATACAACGCCGGCGTGCCCGCGGACTCCCGCCTCACCGTGAAAGGCCTCGAGTGGCTGCGCGACCGCGTGACGGTCGAGCAAAAGGACAAGCTCGCGCTCGTGCCCGCCCTCGCCGAGGTGGCCCGCGAACTCGGCACCACCCTGCCCCGCCTCGCCATCGCCTGGTGCCTCGCCAACCCGCGCGTGAGCACCGTGATCCTCGGCGCCTCCAAGCCCGCGCAGCTCACGGAGAATCTCGGCGCGCTCGAGGTGTTGCCCAAGCTCACGCCCGAGATCCTCGGCCGCCTCGACCGCATCACCGCCGGCGCGGCGAGCTAAGCGCCGAAACGAAAACAGGCGCGTCCCTCGAAGGACGCGCCTTTTTCGCGCCTTTTCGCCCCCTAGCGGCGGCGCGGCTCGGCGCCCGATTCGTGCTCGATCTGCACGTCCTCGCGGCGCACCTCCTCGCGCACGTTCTCGCGCTCGGTCTCCCGCCGTTTCGACACGCGCACATCTTCGCTGGCGGCGACCGTCTTATCGATCACGGCCTCCTCGCGACGAAGCGGGATGAAGATGTCCTCTCCCTCGCGGACCATCCCAACATCCGAATCCGCCGCCACCTCGCCGCTCACCGGCGTGCGCTCGATGTGGATCTCCTCGCGCTGCAGCTCGACCGGCACGTTGACCGTCTCGGTGCGCACGACCTTGCGCAGACGCACGCCGCCATACTGCACCTCACGCTTGCCCACCTCGACCTGCTCCTGGTTCAGGCGCATGCGGGCCTCGTCGCGCTCGTCGGCGGCTCGCGAAGGCGAGGCGAAACCCGCGCCGGCGCTCGTGTCGCTCTCGCGCAGATCGCTGCGCTCGCGGCCTTCGTAACTTTCGCTGCCGCGCATCGGCTGGTTCCAATCGCGGCCGATGCCGTAGTGCGAGGAGATGGTGTATTCGGCCTCCTCGGTGATATCCTCCTGCGAGTCGAAACTCGGCGCGCTCTTGATCTCGTCGGCAAGGTAGGGGAGGCGCACGGTCTTGCGCTGCTCGTTCACCTCGGCGCGCTGCGCCGGCACCACGTGGGCCTTGCCGAAGCCGAGCCAGCCGGTGCGCACCGCGACATAGGCCGGCTGGTTACTGGTATCCTGCCACACGGCGTCGATCGTGCCGATCTTGTTGTCCTCCCGATCCACGACGGTGTAGTCGAGGAACCGCCGCATCTCGCCGGCCTCGGTGGGGTTGAATTTCTCCGCGGTGGCCTTGCCGGCCAGGCCGCCGACCACGGCGCCGACCGCCGCGCCGACTCCGGTGCCCACCGGACCGGCCACGGTGCCGGTGGCCGCGCCCGCGGCCGCTCCGCCCGCCGCCGCGCCGACTCCGGTGCCGACGGGGTGCGAGCGGGGCTCGCCCGTGATGGGGTCTCGATTCGCATCCTGCTGCTGATTGTCTTTCGCGCTCATTGTATTGATGGGTTTTAAGGGTTTTGAGAGGAAGCCCGCCAAGGGCTCCGACCGACCGGAAACCTTAGCGCCATCCGGCTCGCGGCCCAACCGGGCGCCCGCTCCCGCCACGGATGGGGGCCGCCCCTTGATTCGCTTCGCCGGCCGCTCAACGGCCCGGAGAGCCCGGCCCCGCTCGCGGAGTTTACGGTAACTGACTTGCAGGCTCCACATCCCGATTCCACGGCACCAGCTTGGCCCGCGTTCCGATGTCCCGCTCCCGGCACCACCGGCGAACGCGGAACATCACCCCACCCCACAACCCCGCCCCGCCGCTCCCCCGGCCCCGGCCCCGCCGACGACCGGTCCGCGCGAGGCTCCAAACCCCCGCCCGCCACGTCCGTGGCGGAGCCTTGCCCAAAATGCCCACCCCACGCCCCGCCCAAACCCTCCGCCGCCTCGCCGGCGTTCTCCTCGCCGCCCTCTCCGCCTCCCTCCTCCACGCCGCGCCCCCACCCTTCATGATGGGCGTCAACCTCGCTGGCGCCGAGTTCGGCGGCGGGAATCTGCCCGGCACCTACAACACCCACTACACCTACCCCGGCGTCGCGCAGCTCGACTACTACAAGGCCCGCGGCATCGAGCTCATCCGCCTCCCCTTCAAATGGGAGCGCCTCCAGCACACGCTCCATGGCCCGCTCGACTCCGCCGAGCTCGCCCGCCTCGACACCTTCCTCGACCTCGCCGAGGCCCGCGGCATGCGCGTCGTGCTCGACATGCACAACTACGCGCGCCGCCGCGTCGGCGACGCCACCCACATCATCGGCAGCGCGGAAGTGCCCCGCGCCGCCTTTCAGGACGCCTGGTCCCGCATCGCCGCGCACGTGAAGCACCGCGACTGCATCTGGGCCTACGGCATCATGAACGAGCCCTATGGCGTCGGCCAATACACCTGGCTCGACAGCGCCCAGGCCGCCGTAAACGGTATCCGTTCTCAGGATACGCGCCATGCCATCCTCGTCCCCGGCGACCAATACAGCGGCGCCCACTGGTGGCTTGCCCACGGCGCCCCGCTCATCGCCGTCACCGATCCCGCCAACAACCTCGTCTTCGAGGCGCACCAGTATTTCGACGCCGACAACTCCGGCAAATACGTCGGCACCTACGACAGCGAGGGCGCCAACGCCAACACCGGCGTCCAGCGCCTCACCAACTTCGTCAACTGGTGCAACGCCAACGGCGTCCGCGGCTTCGTCGGCGAATACGGCGTGCCCGACAACGACCCGCGCTGGCTCCCCGTCCTCGACAACGCCCTCGCCTACCTCGCCGCCAACAACATCAGCGGCACCTACTGGGCCGGCGGCCCCTGGTGGGGCGACGACAAGCTCTCCAGCGAGATGCGCCGCGTCGGCGAGGAGGCCCCGCAGATGTCCGTGCTCATCCCGCGCGGCTCCGGCGTCGGCACCCGCTACTGGCCGCCCTACGTCTGGTATCGCGACGCGATCGCGAGCGGCCCGCAGGGCACCTACTCCTACAACTACAAATCCGCCAACGCCACGCTCGCGGTGAACTTCGCCGACCCCGCCTCCGCCTTCGGCAACTACGACACCGCCCGCGGCATCCGTTTCGACTACACCGTGCCCTCCGGCGGCTGGGCCGGCGCCGGCATGCACATCACCGGCGGCGTCAACCTCGCGCCAAACTTCGCGCGCAACCACGTGCTCGCCTTCCAGGTGAAGGGCAGCGCCGGCTCCTCCGTGCGCGTCTTTTTCGAGGCCGTCGGCGGCACCCTCAGCGCCAAGGTCAACACCGCCGCCTACGCCACGACCAGCGGCTCGTGGCAACAGGTCCGCATCCCGCTCTCGCAGTTCCTCAACGCGAACTTCACCGGCCAGGCCCGCGTGCAACGCATCGCCTTCGAGGGCCTGCCGATGGACAACGTCGCCCGCACCATGCAGCTCGACCACTTCTCCATCGAGAAGCCCGAGAGCGTGGCGCCCGTCTGCACCGTCGCCGCGCCTGGCGGCGCCACCGTCGCCGTCGGCGCGCCCTTCACCGCCACCGCGACCGCCTCCGACGCCAGCGGGATCGATTTTGTCGAGTTCCTGCTCAACGGCCAACGCGTCGCGATCGACGAGACCGCCCCCTACTCCGCCACGCTCAGCGTCGCCGAGGCCGGCGCCCACCGCCTCGTGGCCATCGCCTACGACATGCACGGCAACCCCGGCCGCTCCACACCCGTCACGCTCACCGCGGTCGGCCCCACCGAATACCAGGCCGAGGACGCGCCCGTGAAGGTGGACGTGATCGTCGCCAGCAACCACGCCGGCTTCACCGGCACCGGCTTCGCCGACTTCGGCGGAAACGGCTCCTACATCCAGTGGGCCCACATCCACGCGCCGACCGCCGGCAACTACGTCCTCTCCTTCCGCTACGCCAACGGCGCCTCCGGCCGACCCTGCGAAGTCCGGGTCAACGGCGTCTCCACCGGCAACCTCGCCTTCGCCGCCACCGGCTCCTGGACGAACTGGGCGGTGGAGAACAAGACCGTGACCCTGCAGGCCGGCAACAACACCCTGCGCGTCGCCGCCGTGACCATGGCCGGCGGCCCCAACGTGGACAAGATGACGCGCAACTAGCGCCGCCCGCCACCGCCAACACCGCTCACCGTAGATCCGGCAGTCGAATATGACCGCAGATGGCGCAGAGCGCGCAGATTCAGCCTGGTAATGAAGAAATCAGCTTCAGGGTCCGGCCACCCGCGGGGTGAGCTGTCTCGGAATCACTCATCCTGCTGTATCTGCGACTATCTGCGGCATCTGCGGTCTTGCTGCCGGTCTCAGGCTCACTCCAGCGGCTTCACCCGGCCGCCGTCCGCCACCCGGTCGCCGGGATACACGATCACCTGCTCGCCCGGTTCCAGGCCGGCGAGCACCTGCGTCTCCACGCCGTTCGTGCGGCCCACCGTCACGTCGCGCAGCCGCGCCCGCCCGCCCTCGACCACGAACGTCCTCCACCCGCCGCCGCGCTGGAAAAGCGCGCCCGCCGGCGCCTTCAACACGTCCTCGCCCTCCCACACCACGATCCGCGCCTCCACCCGATAGCCGTCGCCGAGGCCGGCGCGCCGCTCCTCCGGGTCGGTGAAATCCGCGATCAGGTTAACGCGCTGTTCCTCCACGCCGAGCGCCGAGATCTTGGTAAACGCCGCCGGCTCCACCAGCCGCACCCGCGCGTTCAAATCGCCCTCCCCGCCCCAGCGCTCGAGCGAGACCGGCGCGCCCGGCCGCGCCGCCACGCCGTCGCGCGAAAGCACCTCCACCCGCACCTCCAGATCGCGCGGATCGCCCACCTCCAGCAGCTCCGTGCCGCCCGCCACCCGCCGCGCGCTTTCCTGAAAAACGCGCAGCACCACGCCGTCCACCGGCGACCGCACCACCACGCGCGGCCCCGCCGCGCCTCCCGCCCCCGGCAGGCCGCGCCGTAGCGCCGCCCGCGCCTGCTCCAGCTCGAAACCCGCCACCTGCGCGGCAAAGGCCGCCGCGCGCTCCTCCTGCGCCGCCGTGGTGGCGCGCATCTCCGCCGTCTCGAGTTCCTGCGCCGCGATCAAGCGCCGCTCGGCCAACGCGCGTTGCCGCGCCAGCTCGGCTTCGGCCAGTCGCCGCGCCGCCTCGGCCGCCGCACGCCGCGCCTCGGCCGCCGCCACCTGCCCCTCCGCCGCGCCCACACGGGCCTCCGCCTGGGCCAGCGAACTCGCGTCGAGGAGATCGGTGCCGGCCGTCTCCAACTCCGCCAGCACGGTTTCGCCCGCGCGCACCGGCGCGCCGGGCTTGAGCTCGATACGGCGCAACTGTCCGCCCACCGGGCTCGAAACCACGTAGCGGTTGCGCACCCGCGTCTGCCCCTCCTCGTCCACCGTCACTCGCAGCGCTCCACGCTCCGCGAGCGCCATCTCCACCGGGATCGCCCGAGGCCAGAAGCCCGCGGCGATCAACAACACGAAGGCCGCCACGCCCGCGTAGAGCGGCCAGCGCCGCTTGCGTGCCCGAGGATCGGGCGCACGGGGATCAAAGGTTTCGTCGGCCGCTCCGGCCGGGGCGTTTGCGGGCTGCATTTGCCCCGATTCGCGCCCGAAAGCGGCGGGGCGTCAACCGCCCGGCTTGCGCTCCGCCGCCGCGCGCCTCGCCCGCGCCGGCCCCACCTTCGGACGCCGCATCGCAGTTTCGCGCGGCGTCACCGGCTCCGCCCGCCGCGAAGCGACGAGCGACAACGCCCACAGCGCGAGAAAACCCTCCTCGCGCCGCTTACAGATCTTTCGGTCGTCCATGGATGCGTCTCCTCTCCCTTCAGCCCGCCGCCGGAACCGGGTTGCGCTTGTGGATGGCGAGCGAGTTGCCCTCGGGATCGAGCACGACGCACATGCGGCAGACGGGCGTCGTCAACGTCTCGAGCACGAAAGTCGCGCCCGCCTCGCGCAGCGCCGCCACCGCGCCGTCGTAGTCCGCCGCCTCGAGCGCGAGCACCGGGCCGTCCTTGCTCGGCCGCCAATCCGCCGCGCCCGCGACAAGCGCCAGCGTGTGCCCGCCGACGTCATACTCGATCCAGTGGTTGTCGCCCTCCTCCCACTTGGTGCTCACGACCAGCCCCAGCTTGCCCTCATAGAAGGCGCGGGCGCGGACGATGTCGGCGACGGGATAAGCGGTGTAAGCGTATTCGGTGACGGTGATCGGGGAGGACATGCCCGCACGATAACACCCCCTGCTGACAACGCCTTGTCAGGAGCCTTTTTTCACCACCCGCAAACGTCGTGCCGCCCCGCGCCGAGCGCCCATCCGGGCGAGCACCGCCTCCGCCAGCCGGCGCGTCTCCTCACGGAGCTCCGCCGGCTCGAGCGCCTCCGCCTCGTCGGCGAAAGACAGGATCCACCGCGCCAGCCACTCGTGCGACCAGGTGAGCAGCGCATACTCCGCGCCGCCATCGCGCCGCGCCACCTCGGCGAGCGTCGCGTAGCTCTCGTCGCGCGCCCGCACCACCGCCCGATCCGAGAACCACACCCGCGCCGGCCGCGAGGGCCCCGCCTCCGCCTGCGCCGCGAGATGCGCCGAAAGGTCGAAGTCCGCGCGCGGCGCGAAGCCCTCCTCCTCCACCCGAAGATCCCCGATGCGATCCAGCCGGAAATGCCGCAGCGCATCCCGCAGGCGGCACCACGCGACGAGATACCAGCGCCCGCCGTAGAACGCGATCCCGAGCGGCTCCACCGTGCGCACGCGCGGCGCCGC
>JAUWBD010000073.1 GCA_030605125.1 Verrucomicrobiota bacterium | reverse complement strand
GTGAGCATGTTGTCCACGGCCTTGCAGGCGTGGATGACGGTGCCGTGATCGCGGCCGCCGAAGGCGTCGCCGATCTCCTGGAGCGAGTGCTTGGGGATGAGGTTGCGCGTGAGATACATCGCGATCTGGCGGGGGATGGCGATGTTGTTGGGACGGCGCTTGCTCGTCATGTCGCTGTGGCGGATCTGGAAGTGGTCCGCGACGCGCTTCTGGATGGTCTCGATGGTGAGCTGGTTTTGCGCCTGCTCCATGAGCACGTCCTTGAGGAGCATCTCGGCGGCGGGCAGGTCGATGGGCTTGCCGCTGAGCTGGGCGTAGGAGACGACCTTGATGAGGGCGCCCTCGAGGCGGCGGATGTTGCGCGAGATGTTTTGCGCGATGAAGGCGGCGACGGGCGCGGGCAGCTCGCACTTCATGGCGGCGGCCTTGGTGCGGAGGATGGCGAGGCGGGTCTCGAAGTCGGCCGGCTGGATATCGGCGGGCAGGCCCCACTCGAAACGGGAGACGAGGCGGGCCTCGAGCTTCTCGATCTCGGAGGCGCGGCGATCGCTGGAGAGCACGATCTGCTTCCCGGCGCCATGGAGATCGTTGAAGGTGTGGAAGAACTCCTCCTGGGAGCGCTCCTTGCCGGCGAGGAACTGGATGTCGTCGATGAGGAGAACGTCCACGTGGCGGTAGCGCTGACGGAACTTGGTGAGGGCGTTTTCCTGGATCGCTTGGATGAAGTCGTTGGTGAAGGTCTCGGCCGAGAGGTAGGCGATGCGGGCGTCGGGGCGGCGGGCGAGGATGGCGTGCCCGATGGCGTGCATCAGGTGGGTTTTGCCGAGGCCGGTGTCGCCGTAGAGGAACAGGGGGTTGTAGGACTGGCCGGGGGCGTCGGCGACGGCGCGGGCGGCGGCGGCGGCCATCTGATTGTTGGAGCCGACGACGAAGTTTTCGAAGGTGTTGCGCGGGGAGAGGGCGGCGTGGCGCACGCGCTCCTCGGCGGGGCGGGCGACGCGGCGGGTGGCAGCGGCGACTTGGCGGGCGCGGGCGGGCTCGGGGGCCGGGGCGGCGTCGGCGGACTGGCCGTTGACGGCGAGGGAGGCGGCGTCGGCCTTGCGGAGGAGGACCTTGATGTCACGGCCGGCGGTGAGGCGCAGGCGCTGGAGGATCAAGTCCATGTAATTGTCGTTGATCCAGATCGCGGCGAAGTCGTTGGGCACGCCGAGGACGAGCTGGTCGGCGCCCCGGTCCAGGCACACGATGGGCTCAAACCAAAGTTTGAACACATCCTCGGGAAAAAGCCCGCGGAGGTCGGCTTTGGCGGAGTCCCAGAGATCGGTGGTGCTGGCGGCGGCGACGGGCATGAGGACGTGGCGAGGAGGATGGCGGGTCGGGCTTATTCACAGCGGACCGCGAGCGGGCTATTTTGACACGTGCCATCCAGAGCCGGCAGCGAGGGCGGAACCGGGAGAGAAAAGGGAAAACGCGGCCGGCGACAAAGATCGAACGGGGCGGGGCGCAAACCGTTGAGGGTTGGCGACAAGGGAAGTCTCTCGGCGGAGGGCCGAAGCTGAAGCGGGGACGGGGCGTGGAAAAGAGCTCACCGGCGGGGCCGGAAAGGAGAAACGGGGGCGGAGTAACGAGCAGGCAACAAGGGCTTTCAAGGGCAAGTTTCCCACAAGTTATTCACCACGGTTTGGCGCATAAGTTTTGAAGTTTTTTCGTTGCCAAGGTCTGGGGGAAAACCCGGTGCGCGTTTCTCCTCTGAAACGCGCGTAACCAGATTGTCACTACGGAGACACCGGGGGCGGCCATTACGTAAACGGCCGGCTAATCCCCGGGTCTCGGCGCGGGTTTTTCGCCGCCTGAAAGAAACTTATATCAGCGGGCGGCGGCGGGTCGGGTGGGGGAGAAGCGGGAGGGAGCAGTGCCGGCGGCGCTGGCGCCGTCGAGGGAGGCGGCTCGCTCGATGACGAGCGCGGTGCCCTCGGCCCCGGCAGAGAGTTGGGCGGAGGTGGCGCCGCCGACCACGGTGGCGTCGGTCGCGCTGCGGGCGGCGTCGAGGCGGCCTTGGAGGTCGCGGAGGCGTTTGGTGAGGTCGGCCTCCTTGGCGCGGCGCTCGTCGTTGTTGAGGAGCTGGAAGTTCGAGGCGTCGCGCACGATGTTGGCCGGCAGGAGGAGGAGGCGGTTGATCACGCCCTGATCCTTGATGGAGCTCAGGTAGAGGGCGGTGAGTTCGGAGGAGAGGGCGACGGATTCCTGGGCGAGGCTCTGGGTGAGCTGCACCTGGGTGCCGAGGCGCTCGTTGCGGGCCATCTCGGCGCCGAGCACGACGGAGACCTCGCGGGAGATCTGGCCGGCGTAGCGGTCGAGGGATTCGCGGGTGAGGTTCTGGTCGTTGGCGATCTGGCCGAGGATGGGCTGGATGCGCTCGGAGAGGCGGCCGGAGACTTTGTCGATCTGGGCGTTCTGCATCTGCTCGGCCTCCTCGGGCGTCTTGGGGAGGGGGTTGTAGGGCTGGAGTTTTTGGGCGACGGCCTCGGCGAGCTGCGCGACGCGCACGGCCTCGGCGGCGCGGGCTTCCTCCTCGCTCTGGAAGGCGCCGCCCGAGCGCGCGGTGATCGCGTCCTTGAGGAGCTTGTTGACGGCGGCGATCTCGCGGCGCGTCTCCGCGGCGGAGGCGTCGAGCGCGGCGGCGTGAGCGTTGCGCATCTCGTCCATCGCGCGGCGCTGCGCCGGGAGGATCTTCGTGTTCACGTAGTAGGCGTAGGAGCCGAGAAGCGTGCCCATGATGAGGGCGGTGACGAGGATGGCAGGGGCTTGCTCTTTGAATTTCGACATGGCTTTTCCCTAGCAGGTTAAGGCTGAAAAACGGAGCAAATCCTGCGAGCGTGGCGGAGGATGCGGCGTTTTCCCCGATGTCGGCCCACTCGCCTTCCTCGACTGATTTCCCACCGCGCTCGCGTTACTTTAAATCTGTCGGCAACCGTCCTCGCATGAGCCTGAACAGGACTGAACAAATGGTTTACGACTATCTCCACGCCCAGCCGGAAGAGCGGCGCCACTGGGAGGGGGTGGTGAAGCGGGAGGCCGCGCGCGCCGGCGCCGATCCGCACGCCGCGGCCTTCGCGCTCGAGGGCGAGCTGTGGCGCTACTACGTGGAGCGCGCGGGCGTCGCGGAGCCTTTCCGCTCCACCGCGCGCCGCGAGGGCCTCGCGCGCACCAGCATGCGCAACCTCGCCGAGCTGCTCATCCGCCTCTGGGCTCCGCCCTCGCCGAAGCCTCGCGCGCACGGCACGCGCGCCCTTGGCTGAGTTTTCGCCGCGGCGCTGGCACGTGCCTTGCGAGCGCCGCGTCACAATCCCGTGTTTTCCCCGCCCCAAGCGCAATCGAGCATCGACAATCCCGCCGACCTGCGCAGGGTTGTTCACAAGTTATCCACCTAATGGAATCCACCACCGTTCCGGTCGGTCTGAAACCTCGGCTCAAGGTGACTGCGAAGGCCAAGACCTTCGTCCTTGATACGAACGTTCTCCTCCACGATCCCCAATCGATCTTCAAATTCGAAGACAACAACCTCGCGATCCCGGTCGAAGTCTTGGAGGAGCTCGACGCGATCAAGACGGAGCAATCCACCGAGCGCGGCCGCAACGCCCGCCGCGTGCATCGCATCCTCTCGGAGCTGCTCCCCGACTCGCGCTCCATGCACGAGGGCGTGAAGCTCGCCAACGGCGGCACGCTCTCCGTCATCATCAACCCCTGGCTCGCCGATCCCAAGCTGATCGACACGCCGCAGATGACGGCCTTTCGCGCCATCCTGCCCGACCTCGCCAAGAAGGACAACCGCATCATCGCCGCGGCCCTCTACGTGAAGTCCTGCTACCCGCCGCCGACGATCCTCGTGACGAAGGACGTCAACGTCGCCCTCAAGGCCCGCGCCGTCGGCCTCGAGGCCGAGGACTACCTGAACGACAAGGTCGCGCAGGTGGACGACGAGGGCGACTACCGCGAGATCGAGGTCACGATCTACGAACTCCAGCGCTTCGCCTCCGAGGGGGAGTTTACGCTCGAGGAGGAGACCGCGCGCACGCTCGTGCTCAACGAATACGTGCTGCTCCGATCCACCGAGGGCAAGACCATGCCCGCCCGCTACTATGGCGAGGGCCGCGTGTGCCGCCTCAACATCCCCGATTGGATCAAGGCCCCCGGCGGCATCCCCATCCGCGGCCGCAACCTCGAGCAGCAGTTCTTCATGGACGCGCTGCTCGACGACTCGATCACGCTCATCACCTGCTTCGGCAAGGCCGGCACCGGCAAGACGCTCCTCTCCATCGGCTGCGCCCTGCACCAGACGCACGACGACCAGTCGCGCTACGACGGCGTGTCGATCTCCCGCCCCGTCATGGCGCTCGGCAAGGACATCGGCTTCCTGCCCGGCACCATCGAGGAGAAGATGAAGCCCTGGCTGCAGCCCTACTTCGACGCGCTCGAGGTGCTCATCCCCTCGCGCCCGCCGAAGGATCCGCAGTTCGCCGCGAAAAAAGTCGGCAAGAAAAAGCACAAGACCGCCTCGGCCCTCGCCATGTCGCAAGCCGCCATCTCCGGTGGCAACGCGCCCCTCCCGGCCAGCGCGGGCCCGAACGCCCCGATGAAGCCCTACGAGCGCCTCATCAAGAGCGGCCTCGTGGAGGTGGAGGCGCTCGCCTTCATCCGCGGCCGCTCCATCGCGCGCCGCTTCTTCATCCTCGACGAGGCGCAGCAGCTCACGCCGCACGAGGTGAAGACCGTGATCACGCGCATCAGCGAAGGCTCCAAGATCGTGCTCATCGGCGACCCGGCGCAGATCGACAACCCCTATGTCGATTCGCGCAGCAACGGCCTCGTCTATTGCCACGATCGCATGAAGGGCCAGGCCCTCGCCGCGCACGTGAAGTTGACCAAGGGCGAGCGCAGCAAACTCGCCGAGCTCGCTGCGGACCTACTCTGAGCGGCCGGCCGATTACCCATCGCCCGGTCCATTCGGATCTTCGACGCGAAGATCGCCAAGGTCCGCGAAGAACAAACCAAGTTCCAAATCAGATCCTCGCTTTCTTCGGTCCGTTCTTCGCGTCTTCGCGCTAAATCCATGATCTGGGGGCGTGGTCGTGAGTATTTGGCTGCTCGCCGGACTGGGTTATACCGGGCGGTGAAGAACTAGACGTTGGGGACCTGAAATTTGACCACAGATCGCACAGATATCACGGATAAGAAGCAGGATGTTCCCCAGTCATTATCCGCGCCCATCCGCGTGATCCGCGGTTAAAGTCTGAATCTTTTTAGCTGCTGGTATTATTCTTCGCGTCTCTTCGCGAACTGCGCGTTCAAAATCTGCGCGGCGGCGCCTGGTGCCCGAGGCGGGACTCGAACCCGCACTCCCTTTCGGAAATTCGATTTTAAGTCGAAAGCGTCTACCATTCCGCCACTCGGGCCGGCGCAGGCGAGGAGGTGATACGGCTTTGCGTGGCGCTGGCGAGCCTGCGTTGCCAGCCCGGCGCCGAGCGCACCGGGCGCGTCGAGCGGCCCCCGTCAGGGGCCGGCGTGGCGGGCGGCGTGGGGGCCGTCGTCCGAAGGCCCCGGGTCGAAGCGCGTCACCGGCCAGAGCAGCGCGGCGATTGGAAGCGCGACGCCCAGCACGAGGCCGGCGCCGAGGAGCACGCGCCGTCGGCGGCAGGCGATAAACCAGAGCCACTGCGCGTGGAGCGCGAGGTGCGCGGCGGCGAGCGCGATGACGGTCCACGCCGTCCAGGCATGGAGGTCGCCCCACTGGTGGCGTGTCCAACCGAGCAGACTCAGGCCGTGCCCACCGCGCGAGCCGGGCGGGAGGCGCCAGGCGAGGATGAAGCCCGTGGCGACAAGCAGCGACCCGACGAGCCAGAGGGCAAGGTTGAGCCAGCGGTGGATGTTTTTCATGAAGGTCGAGGGCCCCGGTGACGGCGCGGCCCCGGGCGAGAAACCGAACTCAGGGTTTCGCCGCCCAGACCATGCACCAGCCCGTGGCGGCGACGGGGCGCTTGGCGAGGGCCATGCAGGGGCCGAGGTCGGCGCCGGACTTGCCGGTGTAGAGGGCGCAGTTGGCGCAGGTGCTGCCGGGCTTGAATTGCGCGTATTTCTTGGGATCCACCGCGGCGGCGTCTTTTTTGTAGCCGATGGCGGCGGCCGCGGGGTCGTTTTCCTCGACGGGTGCGGCGGCGGCCGGATTGGCGAGGAGGCGCGGGGCGAGGGCGCAGGCGCCAAGGAGGGCGGGCGCGAGTTTGAGAAACGAACGGCGGGAGTTCATGCGTGGCAGGGCTGGTGGCGCGGCTCCGGCCATGCGGCCGGGGGCGAAGGCGCCGAGCTTGTGCAATCGTCCGGTGCGGGCGATGTCCCAGACGGCTTCGAGGGAGACTAGCGCGAGGGCTTTTCGCGCCGATTAGGGGCGCGGATTTGTTTTCAGCCTTTCTTGGTGCCGCGGGTGGGCGGATCGCAAAAAGTGCGCGTCCTGCTGGCCTTCGTCACGATTGCGGCGAGCCGAGGGCTCTTGCCGGGGGACGCGGGATCTTTTTGCTGGGACTATGCCGTCCCCGCAGATTTCCCCCGCCGAACTTGCCGCCCGCCTCGCGCAGGACTCGGGCCTCACCGTGATCGATGTCCGCACCCCGGGGGAGTTCGCCGAGCTGCACGCGGCGCCGGCGAAGAACATCCCGCTGCCGGACCTGACGCCATCGACGCTTGCCGACGCGGGGCACCATGCTCCGGACGCGCCGGTCTATGTTTTGTGCCAGAGCGGCGCGCGGGCGGCGAAAGCCTGCGAACGCCTCGCCGGGGCGGGCTTTGACCATGCGGTTCTCGTGAGCGGGGGCACCGAGGCTTGGGTCGCGGCCGGCCTCCCGGTTGTGCGCGGCGCCACGAGGGCGATCAGTTTGGAGCGTCAGGTGCGGATCGGCGCCGGCGCGCTGGTGCTGCTCGGCGTCGTGCTTTCGCAGGCGCTGCACCCTGGCTTCGTGTGGCTCTCCGGCTTTGTGGGGGCTGGCCTGGTCTTCGCCGGGGCGACGGGTTTCTGCGGGATGGCGCTTCTGCTCGCGAAGGCCCCGTGGAACCGGGCTTGATCATCGTTTTTCATCCAGAGACATGCCGACCTACGTGTATGAAACCATCCCGGCGGCGGGGAAAAAGCCGCGCCGCTTCGAACTGAAGCAGTCGATGCACGACCAGCCGCTCACGCACCACCCCGAGACGGGCGAGCCGGTGCGGCGCGTGGTGAGCGGCGGCTACGGGTTCTACGGCGCGGGCGCGGATAAGGCCGCGCCTCCTCCGGGACCCTGTGGCAACCAGTGCGGTTGCTTCGGGCCGAACTGAGAGCCGGCCGACGCCGCTTCAGTCGCCGGCAAACTCGCCCGCCAGCGCGAGGGCGGCGCGGGCGGCCTGTTCGCGCTCGGGCTCGGAATATACGAGCGCCGCGCTCCGAAAATCTTCCGGCATGCGGCGGAGGCGCCCGTCGCCGCCCGCGAAGGCCACGCGTTGCAGGCCCTCGGCGTGCAACTCGCCGGTGATGGCGTGGTGAAAACGAAAAACGAGATCGGAACTCGCCTGGCGCAGATTGCGGATCTGCATGCGACAGACCACGGGATCGAAGAGCTTGAGCTTGCGATGGTAGTCGCAGGAGGCGCTGCGGGTGAGGAGCACGAGGCCCTCGAGCAGGTGACGCTCGGAGTGGGCCACGGCTCGGAGCACCCACAACTCGCGCACCACGCCCTGCCACTCGAAGAAGCGCGTGAAATACACGGCTTGCGTGTGGTCGGTGTCGCCGAGAGTGACGGTGAGATGGTGTTCGAAGGTGAGGCTCATGCGCGCGAGCGAGCCGCCCCTTGAAGGGCAAGTCTCCCACGCGCGTCAGCAGCGGATGTGCCTCCGACTTGCGGTTATCGGCGAATTTACAGGTCTTTTTCGCGCCGGCCGCCGCCGAGGATGCGCGGCTGGGAGGAGGGCTCGGCGAAGTTGGCTGAGTCGTTGCCGCTCGCGGACTGGTTGCGTTTGAGCAGGCCGACGCCGGGTTTGGTAGGCGGCACCACGGTTTCCGGCTCCGGGGACGGATCGGGCTGGGGGTTCGGCTGCGGCTCCGGCGAGACGGGGGGCGGCGGCTCCGGCGAGGGAGGCGCCGAGGTGGCGAGGGCGAGGTTTTCCAAGACGTAGCCGACGGTGGCGCCGGAGAGCGTGGCGACGCCGGTGCCCACGATGGTATAGACGCCGTTGGCCACGTGGTGCACGCCAGTCACGCTCTCGGGGGTGAGGCCGGGCAGGGCGACGCCGGCCGCGGTGGCGAGCGTAGTTACTTGATGGATACGGCCTTCGCTATCCCAGAGCACGGCCACGCCGGCGAAGGAGCCGGGGTCGGTGGCGCGCCCGCCGAACCAGGCGTTGTTCTCGGCGATGGTGAGCACGGTGGCCTCGAAGTGGCCGAGGGTGGCGAGCTCGCGGGCGGCGCCGGTGGCGGCGTCCCAGACCGTCGGGCGCAGTCCGCCGCCGGTCTCGGCGGCGCCGGCGGCGAGGGCGCCGTCGCGGGAAACGGTTTCCACGAAGGCCTGGGAGCCGCCGGAGAGGTTGGCCAGCTTACGCGGCGAGTAGGCGGAGCCAAGGTCGGTCCAGACGACGGACTGGGTGCCGTCGGCCGTCTCGTAGGTGCCGACCGCGCGGGCGCCGTCGGCGGAGAGGGCGAGGGCGGAGCTGGCGCCGATCGCGCCGGCGGGCAGCAGGGGCGCCTGCACGGTATAACTCGAAGGCGGGGTGCCGCGCCAGACGGCGGCGACGGGACTGGCGCCGCTTTGGCCGACGAGGCGGGTGCCGGCGGTGTTGCCGCCGAGGATCATGGTTTCGGAAACGGCGCCGTTTAGCCTGGGAAGGACGCTGGCGGAGTAGGCGCCGCCGGCGCCGCGCGCCCAGAGCACGGGCACGGTGTTGATATCGTCGCGGCCGGCGACGGGGAGGGCGGCGAAGCCGGCGACGAAGGCGGCGTCGGCCGAGATCCAGCGCGCCTCGCCGCCTTGCGAACCATTGGGCAACGCGAGGGCGGACGGACCAGTGTAGGCGGAGTCGGCGTTGTGCCAAAGCACGGGCAGCACGGACTCAAACTCGTGGGAGTGGCCGGCCACGGTGCCGTTGCCGCCGCGCCCGATCGCGTAGTCGAAACGATCAGAGCCGGAGGAGGGGAGGGGATGAAACGTGGTGGCGGCCGGGAGCGCGGTGGCGGCGAGAGCGAGGGTGGCGAGGGGAAGGGAGGTGCGGAGGGCTTTTCGGGTGCGCATGCCGGAAGAGCGGCGGAGCCCACGGGCCGGCGCAGGCCTTAAACAAGGGCCGGGGAAACTTTGACCATTGCGTGGGATTTCTCCCTAGGGAAACGCCGCTCCGATTCCCGTGGAAGGGGTGGATGCGCGTGGGCGAAAACGCGCAGGGCGGCGCGGTGTCAGCGCAAACGCAGCGTGTGGCGACGCTCTGCTGCGGCGTGGCCGAGCTCGAGGTGGAGCGCGTCGGACGGAAGCCAGTCGGCGACATTTTCCGGCCACTCGATCGCGGCCCACCAAGGCGGGGCGAGGAAGTCGTCGATCATGAGGTCCTCGAGGGCGCGGGCGCCGTCGAGCCGGTAGGCGTCCACGTGCACGAGGGTTTTCCCGGCGCCGCGGTGCAGGGCGAGGATGGCGAAGGTGGGGCTTGTCACCGATTCTTGGATACCGAGGCCCCGGGCGAGGCCCTGCACGAAGGTGGTCTTGCCCGCGCCGAGGTCGCCGTGGAGGGCGAGCACGGAGCCGGGCGGCAGCGCGGCGGCGAGGCGCGCGGCGAGGGCGCGGGTCTCCTCCGCCGAGGCGGTGGTCAGGCCGGCGCGCAGCTCATTGAAAATGCTCGAATCCATGGAGGGCGGAGAGATCGAGCGCGCCGTGCGCGGAGGGCGAGGCGGCGGCCGGGGCGAACTGGCCGATGACGGTGAGCGGCAGTCGCGGGAAGGCGCGGCGCCAGGCGGCGAGGAGCTTTTGCGCCTGGGCGGGCGTGGCGCGGAGGGCGAGGAGCAACTCGTAGTCCTCGCCGTCGGTGAGCGCGCCGCGGAGATCGACACGGGCGTGGCGCGGGATGAGTTCGCCGAAAAGCAGCGGGCGGGCGCCGGCGGGCGTGAGGGCGTGGACGTCCTTGGCGAGGCCGTCGCTTAGGTCCATGAGGGCCACGGCCTCGGGCCGGCGCGCGAGCCAGCGGCCTTCGTCGAGGCGAGGGGTGAAGGAGTGGTGGCGCCCGCTGGCGAGGCTGCCGCCGAGGCGGCCGGTGACGGCGATCCAGTCGCCGACGCGCGCGCCGCGGCGGGTGAGGGCGCGGCCCTCGGGCGCGGTGGTCTCGCCGAGGAGCGTGAGCGTGGCCACGAGGCCGCCGCGGTGGGTGGCGAGATCGCCGCCGACGAGCGGCACGCCAAAGGCGCGGGCGTCGGCCGCGAGGCCGCGGTAAAAGGCCTCCAGCCAGTCGATCCGCGTGCGCGGGTCGAGGGCGAGGGCGAGCACGGCGGCGCGGGGGCGGCCGCCCATCGCGGCGATGTCGCTCAGGTTGCGGCGGAGGAGCTTGCGGCCGACGGCGCGGGGCGGCACGGCGGCGTCGAAATGCTCGCCGTAGATCACCGGGTCCACGGTGACGAGCGCGGCGGGCGGGGCGGCCCGGCCGCGGGCGCGGCGCGGCGGGAGCACGGCGCAATCGTCGCCCATGCCGGCGGGCGAGGCGGGCGCGGCGGAGCCGAGCCAGCGGCGGATGCGGGCGAGGAGCTTTTGTTCGCCGAGCGCGGCGATGGTGCCGGCCGGGTGGTCGGAGAAGGGGTTCACGTGGGCAGGCCGGCGAAGACGAGGGCGATCGTGTTGAGGTTGAAGAGGGCGTGGGCCAGGATCGGCACGCCGGGGTGGCCGTAGTGTTCGTAGCCGAGCGCGAGGACGACCGCGAGGGCCGTGAGCGGCACGAGAATCGAGAAGTGGGCGTGGATGGCGGCGAACACCACCGCGGGCAGCAGCAGCGCCACGCCGCGCGGCACGCGTGTGCGCAGCCAGCGGAAAAGCCCGACGCGGAAGATCAGCTCCTCGGTGACGGGCGCGATCACCACGGCGAGCAGCACCATCACGGAGAGCGACACGGCGTCGCCCGAGCGGTGGAAGAGCGTGATGAGATCCTGCGGCGGCGCGTCGATCCCGAGGTGATCGAGCAACCGCTGCCAAAGGAGCGAGAGCGGCGCGACGACGCAGAGCGCGCCGAGAAAGGTGAGGAAGCCGCCCCGCAGCACGCGGCGGGCGGGGACCGCGGGGCGGGGCGGAGGCGCGATCCGCTCGGCGTTTCGGCGCGCGGGCGGAAGGAAGACGAACCAGAAAAACAGGAGGCCGCCGAGAAGTCCGAGCTGAAAGCCGGCGCCGGCGAGCACGTGGAAAAAGCCGAGCGACCCGTCCTCCGGAGCGGGGAAACGCGTGTTGGCGGCGACCGCGACCAGTTGTTGCAGCACCAGCGCGCCGACGAAAGCGAAGGCGAAGCCCGTCAGCAGCTCGCCGCCGCGCATGCCGGAGGCCGGGAGCGGGGCGGGTGTGGCGCCGAGGAGGCGGGGAGCCAGCGAGCGCACGCGCAGCAAAAGGAACACGCTCCCGCCGAGCAGGAGCGCGCACTCGAGGAGGACGAGGGCGGCGAGCAGCGGATCAACGGGCTGGGGGAAGGCGTCGGCGGGCACGGCGCGGGGAGGCAAAGGGCGCCGGGCGCGCTTGGCGAGCGCGCTCCTTGCGCTCGCTCACGTCACCTGCGTGCGGGCGGCGCTCCCGCCGAAGAGTTCGCGCAGGGCGCCCCAGGCCTTGAGCAGGCCGGCGTCGCGCACGCCGCCGCCGAGCGCGTAGGCCTGCGCGACCGCCTCCTCGTGGCCGCGGTAGCGAGGCGGGAGGACGAAGGCCGTGCGTTCGCCGTCTTGAATCGAGCTGATGAAGAGGCCCTTGCCCACGGCGGGCTCGGCGAGGACCACGTCGGCCGAGCGCTCGGGCAACACCAGCCAAGGGCGGTAGCGGAAGACGAGTTTGCCGTTTTCCGGCTCGTGCCGCAGGCGGCCGTAGGTGCGCATCGGCACGCCCTGCTTGGCGAGGGTGTTGCTGGAGAAGAGCAGGTTCTCGCCCTGCTCCTTCACGCGGAAGCGGCGGTCGCGCAGGGTGAGGAAGTCCCAGGAAAAAATCGTGCCGAAGACGGTGAGGCGGAAGGCCCAGCCGGCGACGAGGTAGGCCACGAGGATGATGGCGAGCGAGAGCGCGAGGCTGGTCCAGGGGCTGAAGGTCGCGGTGACGACGATGAGCCCGAGCAGCGCGGTGCGCATGGACTTGAGCGCCGCGTCGATCGCGCCCCAGGGGCTGAGGAGGATCAGGGCGTTGATGGCGTGCGAGGCGAGCCACACGACTGCGAAGATCGCGAGCCCGAGCGGGACGGTGAGGATGCTCACGAGCCAGGACCAGTCGATCGCGCCGACGGTGAGCGTCGCGGTGCCGCTGTGCAGGACCGCCTCGCCCGCGGGCGCCAGCGAGGCCCGCCCGCCGCCGGTGATCATTTGCGAGACCGAGTGCATCGTGATCGGCACCACGGCGCCGGCCGCGACGAGGCCGGAGAGTTGGTTCTCGAGCGTCTCGAGCACGTCCATCGGCTTTTTCAGGCCGGGAGGGACGGCGACGCCGAACACGTCCTTGGCCGCGCAGGCGCCGGCGATCAGGAGCGCGGGCAGGATGAATTTCCACTGGGCATACCACGGCAGGGCGTCCTTTTCCGCCTGCGTCTCGGCCTGGGTGTTTTGCCAGGCGCCGAGCGCGCCGGTGGCGAGCAGCGGCGAGATGGCGATGCCGGTGATGGTGGCCACGGCTTGGGCGTAAGGCGCGGCCGGCGAACGATCATTCGTCGGCGCGGGGGCCGTGGGCGGGGTGGCGGGCGCGCCGGCACCGGATTGGGCCCGCAGCAGCGGGGCCGCGAGCAAGGCGAGGAGGGCGAGGCAGGCGATCCAGGGCGCGAGACGTTTCATGGGCGGTGGGTGGGTTTGCGCGAACAATGGCTGCGTCGCGCGAATTTGCAGGTGTTTTCCCGGAGGACGCGGAAGGGGGCGCCGCGGGGCTTGCGCCGCCGGACATCTTGTTTTCACCTGCCCCCTTTTCCCATGAGCCAAGCCGATCCCGTCAACCCGTCCCCCGTCACCCCCGAGCCCGCCGCCGCGTCCCGGACCGCGCCCGAGGCCGCCGGGGCCGCCGCCGGGGCCGAGGCCGCCGCGTCCGCCGCTCCCGCCTCGGGCCCCTCGCCCGAGGAGCAGATCGCCGTCGCCAAGAAGGAGGCCGCGGAAAACTACGAGCGCTACCTGCGCTCCGTCGCCGACCTCGAGAACTACCGCAAGCGCGCAGTCCGCGACCGCGAGGACGCCGCCCACCGCGCCGCCACGCGCATCCTCGAGGACCTCATCCCCGTGCTCGACAACCTCGGCCACGCCCTCGCCGCCACCAAGGCCGCCAACGCCGACCTCAAGACGCTGGCCGGCGGCGTCGAGATGATCGCCACGCAGCTCAAGGGCGCGCTCGCTTCGCACGGCCTCGCCGAGGTGGCGCCGCTCGGCCAGCCCTTCGACCCGAATCTGCACGAGGCCATCGCCCACCAGCCCAGCGCCGAGGTGGCGTCCGACCACGTGGCCGTCGTCACCCGCGTGGGCTACACCCTCAACGGCCGCCTCGTGCGCGCCGCCAGCGTGGTGGTCTCGAGCGGCGCGCCCGAGAAGCCCGCCGACCCGGCCGCCGGCGTGGTCGTCTGAGGCGCCCGCCGCGCCGCCCGCGTATCCGTTAACCGATTACAACCCAGTCCCGCTCGCAACGCACCCACATGGCCGCCAACGAAGACTATTACTCCCTGCTCGGCGTCGAAAAGGGCGCCTCGGAGGAGGAGCTGAAGAAGGCCTACCGCAAGAAGGCCGTCCAATACCACCCGGACAAGAACCCCGGCGACAAGCAGGCCGAGGAGATGTTCAAGAAGGTCTCCGAGGCCTACGAGGTCCTGAAGGATCCGCAGAAGCGCGCCGCCTACGATCGCTACGGCCACGCCGCCTTCACCCAGGGCGGCGGCGCCGGCCCGCGCGGCCCCGGCGGCATGGGCGGCGGCGGCTTCCACGATCCCTTCGACATCTTCCGCGAGGTCTTCGGCCAGCAGGGCGGCGGCATGGGCGGTGGCGGCATCTTCGACCAGATGTTTGGCGGCGGGGGCGGCGGCTCGGAGCGCGACGGCGCCGACCTGCGCTACGACCTCGAGATCACGCTCGAGGAGGCGGCCAAGGGAGTGGAAAAGGAGATATCCTTCCGCCGCCTGCACGCCTGCGAGCGCTGCCACGGCTCGGGCGCCGAGCCCGGCTCCAAGAAGGTGGTCTGCCCCACCTGCCGCGGCGCGGGCCAGATCCGCCGTAGCGGCGGCATCATCACGTTTGCCCAGACCTGCCCGACCTGCGGCGGCGCGGGCCAGAAGATCGAGAAGGCCTGCACCGCCTGCCGTGGCGAGGGCCGCACCCCGCAGTCGGCCAAGGTCAACGTGCGCATCCCGCCCGGTGTCGATAACGGCACGCGCCTGCGCTCCTCCGGCAACGGCGAGGCCGGCCTCGCCGGCGGCCAGGACGGCGACCTCTACATCGTGCTCAACGTGAAGCAGCACGAGCTCTTCGAGCGGCAGGACGACGACCTCTTCTGCGAGATCCCGATCAAGTTCACCCTCGCCACGCTCGGCGGCACGCTCGAGGTGCCCACGCTCTTCGGCAAGGCGACGGTGAAGGTGCCGGCCGGCACGCAGAGCGGCACGACCTTCCGTCTGCGCGGCAAGGGCATGCCCTCGCTGCGCCAGCGCGGCCACCAGGGCGACCAGCTCGTGCGCGTGCACGTCGAGGTGCCGACGAAGCTCACCGGCGAGCAGGAAAAGCTGCTCAAGGAGTTCGCCCGCGTGAGCGGCGACGCCGACCACCCGACGAGCGAGAGCTGGTTCGCGAAGGCGAAGAAGTTCTTCTGAGGCGCGGCAAGGTTTGCTCGAGTCTAAGAACTTGCCACTCCAGTCTTTGGTTTGAGTCGTGATCTGGCGGAGCCACTGAACATCATGAACGAACTCGAGTCGGCTCGTCGGCTGGCGAAACGTTGGAGACGTGCCGCGGTGGCCATGGCCGCGGCGCTGTGGATCATCCTGCTTGGGGCCGTTGGGGTCGTCTTCACCGCGCGCGAAGACCTTTCCTCTGCATCCAATCTCTACTACTTGATGTGGAAGGCGGGGCTGAGGCCTTACGATCAGGCGGTGGCGCTACGCGGCTTGCAGCATGATTATTCACTCCAGAAAAGCCTCCTCGGAATCTCCCGAGCGGATTTTGAGCGCCGATTTCCCCATACCTTCCACTCGGTTCAACACCTTCCGCCGGTCGCACGCACGGGGCAGGTGTATCTTGTGGACTCATACGAGGCTTCGCTCCGCGAGAAGAACCCCTTGGAGTTCGTGTGGCTCGCCGTATTTGAGGATGACCGCTTGATATCCTTCTATTACAGTAAAGGGGCTTGATCGCCCTTTCCCGCCGACGCCGGGCGCCTTCGCCTTGGCTCACAACTCCACATCACGGCAGCGGGCGTCGAGTTCGCGGAGGACGAGGTCGAGGTCGGCCGGCGTGAGGGGTTGGCCGGGGAGGCCGACGGGCGTGCTCGTGGGTTTCTGGATCGCGTCGGGCAGCTCGCGCGGGCTCAGCACGTGCACCGGGCCGCGGCCCTTGCGCAGGATGCTCCAACCCGGAAACACCAGCAGCGCGTGCACGGGCACGGCGCGTCCGGTCTGGTTGGCGAGGTGGCGCGCGAGCCACTCGGCCTGGCGGTGCGCCTGGTCGAGGCCGTGTCTGTCCTCGCCCCATGGATACGCGAGCGCGTCGCCGTCGTAGATGATCTCGTGCGCCATGAAGCCCACGCGCGCCCGACCCTTTCGGCGGGTCTTGGTCTCGATGGCGAAGACGCCGGCCGGGCCGACGACGACGTGGTCGATGGTGCTCGCGGAGCCGTCGGACGCCTCGCCGGCGGGCAGGTCGTGAAACACGTGGTAGCCTGCGGCCTTGAGCGGTTCGAGATGCTCGGCGACGACGCGCTCGCCGAAGTGGCCGAGGCGGGTGTTGCGGCGGCGGTCGATGATCGCGACGAGGCGGCGCGCGCCGTGCCAAAAGGCGAACAGCAGGCCGGCGAGGCCAAACCAGAGGAGCAGGGTGGAGCTGATCGGGTAGCCCGGCGCGAGGCGTGCGGCGAGGTAGAGCAGGGCGCCGTAGCCGACGGCGGGCAGGCCGAGGAGGAGCAGGGCGACGTTGAGCGCCTGGTCGTCGAGCGCGGCGAGGCGCTGGCGGTGTGATTCGCCGGGGCCGCGGAGGAGGCGGGTGTTGTCGGGGAAGGGCGCGCGGTCCTGACGGGCGCGGGCGCGAAGGAAGAGGAGCAGGCCGACGGTGGCGACGCAGAGCAGCAGGTAACCGAGGGCGAGATAGACCGAAGTCATGCGGGCGAGACGGGCAGAATCGGCGGCGGGGAGCAACCTCGGCAGCCGTTGTCACCAGCTGGGTGACACTGTCACCAGATTGGTGACAATGGGGATGGTTTCTCCTGCCCGGGATGGGCGGTTTCGAGGGCTCGATTTTGTCACCCATTGGGAGACACTTTTAGGCGGCGGGTGGGAACTGGTCGGGGTCGGGTGGGACGATTCCGGAGATGTCGCGCCCGCTTTGAGCGAGGGCGAGCCAGTGGAGGAGGCGGAGGGTCATCTCCGCGTCGGGCGAACGCCGGCCCTTGATGAACTCGGTGATGCGTTGGCGCGGCACGCCAAGATGGCGGGCGAGGCGGGCGCGGGAGCCGTGGATTTTCAGCGCCAGGTCGAGCTTTGCGGCGAGCACGTCCCACATCGGCGTGGCGGTGGCGGCTTCCGCGTCCGCCACGGCGGCGAGTGCGGTGGCGTCGGGGAGGCGTTTGCCTTTGCGGCACCGGTCGATGGCGCGGAAGGTCGAACGCGCCGCGCGGTGGGCGGCGGCGACACCGGCCTGGCCGAGGGTCTCGATCAGATCGGCAATGCCCGAGAGGTTGGCAGGCAGGGGCACGGGAGCTCGGGAAATGGGCGGTTTCACAAGGCAAGTGTAACCCAATGGGTGACAATTGGCGCAAGCGCCTTGCGCCGCGGGAGCTGCGGCGGGGAAGCAAAAGTGTAACCACCGGTGGTGACATTTTCCGCCGGGAGAGTGTAACCACGGGTGGTTACACTTTCGCTGCGGGTTCTCAGCCGGCTGACACGGGCAGGACGGGCGGCAGGGGGCAATCGAGGGCGGCGGCGAGGGCGCGGAAGAGGTCGGCCTCGTCGGCGGAGAGGCGGGCGTCGGCGGTGAGGGCGGTGGCGAAGGCGCCGAGGATTCGCTTGCGGAAGAGGTCCGGGGTGTGGGCGAGACGTTCGAGCGCTGCGTCGAGTTTGTCCCAGCTCGCGCTGCCATCGGGGCGGTAGGCAAGCGGGGGTTGGAGGCCGTTGAACTCGACGGCGGCGCGGGCGAAGGCCTCGCGGGCCGCGGTCTCGTCGGCCGCGCCGATGCGCGCGGCCGCGGTGAGGGCGAGAGAGAGCTCGGGCACGACTTGGGCGGGCGCGAGCACCTGTATGGCGTCGCACGGGTGGGAAGCGAGGTCGAGGCTGCGATGGAGCACGCGCTTGAGGGCAAACTCGCGCACGCTCACGTGACCATCGGCGCGGATGAGGGCGTCGAGCGTGTCGAGCAGGCGCGTGGCGGCATCTGCTTCGAGCTGGCGAAGGGCGGGCGCGGCGAGGTGGAGGAGCGAAAGGTGGTGGTCCTGCGGCACCGCTTGGAGGGCGGCGCGCAGGGTGGCCGTGTGGCGGGCCGTGGCGGCGTCGGTCCGGGTGGAGATGAGCTCGAGCAGTGGAAGGAGGTCGGCGGGTTCTTGGCCGCGGGGCAGGCAGAGGGCAAAGCAGAGGGCGGAGACCTGAGCGGTGTCGTGCGCGGCGGCGTGGAGGGTGTCGGGAAGCGCGTCGAGGAAGCGGCGCTCGGCGGCGACGGCGGAGGGCGATAGTTGACCAGCGGCGGCGAGCAGGTCGGCGGCGGCGATCACCTGCACGATGGGTGGCACGCCCGGGAACGTGGCGCCGAGGCCGGGGATGGGGGCGGCGGGGAGAGGAGACGGCGGCGAGGTGAGCGACGATGCGAGGTAGTGGCCGTCCCAGCCGGGCTCGATGGAGCGGATGCGATTCTCTAGCGGCGGATGGGTCGCGAAAAGGCCCACGAGGAAGAGGGAGTCGATGTTTTGAACGAAGCAGAAGTGACTGATCTCGGTGGCGTGGTCGTGGTGCAGGACGCCGCCGACGGCGGTGCCGCCGACTTTTTTTAGCGCGCCGCCGAGACCGGAGGGATCGCGGGTGAACTGCACCGCGGCGGCGTCGGCGAGGTATTCACGTTGCCGTGACACGGCCGTTTGGATCAGGCGGCCGAAGAGGTGGCCGATGTAGCCGATGACGACGAGCGCGAGGCCGGACAGGAAGAACAGCGCGAGGGCGGGGGCGCCTTTCGCATCGGCCCTGTTTCGATAGGGCCGGGAGCGGGCGGTGGTGACGGGGCTCAGGAGTTCGCCGCCAAGGATGGAGAGGGCGAGGATGCCAAACACGAGCGAGGAGAGGCGGGTGTTGAGGCGCATGTCGCCGTTGAGGATGTGGCTAAACTCGTGGGCGATGACGCCCTGAAGTTCGTCGCGGGTCAGGCGGGCGAGGGCACCGTCGGTGACGGCCAGAGCGGCGTCGGCGGGCGAGTAACCGGCGGCAAAGGCGTTGATGCCGGGCTCGCCGCGCAAGACATAGACGGCGGGCACGGGCACGCCGGAGGCGAGCGAGATTTCTTCGACGATGTTGAGCAGCGTGCGCTCGCGCAGATCGGTGGTGTCGGGCGGCACCGGGCGGCCCTCGACCCGTTCGACGATGGCGGAGCCGCCGGCGCGGAGGGCTCGCCAGCGACTCAACGAAGCGACGCCGCAGACGAGCAGGACGCCGGCGCTGATAAACCCGAACAACCCGGGCCGCCACCAGCGGTGGTCGGTGTCGAAAAACGAGAGGGCGAGGATGAACAGCGCGGCGAGATAGAGCGCGGCGATGGTGCCGAGGAGCGCGAGGACGAAGAGCGCGACCAACGGGCCGGTGCGGCGGCGTGCGCGGGCCTGCGCCTCGAAAAAATCCATCGGCGGATCACATCACGCCGGCGACACCGGCAGCAGCGGCGGTAGCGGGCAATCCAGAGCGGCGGCGAAGGCGCGGAGCAGGTCGGCTTCGTTGGCCGAGAGCCGGGCGTCGGCGGTGAGGGCGGTGGCGAAGGCGCCGAGGATGCGCTTGCGGAAGGGGGCGGGGGTGTGCGCGAGGTGCTCGAGCGCCTCGTCGAGCTCGTCCCAGGTGGAGGCGCCTTCGGCGCGGTAGGCGAGCGGAGGCTGGAGGCCGTTGAACTCGATGGCGGCGCGGGCGAAGGCCTGGCGCGCGGCGGTGTCGTCGGCCGCCTCGATGCGGGCGGCGGCGGAGAGGGCGAGGGAGAGCTCGGGCGCGACCTGGGAGGGGGCGAGCACGTGGACGGCGTCGCGGGGGTTGGAGGCGAGGCCGAGGGTGCGCGAGACGATGCGGTTTAGCGCAAATTCGCGCACGCTGATCTGGCCGTCGGCGCGGATGAGGGCGTCGAGCGTGTCGAGCAGGCGGGCGGCGGAGGCGGGGTCGAGCTGGCGGAGGGCGGGCGTGGCGAGGTGGAGGAGGGAGAGGTGGTGGTCGTGGGGCACCTCGGCGAGCGCGTCGCGGAGCGAGTCGGCGCGGCGCGCGGTGGCGGGGTCGTTGCGGGTCGCGATGAGATCGAGGAGGGCGGCGGGGGTGGGGGCGTTTTTTTCGACGCGGGGCAGGCAGAGGGCGTAGCAGAGGGCCGGAGCTTGCGAGGCATCGTGCGTGGCGTCGCGGATCGGATCGGGCAGCCGGGCGAGGAAGCCGCGTTCGGCGGCGACGGCGGTGTGCGAGATCTCGCCGGCGCGGCCGAGGAGGTCGGCGGCGGTGATGGCCTGGACGATGGGCGGCACGCCGGGCAGAATGGCGCCGACGCCGGGGACGGGCGGGGGGCGCCCTTGGTTGCGGGCGCCGACGGGCGCGGCGGCGGGCGGGGGCGCGGCCGTGGGCAGGCGCGATTCGAGAAAGCGGCCGTTCCAGGCGGGCTCGATGGCGCGGATGCGTTTCTCCAAGGGCGGGTGCGTGGCGAAGGCGCCGGAGAACGCGGAGCCGAAATTTTGCACGAAGCAGAAGTGGCTGATCTCGGTGGCGTGGTCGTTTTGCAGACGGCCGCCGACGGAGGAGCCGCCGACTTTTTTGAGCGCGTCGCCGAGGCCGGGCGGGTTGCGGGTAAACTGCACCGCGGCGGCGTCGGCGAGGTATTCGCGCTGGCGCGACACGGCGGCCTGGATGAGGCGACCGAAGAGATGGCCGATGTAACCGATGACGAGCAGCGCGAGGCCGGCGAGCATCAGCACCAGGATGAGCGCGCCGCCGGAGTCTTTGCCGCCGCGGCGGCGACCGCCGCCGTAGAGGCTCGCGCGGGTGACGGAGTGGAAGAGGATGCGGCCGACGACGGACAAGGCGAGGATGCCAAACACGAGCGCGGAGAGGCGGGTGTTGAGGCGCATGTCGCCGTTGAGGATGTGGCTGAACTCGTGGGCGATCACGCCCTGGAGCTCGTCGCGATCCAGGCGGGCGAGCGCTCCCTCGGTGACGGCCACGGCGGCGTCGGCGGGGGAGTAGCCGGCGGCGAAGGCGTTGATGCCGGGCTCGCCGGGCAGGATGTAAACGGCGGGCACGGGCACGCCGGAAGCGAGCGACATCTCCTCGACGACGTTGAGCAGCGTGCGTTCGCACAGGTCGGTGGTGTGGGGCTGCACGCGGCGGCCGCCGACCATCTCGGCGACGGCGGGGCCGCCGGCGCGCAGGGCTTGCCAGCGGATCAGCGAAGCGATGCCGCAGACGAGGAGCGTGAGGACGCTCACGCCCGCCAACAGCCCGGGGCGCCACCAGGGGTGGTAGGCCTCGACGCCGGCGAGGTCGCCGATCAGGACGGCCGCGACGTAGAGCGCGGCGATGGTGCCGAGGAGGGCGAGCGCGAAGAGGACGACCAGGCGGCCGGAGCGTTTCTTGGCGAGAGTCTGGGCCTCGAAGAAGTCCATAGGCGGGGAGGGGAGTCGAGGGGGCGAGGAGGTCGAGGAGCTTGGCAGGGTCGAGGAGTCGAGAAGCCGAGGAGTCGAGGCGTCGATGCAAGCGGCGGGCGTGGCCCGCGTTGGTGGTGACCGGGCTCCTCGGCTCCTCGGCCTTTCGGCTCCTCGACCTGTTCTGAACGAGCGCGGCCGCGCGCCCGCTCAGAACTGCACCTTGGGCGCGATGCGCTCGGCGGGGCTGTCCACGGTGAAGAGCTCGGCGGGTTGGAAGCCGAGGGCGCCGGCGAGGATCACGGTGGGGAAGGTCTCGCGCCGGGTGTTGTAGGTCATCACGGCGTCGTTGAAGGCCTGGCGGGCGAAGGCGATTTTGTTCTCCGTGCTGGTGAGCTCCTCGGTGAGGCGGAGCATGTTTTGGTTGGCCTTCAGGTCGGGGTAGGCCTCGGAGACGACCATGAGGCGGGAGAGCGCGCCGCCGAGCCCGGCTTCGGCGCCGAGCAGGCCCTTGAGCGCGGCGGGGTCGGCGGGGTTGGCCGCGGCGGCCTTGGCGGCGGAGGCGGCGATGTTGCGCGCCTGGATGACGGCCTCGAGCGTCTCGCGTTCGTGCTTGAGGTAACCCTTCGCGGTTTCGACGAGGTTCGGGATGAGGTCGTAGCGACGCTTCAACTGCACGTCGATCTGGGCGAAGGCGTTTTTGAAGCGGTTACGGAGCGTGACGAGGCCGTTGTAGAGGCCGACGACCCAGAGGCCGATGATGAGGGCGAGGCCCATGAGGACCAAGAGGATGATGAGGGCGGGGCTCATGGCGCGAACGATGGAACGCCCGGCGCCGCAGGCGAGTCCGAATCACGGGTTGCCAAGGGGACTCCCACGCGGCCAGCCTCGCGGGCTTTTCCCGCACTCTTCATCGGTCAAAAAACGCTCCGCCATGTCTCGCCGCCTCTCCCTCATCCTTTGCCTGATCGCGCTCGCGACCGGCGGCGGGCGTGCGCAGACCGGGGCGGAGGCGGCGCGTGGCGCGGAGCCCTCGCTCTTCGCGCCGGTGCCGCTCGCGCCCACGCCCGAGGTGGCCGGGCCGCTGATCGTGCACGAGGAGGGGGCGCTGCGCGCGCTCGCGCTCGGCTTCACGGCGGCGGCGGCGGCGCAGGCG
>JAUWBD010000047.1 GCA_030605125.1 Verrucomicrobiota bacterium | reverse complement strand
AAAAAACCGCCGTCGCCCGAGGGCGACGGCGGCAGATCTAAACCTTTGGTTTTGGGGGCGCTGCTTACTTCTTGAGGTGACCCGAAACGAGCTTGGTCATCTCGAACATGCTGACGGACTTCTTGCCGTTGAAGATGGCCTTCAACTTGTCGTCGGCGTTGATCTGGGTCTTCACCTTCGAGTCCTGCAGTTTGTTCTTCTTGATGTAGTCCCAGAGCTTCTTGGTGAGCTCGGTGCGGGGGAGGGGCTTCGAACCGACGACGGCCGCGAGGGCTTCGTCAGGCTGAACCGGTTTCATGAAGGCAGCGTTGGGTTTGCGTTTGGCCATAGCGGAGACGGGCGTAGAGGGGGCGCGGCCGAAAGCAACACCGATTTTTCAGAGGTAAATTCGCTGTTTTCAGAGGAGAAGTTTCGCACTTGCGCACTTCGGCCCGAGGTGCTGCGCGAGGAGGCCGTCGCGGCGCCCGCGGCGGCCCCTTTGGTTGTATTCAATATTCAACTACTCGTGCGCCGCGCCGCCGGAGGCGAACTGGGAGTGGAGGCGCGCGTAGGCGCCGCCGCGGGCCACGAGTTCGTCGTGCGCGCCGCGCTCCACGACGACGCCGCGGTCGAGCACGAGGATGAGGTCGGCCGCGCGGATGGTGCTGAGGCGGTGGGCGACGACGAGGCTGGTGCGGCCGCGCAGCAGGCGCGAGAGCGCCTCCTGCAGGCGTGCCTCGGTGAGCGAGTCGATGGCGCTGGTGGCCTCGTCGAGGATCACGAGGCGCGGGTCGGCGAGCCAGGCGCGCGCGAAGCAGACGAGCTGGCGCTGGCCGAGCGAGAGGCCGCCGCCGCGCTCGCCGACCTCGGTGGCGAGGCCGTCGGGCAATTGCTCCGGCAGGTCGGGGCAGCCGAGGGCGGCGAGGGCGGCGCGCACCTCGGCCTCGGTGGCGCCGGGGCGGGCGAAGCGGATGTTCTCGAGCACGCTGCCGGTGAAGAGGAAGTTCTGCTGCGTGACGATGCCGAGCTGGCGATGCAGCGAGCGGCCGGTGACGTGGCGGATCTCACGGCCGTCGATCAGGATCTCGCCGGAGTCGGGCAGGTAGAACTTGGTGGCGAGATTGATGATCGAGCTCTTGCCGCTGCCGGTGTGGCCGACGAGCGCGACCGTCTGCCCCGGGCGGGCGCGGAAGCTCACGTCGCGCAGCACGGGCGTGCCGGGCTCGTAGGAGAAGGTGACGCCGCGGAATTCGAGGTCGAGGCCGGCGGCCGCGAAGCGGCCGCGGTTTAAGTCGGAAGATAAAGTTGAAGAGGAGATGCCCGCGCGCGGATCGGGCAGCTCGGCGGCGTCGGGGGCGTCGGTCCACTCGGGCTTGCGGTCGATCAGGCGGAAGACGCGCTCGGCGCCGGCCATGGCGACGAGGGCCTGGTTGTATTGATTTCCCAATACGGTGATCGGGTGGAAGAAGAGGTTGGCGAAAAAGAAGAAGGTGATGAGCTCGCCGATCTCCATCGAGCCGTGGAAAACGCGCCAGCCGCCGAGCACGAGCAGCGCGGCGATGAAGAACTGGTTGTTGAGCTCGAGGATGGGGTTGAGCGTGGCGGAGGCGCGCGCGAGGTTGAGGTTGTGGCGCGAGTGGTCGTTGAGCAGGCGGCGGAAGAGGCCGGAGTTGGTCTCCTCGCGCACGAAGCCCTGGGTGACGCGGATACCGTTGACCGATTCGGCGAGGGTGGCGGTCACGCGGCTGAAGCTCTCCTGGGTGGCACGCGAGTAGCGCGAGAGGCGGACGCGGAAGTGGCGGTTGACCTTCCAGATCACGGGCGCGAGGCCGAGCACGACGAGGAACATCACCGGGTCGGTGTAGAGCATGACGCCGGCGGCGCCGAACATCTGGCCGAGCTGCACGATGGAGACGAAGAACACGTCCTGGATGCCGGAGCGGAGCGCATCCACGTCGGACGTCATGCGGCCGAGGATGCGGCCGAGCTTCGTCTTGTGGAAAAAGATCATCGGCTGGCGCTGCACGCTCTCGAAGAGCTCGGCGCGCAGGCGGTGCACCACGCGCTCGCCCAGCTCCTGGGCGAAGCGCATGCGGAAGTGGAACATGAACTCGGAGACGAGCGCGAGCGCGCCGTAGGCGATGACGGCGACCCAGAGAGTCTGGCGGTCCCCGGTGGCGACGGGGCCGGCGATGGCGGTGCTGAAAAGCCAGGTGAGGCCGGCGAGCTGGGCGGAGCGGGCGAGGGTGAGGAAGATGAGCCAGTTGCGCCGCGCCGCGTAGGGGCGGGTGTAGCCGAAGAGGCGGCGGATGAGGCCCCACTCGAGCGGGCGCTGCACGGCCTCGTCCACCTCGTCGGATTTTTGCAGGACGGTGAGCGGGCCCTTGGGCAGATCGCCGCCGGGCGGGCGCGGGGGAGGATCGGGCTGGAAAAAGGGGGCGGCGGTTTTCATGCGGCGGGGCCCTCCGGGTCCTCGAGTTCGCGGCTGTCCACGAGCTGGAGCGCGGCGACGCGGCGGTAGGCGCCGGGGCTGCGCAGGAGCTCGGCGTGGGTGCCGCGTTGCACGATGCGCCCGTTTTCGATGACGAGGATGAAGTCGGCGCGGCGCAGCGTGCTCACGCGGTGCGCGACGATGAAGGTGGTGCGGTCCTTGATCGCGCTTTCGAGGGCGGCGAAGATCTCGTGCTCGGTGCGCGAGTCGATGGCGGCGGTGGGGTCGTCGAGCAGCAGGATCGAGGGCTCGTGGATGAGGGCGCGGGCGAGGGCGAGGCGCTGGCGCTGGCCGCCGGAGAGGGTGTTGCCGCCCTCGCCGAGCACGGTGTCGTAGCCCTTGGGCAGGGCCATGATGAAGTCGTGCGCCTGGGCGATGCGGGCGGCGCGTTCGATCTGCTCGCGGGTGGCGGCGGGGTGGCCGAAGGCGAGGTTGGCCGCGATGGTGTTGGAGAAGAGGAAGCTTTCCTGGAACACGATGCCGATGCGGCGGCGCAGGTCCTCGACCTTGTAGCGGCGCACGTTTTCGCCGTCGATCAGCACGCGGCCCTTCTGCGGGTCGAAGAAGCGCGGCACGAGGCTCATGAGGGCGCTCTTGCCCGCGCCGGTGGCGCCGAGGATGGCGACGCAGGCGCCGGCGGGCACGTGGAGGTCGATGTCGTGCAGGACGAAGGGCGCGCCGGCGGCGGGATCGCCGTAGGCGAAGGAGACCTTCTCGAAGGTCACCTCGCCGCGCAGGGCGGGGCAGGGCACGGCGAAGGGGGCGTCGGTCACCTCGACGGGCGCGTCGAGGATCTCGAAGACGCGGCGCGAGGCGACAAGCGACTGCTGCACGCTGTTCACGATGGTGGCGAGCTGGTTGACCTGGCCGGAGAACTGTTCGAGCAGGCCGGCGAAGACGATCAGGCCGGCGCCGAGCGGCAGGCGGCCCTCGATCACGAGCCAGCCGCCGTAGGCGAGGAGGACGAGCAGGTTGACGCGGGTGAGCAGGCCGATGGAGGGGGAGAAGGTGCTCACGCGCCAGAAGATGCCCTGCTGCTGGCGCAGCACCTCGTCGTTGCGCGCGGCGAAGGCGGCGCGGTCCTCGTCCTCGCGGCCGAAGGCCTTCACCACCTGCACGCCCTGGATCGATTCGGTGAAGTGCTGCACGACGCCGTCCACCAGCCGGCGGTTGGCGGCGTAGCGCGGCTGTATCCAGCGCGAGAATACGACCGAGGCGATCGCGAGCAGCGGCGTGGTGGCGAGGCAGGCGAGGGTGAGGCCGGGGCTCAGGCTCACCATGTAGATCAGGTAAACGGTGAGCGAGACGACCATGATGAAGCTCTGGATGAGCACCTGGTCGAGAAACATGCGCATCTGCTGCACGTCGCCGGTCACGCGGGTGATGATGGAGCCGGTGGTGTTGGCGTCGAAGAAGCGGAAGCTGAGGCGCTGGAGCTTGGCGTAGAGCTCGCCGCGGAGATCCACCACGAGGTGGCGTTGCACGAGGCGGTTGATCGCGATGCTGTAGGAGTAGTTGAGGACGGCGCGGGTGAGCGCGAAGAGGAGGATCGCCCCGGCGAAGCCCGCCACGACGGCGAAGGGCGACCAGTCGGGGTGGAGCTCGGGCAGGAGGGGGAGGTGGATCTGGGGCTCGGGCGCGGAGGAATCGGCCCGCTTCTCCATCACGTGCTTGATGTAGTCGATACCGTGGCCGGTGAGGGAGAGGCCGGCGAGGCCGAGGGTGAGCAGCACGCACTGGAGCAGGAGCACCTGCACGCAGCGGAGGCGGTAGCGCCAGGCGAGCCCGATCAGACGCCGGACCAACTGCAGGTCGGTGGGCGGGGTGGGGGAAGGCGCGGGGGACATGGCGTGAACCGGCGACCTTGAACGCGAATCGCGGGCGAATCACGTTCGATTTGGATTTTTGCGATCGGCGAACGATCGGGACGCCGGGCATGGCGGCGAGGCGGCGTCAACTGTTCGCGCGGCCGCCTCCCGCGCGATGTTTCCGCTCAGAGGTAGGGCGACTCCGAGAGATCGCTCGGGTGGCGGAGCAGGTAGTGGCAGAGCACCATGATGCGGCGGCGGCCCTCGGAGCGCTTGATGGCGAGGCGCGCGGCGAGCAGCGCGACATCGATCTCCTCGCGGCTGCGATGCGGGTAGAGCGTGCGCAACCGGCGCTTCACATAGGCGATCTCGTGGGGTTGCGAGGAGAGGAATCGGCGGTCGATGTGGCGCTTGCCCGGATCATCCTTGGTTTTCATCGGATTTCTCGCATCCCAAGTTCGCCCCGCGGGCAAGTCCCCGACTCCGGAGACGAGTGGTTTCACAGGTGCTTGCAAGAGCCGTGCTTGCCGCGGGGAGGCCTGCCGCGGCGGGGGTGGATCGAGAATGCTTGGGCTGCGCGCTCCGGGGGGGCTTGACCCGGCACGGCGTTGCGCCGTTATGCGAAGGCATCGTCGGCTGACGCGACCAAGGTAGCGCCAGCCTCGGCCTCATGGACTCCGCTTCTCCCGAGACCTTCACCGCCACGCCGCCCAAGATTTCGCAACTGCCGGTGCGTTTGCGCGATTTGTTGAAGCGGGAGGTTTGCTTGGACGTCACCAAGGCGCATATCGAGGCGGCGCTGCGCCATGTGCAGACGGAGGCGGAGGAGCTGCGCAAGACGCGCCCGCCCTTCCTGTTTCTCCACGCCAAGCCGACGCGCAGCGAGTTTCAGATCCGTGAGGCGAGCACCAACGAGACGCTCGCCGCCTTGGGCAAGGGCTTGCAGCAGGTCATCGCGGCGCAGCCGCGGCTGCGCTCGTGGGTGGAGGACGACCTCGAGACTTTCGTGCGCGACAGCCAGCCGGCCTATCTGCTGGGCCTGGCCAGGCATCGTTTTCCCGACGACTGGCAGCGGGCGGTGATGCGCTTCGATCAACGGGTGGCGGGATTTCGCGCCGCGCTCGGCGTGGTCCAGGCCACGCTCAGTGTCGTGCCCGCGGGGGTGACCCTGGCCGCCCATGCGGCCGCTTTCGAGCGCCTGATGCCGGCACGCCAGTGGGGCGCGCTGCTCGATTACGAGGTGTTGTTTTTCAACCGGGTGGCGGACACGCAGCGACGAGCGGTGGAGATGGGCTACGAGACGCTGCGCCGCCAGCCCGACACCCGCTTCGGTCCCGCGGTGGGCCAGTGGGCGCGCCTCGACGGCGACACGGTGCGGCACCAAGTCGCGGAGATGCTGGCCGAGCTGGATGCGACCGCGGCCGCCGCTCGCGCGGCCTACCTTTCCGAGGCCGCGCTGGCCGTCGGCGGAGTGGCGGCGGCGCGCAGTTTCGTGCACCCGCTCTGGGAGGCGCTGCGGCAGCTCATGCGGCTGGAGATCCGGCCCGAGGAGGTCGAGGCGGTGGTGGCCGAGACCGAGCGAATGGTCGAGGCGGCGGGCGGTTGAGCCGCGCGGCGCTCCGGCAGGAGCGCCGGTTCAGGCGGCGAGCCCGAAGCGGGCGCGGACGTCGGCGGCGGAGAGGCCGAGCGACTCGCGCAGCAGGCCCGAGGCGACGCGCTCCGCGGCGATCTTCAGCATGTGGTCGCGCTGCGCGGTGGCGAGGGGCACGCCTTCGTGCCGGATCTCGAGGATGCGCGCGTGCGCGGCGAGCAGGTGCATGAGGATTTCTTCCGCGGCCACGGGGTCGTCGGTATGCTGGGTCAGGGTCCGCGAGTGGTGCTGCGGCAGCGCCACGAAATCGATGGAGTATTTCGCGAGCATGGTGGGCGGGGGTCGAAGGTTCAGCCGCAGAGCGGCATGTGGGGATGGCGGAAGGATTTTTCGCGCATTGCGCGAATCTCGGCCTCGGCTTCGAGCCAGATGGCCAGATCCTGGTGCTCGGGACAGCCGAGCTGGCGCCAGATTTCTTGCGCGCGCCGGGCCACGAGGTCGTGGATCCGCGCGGGGTCGTCGTCTTCCGTGGGAAGGGGGAAGGGCATCAGGGTATCCATAGGGCGGGCGGGGTCATCCCGGGCCGGCGCGAAGGATGTGGTGGGGACCTTCGTCCCGACGATTTCTGACCCGTGAGCCACGATAACCGCGATGCCTCGAAGCGCGAGCGAGAAGCCTCGCACCGACTGCAAATATTAGCCCCCGGCCGCCTCGCCAAAGGATGCAAAGCAAGGCCCCTGATCGCCCTCGCCCGCGCCCCCGTGGCTCAGCGCCCCGCCGCGCGTTCGAAGGCGAACAGATACTGCTGCGCGAGGCCCGCCTGGGGGCCGAAGTGCACGCGGCCGAAGTGCGCGACCTGGGCGGGTTTCCAGCCGATCAAGCCATAGCGGCGGGCCATGGCCTTGATGATCCAGGTGTCCACGGGAAACGCCTCCAGGCGCCCGGCGCCGAAGAGCAGCACGCAGTCGGCGATTTTTTCGCCCACCCCGGGCAGGGTGAGCAGGCGCTCCTTGGCCTCGGGGTAGGGCGCCGTGGCGGTGGCCTCGAGCCAGCCGGGGCGCGCGAGGACGAGCCGGGCGATTCCGGCGACATGTCGGGCTCGAAAACCAAGGCCGCAGGCGCGGAGATCCGCCTCGGGCACCTGCGCGAGCTCCTCCCAAGCGGGCAGCCGGTGCCAGGCGTCCACACCGGCGGGCCCGATCGCTGGGCCGTGGCGAAGGGCGAGCGACGCGAGCATGCGTTTGATCTGGGGGATTTGCTTGGTCGCGCTGCAGACGAAGCCGAGGAGCGTCTCGCCGAAGGGTTGCCGCAGGATCCGCAGGCCGGGGTAGGCGGCGAGGCAGGCGGCGAGGTGGGGATCGCTGCGCCAAGGCAGCGCGTCTTCGTCCGCCGGCGGGCCGGACAAGTAGGCGTGGAGCGCGCTTGCGAGGGCGCGGGGATCGGCGTGGGGCGGGGAGGAGAACTCGAGGCCGCCGCCTCCGCCGGCCGCGACGCGCAGGCGCGCGTGGTGCGGGCCCCATCCGCCTTCGAAAGCGCCATCGGGCAGCCGTTGCCAGCGAAAGGCCTGGCCGCCGTCGAGCAGCTCGGCGAGCACGGCGGCGGAGAGCGGACGGGCGCGCGGGAGCGGGGCCAGCGGAGCCCAAGGTGACCAGGCGGCGGACATGCCCGCACTTTTTCTCAAAGCCCGTCGGCTGGCAACGCGGCACGCGATACTTGCGCAGGCGGACTACACACGACGCGGTGGCATTGTAGCCCGTCCTCTGCTATCTTCCTCACGTGGCCGAAAGGTCACACGTCAGAGTCAGTAAGTTAGGTCAGAGTCAGATAGGTTAGGTCTAGGAATCGAAAACATAAGTGATCGAACAACTCCGCCAAAACCAAAGACGAAGATAAGCGCCATTGCCGCGCTGCGGCCCTGAGCCGCCTAAGATGAGCCGCCCCGACACCGTTCGAGGCGGCTCAACTTTTTTCCGCGGAGCTTCCCAGCCCGTGCTTGCGGGAGCGCAGGCGAGGGCGTGATGTGAACGAATGTCGTCCGGGCGTGTTTTCCTTTCATCCCCAAGCGTATCCGTCGCCCGCCTGTTGCTCGCCCTCGCTCTTTTGCCCGCCGCCGGCGCCGGCCTCGCGCGCGCCGGGTCCCCCGCCTTGCTCGAGCAGGCGCCGGCGGATTTCCAGGCGGTGATCGCGGGGGCCAAGACCCGGGTGTTTCCGGCCGTGGTCTATCTGCGCTGCGTGGTGGAGAACTTCGAGCTGGGCAAACAGCTCCGCCACGTGAGCTCCGGCAGCGGCGTGCTCATCTCGGCCGACGGCGAGATCGTGACCAACTGGCACGTGGTGGACCGCGCCCGCGAGATCCGTTGCCTGCTCGAGGACGGGCGGGCCTTCGAGGCCGAGCTCGTGGGGGCGGACAAGGACACCGACCTCGCCCTCCTGCGTCTCAAGCTGCCGCCGGGCGCGGCCACGCCCTTCGCCGTCTTCGCCGAGGGCCCGCCGCCGGTCGAGGGGGATTTCGTGATGGCGATGGGCGCGCCGTGGGGGCTCAACCGCTCGGTCTCCTTCGGCATCATCTCCTGCGCGCGGCGCTATCTCCCCGACGCGAGCGAATACAGCGCGTGGCTGCAAACCGACGCCTCGATCAGCCCGGGCAACTCCGGCGGGCCGCTCGTGGATACCCGCGGACGTATCGTCGGCATCAATACGCGCGGCGCGCAGGTCGGCGGCGATCTCGGCTTCGCCGTGCCGGTGGAGACCGTGCGGCTCGTCACGGATCGCCTGCGGCGCAACGGCTCCGCCGCGTGGGCCTACACCGGGCTGCAGCTCCAGCCCCTGCGCGATTTTCAGCGCAACGTCTATTTCCCCGGGGAGGACGGCGTGATCGTGGCCGGCACCGATCTGGACAGCCCGGCGCGCGAGGCCGGCTTTCGCGCGCAGGATCGCATCGTCGCCGTGGCCGGCCGGCCGCTCACCGCCCTGATGGAGGAGGATATGCCCGACGTGCGCCGGCTCTTCGCCCTGCTGCCGCCCGGCGAGCCGGTCGCCGTGCGCGTGCGGCGGGACGGCGCCGAGCGCGAGCTCGAGCTGCGCCCGCGGGCCAAGGGCGTGGTGCTCGGGCGCGAGCACGCCTTCGCCCGCTGGGATTTCACCGTGAAGGAGATCAACCAGTTCGAGACGCCGGACCTCTTTTTCCAAGCGCCGAACGGCCTCTATGTGCGCGGCGTGCGCCTGCCCGGCAACGCCAACGAGGGCGGCCTGCGCCCGCGCGACGTGGTGCTGCGCGTGAACGGTCTCGAGGTGGCCTCCCTCGACGAGCTGCGCCGCCTGCACGAGGAGTCCCTCGCCCGCCTCGCCGGCGGCGGCGGGCGCCGCCTCCTGCTCGACGTGCTGCGCAACGGCCAGCGCGTGCAGGTGATCCTCGATCTTTCCCGCGACTATGCGAACCCCTGACTCACCGCCCATGCCCATGCCCATGCCCATGCCCTTCGCCCCCGCTCCGGCCGCGCCCTCGCGGCGAATCCCCGGCGTCGTCCGCGCGACCGCCTTCGCTCTGCTGGCCCTCGCCGGCGCCGCCCAGGTCGCCGCCGGCGCCGCCCTCGAGCGCGGCGAGCTGCCCGCCGCGCTCGGCTCGGCGCTGGTGCGTGTGGAGCTCACCGTGGCGCCGCACGAGGGCGACAGTCCCGAGGCCGGAGGCTGGAACAAGCGTTGCCCGAACTGCGGCGAGTTTCACCGCAACGCCCTGGAGGGCGTGATGCGCGAGGAGCGCCCCGGCGAGATCGGCGGCTTCCTCGTGGCGCCGGATCGCGTGATCGCGCCCGATCCGCTCATCCATCCGCGCTTCGTGCAGGAGTGGCGCGTGCGGGTGGGCGACGAGCTCATCCCGGCGCGTCCCGAGGCCTGGGCGATCGACCGCCCGGCCATGCGCCTCGTGCTCGAGCGCCCCGCCCGCGTGGCCCCCCTCGCGTTTCGCTCCGACGCGCCCGCGCCGCTCTACACCGTCCATCACGGCGACGAGGGCAACGGCTGGAACATCTGGATGCAGCCCCTCGCCGCCTCCTCCTGGTTGATCGCCGACGGCGGCGCGCGCTACCGCGCCGTGCCGGGCTCCTCCGTGATCGCGACCGCCGACGGAGCGCCGGTGGCGCTCGCGCTCGGGGAGCGCCTGCCCGCCGCCGAGTCCGCCTGGCGCGCCTCTCCCGCGAGTTGGAACTGGATCGAGGCCGACGCCTACGCCGCCGCGGTGGCCCGGGTGGACGTCGCCGCGCAAGCCTCGATCGTGCGCGCCGAGCTGCGCCTGCGCCCGAAGCCCGCGCGTCCGGGCGAGGAGCATCGCTGGAGCCCCGACGCCGATCTGGAAAAGGAGCTGCAGCGCCCGCAGACCGCGCTCGTGATCGCGCCGCGCCGCGTGCTCGTGCTCGCCGACCTGGCGCCCGGCGTCACGGCCCGGCTGGAAGGCGTGCGCCTCGTGCTTGGGGACGGCGCCGAGGTCGATGCGACCTTCGTGGGCTCGGCCGCCGACTACGGCGTGCTCGTGGTGGAGCCGGCCCGCGACCTCGTGCCCCTGCGCCGCGCGGAGGCCTCCTGGAGCGCGCTGCGCGACCATATGCTCTACCTCGCCGACCTCCGCGCGGCGGGCGAGCGCCAGCGCGTGCACGTGGGGCACCTGCGCATGGCCTCCCTCGGCACGGGCTTTCGCGGCGCGCCCAAGCCCGTCTTCGCCCGCGACGTGAAGGCGTGTTTCTTCTTCGACGACCAGGGGCGCCTCCTCGGCCTGCCGATGGCGCGTCGCCAGGTGGGCAAGGTGGAGCGTTGGAATCGTCCCGATCCGCAAACCGTGGCTTCGGCCGAGCTCGCGCGCTACGCCGAGGCGCCCGCCGCCGAGTGGGCCGCGGCGCGCAATCGCCCGCTGAGCGAGGCGGAGTCGCGGCGCCTGGCCTGGCTCGGGGTGGAGTTGCAGTCGCTCAACGACCAGCTCGCGCTCACGCACGATGTCTCGACGCTGACCGACAACGGCGACCACGGTGCGCTCGTCACCTTCGTGCACGCCGACTCGCCCGCGGCGGCGGCGGGTCTGCGCGCCGGAGACGTGTTGATCCGCTTCTGGCCGGAGGGCGCGACCGAGCCGGTTAAGATCGACATCGAGGAACACCGCTTCGCCGACACGCCCTTCCCTTGGGAACAATACGACCAGATTCCCGAGCACTTCTTTGAACGCATCCCCGCGCCCTGGCCCACGGCCGAGCACGAGTTTCACCAACAGCTCAAGAACCTCGGCGAAGGCACGCCCTATCGATTGGAGTATGCGCGGTCGGGTCAGCTCGCCTCGCTGGAGTTGCGGGTCGAGGCGGGGCCGGCGCATTTCGAGAGCGCGCCGGAGCTGGTGCGCGCGGATCTGGGCCTGCGCGCGAAGGAGCTGACCTTTGAGACGCGTCGCTTCTTCCAGCGCGCCGCGGACGAGCCCGGTCTCGTCCTCTCGCGCATCGAGCCGGGCGGCGTGGCGGCGGTGGCGGGGCTCAAGCCCTTCGAGCTGATCCTCGCGATCAACGACGCGCCGGTGCGCACGATGGCCGAGATGGAGGCGGCGATGGGCGCGGCGGGGCCGATCCGCCTGGAGGTGCGGCGCATGCACCAGAACCGCGTGGTCGTGCTCACGGCCCGGGCGGAGTAGCCCGCGCGCGCCCGCGGGCCGGGGCGGCAGAAAGTCAGGCCGCGGCGATCGCCGCGGCCGTGAAGCGGAAGCCGAGCCGGATGTGGGGCGCGGCGTGCGCGCGGTCCTCGGTGACCTCGCGCATCAGGCGGCGGCAGCAGCTCTCGAGGTCCTCGGTGTCGAGATGCACGGGCAACGTTTCCAGGAGCCGGCCCTCGCCGTCGGTGGCGGCGGCCTCGATGCGGGCCTCCAGCCAGGCGCGCAGCGGCGTGAGGCGCGGTTGCTCGGCGCGAGGCGCGGCGGCGAGCAGGTTGAAGTAGCAACGGATGCAGCGCCCGGGGGCGGTGCCGGAGCGCGCGGCCTCGCGCAGATCGAGCAGGCTGTCGGAGGCGCGGCGCAGCGGCGAGGCGAGCGAGGCGAGCAGGCTATCGAGATCGGAGACGGCGGACGGCGCTGACTGCATGTTGAGACGCAGTCTCGCTGCGCGGACGCGAGCCGCAAGTCCGCGGGCGTCCCCTAAGCAAAACCTTCCGCCCGCGGCGTGGGCGTGGGAGATCTGGCGCTCAGGATTTGGCGAAAAACTCTCCGCACCAGTCGGTCGCCTTGATCGAGGGGAAGCGCGACTCGAAGCGGGTCTGCTCATCCACTTGGAAAACGACGGTTTGCGGCGAGTGGCGGCGGCATTCGCCGTTGGCCTCGGAGGTGGGTTTGTAGTGCGCGCAGGCGGCGCAGGCCTTGGTGGCGGTGCCGAGGGAGGCGGTGGCGGAGGATTCGGTGGAGGTGGCCATGATCGGGGTGGGTTGATGAGCCGCAACATAGCCCGGCCGGGCGCGCGAGGAAACGGGGCGAGCGGCCGGGGGGCGCGTCGGAGCGGGCACCGGGGGCGCTCGCCCTGTTTTCGGGAGCGACAAAGCCGCCCTGGCGCTTTCGCTCGGCGCGGATGGACGAGCAACTTTCGCTTTTCTCGGACCTGACGGCGGGTCGTTCGCTCGACGAGCCGCCGCTGCCGGGCTTCACCGATCTCGCGCCGGAGCTGGCGGACGAGGCGGCGCGGGTGTGGGGCTTGCCGGTCGGGCAACGCGCGCGGGTGACGCTGCGCGGGCACGCGATGGACGGGCTGCACGGGCTCGTGCAGATCGCGGGCCTGCCCGACCTGCCTTTCGACGCGCGCCGGCCGCTGCGCCTGCGCATCGGGCACGTGGAGTTCACGAGCCGTCAGGTGGCGGCGTGGACGGTGGAGGAGTGACCCGAAGGTCGCGAAGAAGCCCCGCCCGGCGGGCGGACGGGGCTCGGACCGGCGCGCGATCAGGCGCGGCGGCGGCGGCGGGTCGCCGCGAGCCCGAGGGCGGCGGCGCCGGCCAGCGCGGCGAAGGCCGAGGGCTCGGGAATGGCGACGACTTCGAAGCGGTATTCGAAGGTGCCGGATTCCAGGAAAGCGCCGCTTTCATCCGTCAGTTTGAACTGGGCGACGTAGGTGCCGGGGGCGGCGTTGAGCGCGGTCCAGAAGGTCGGCGTGAAGCTGAAGCTGTCGCCGAGATGCCAATCGTCGCCCGGTGCCGAGAAGGCGTTGAGGTTGGCGCCGACTCCGACGTTCAGGCCGGGCGTGAGGAAGACGAGTTCGAGGTGCACGTCGGCGCCGGAGATCGAGCCCGCCCAGCGGCCGCCGCTGGAGTTGAGCAGGATGGTTTCGGGCGCGCCGGGGTCGAAGTCGCGGAGCTGGTCCACGTCCTGGAGCGTGAGGAAGGAGAAGGCGTAGTTGGCGTCGGAGGGGGAGCCGATGGTGGAGACGAGCTTGCCGTCGTAGAGGCCGCCGGTGGCGAGCGAGAGCGTGAGCGGGGCGAGCGCGCCCTCGGGGAGGAAGTTGTTGGGGTTGATCTCGGTGGCGGTGTCGGGGCCGAGGTTGGGGCCGGTGTGGCGATACACGCCCTTGCTGTGGTAGTGGTTGCCGGCGGGCGCGTCGGGGTAGGTGTGGGCGAAGAGCAGCGTGAGGCGGCCGTAGTTGGGATTGGGCAGGCCGGCGTAGGCGCCGGAGGTGATCGTGGCGAGGCCGTCCACGCCGACGATGTAGCTGGCGATGCTCGTGTCGTGCGCGGACAGCGAGGGGGCGAGCGCGAGGGCGCCGGCCACGGTGAGGAACGCGAGGGTGCGGGTGCTGGTTTGTGTCATGGGAGGAAAGGTGTAAGGAAAACTGGATACGGGTGGTTTCAGGCCGTGGTGGCGACGCGGCGGCGGCGGGTGGCCGCGAGCCCGAGGGCGGCGATGCCGGCGAGGGCGGCGAAGGCGGCGGGCTCGGGGATGGGATTGGAGGTGCTGAAGGTGAAGGTGGCGGGATCGCTGAATTGCTGGACGCCGCCGATGAAACCGGAGGCCACGAGCGTGACCTCGTAGGTGCCGGGTGTGGTGAAGCCCCAGTTGAAGTGCGCGTGAGCGCCCTGCTGGATGAAGACGGTGTCGGCGGTGGTGAGGCCGCCCTCGAAGGTGGACACCCACACGCGCGGGTTGCCGAAGCCGTCGGTCTGCCAGATCGAGAACTCGCCGGGACCGGAGACGGCCGTGACGGTGAAGCCGATCCAGCGGCCGGTGGCGTTTACGCGCGGGTCGGCGTTGAAATAGCTGTCGAAGGTGTTGGCCGGCACCTCGTCGGCGGCGAGGCCGAGGAAGGGCAGGTTGGCGTTCTGGCCCTGCGGGAGCACGTAGATCGGCGCGCCGACGGACTGCCCGATGAAGCTCCACTGCGCGCCGGGCGGCTGGGCGAGGGTGGCATGGGCGGGGTTGACGAAGAAGAAGGCGGCGGAGGGCGCGTATTCCTCGTCCCAGTCGCCGTCGTGGATGTGGAAACCCCAGGCGGGGCCGGCGGCGGGACCGGCGATGCCGATGTCCACGTGGGTGTCGATGATGGCCAGCCGCGCGAGCGCCGCGGTGGGAGCGACGGCGCAGAAGGCGAGGAGCGGAAGCGTAGCGACGGATAGGATACGGATGTGGTTTGTGGTCATGGGAAACAGGGCGGGGTGGATTCAGTGGCGGCCGGGCTCGGCGAAGTTGACGCCCTCGTCGGCGAGGGCCTTGAGGTCGGCGGCGGGGATTTTTTTCACGCTGCCGTCGGCGAAGAGGTAGGGCGCGGCGCCGGCGGCGCGGGAGGGCGCGCGGGCGCCGAAGGAGTCGCGGAAGCGGTCGGGATCGATGTCGGCGATCACGCGGCTCCAGCGCGTCCAGATGGTGGAGTGGGTGTGGTCCTGCGCGATCGAGGGCGGCAGGCTGTCGCGGGCGCAGAAGGCCACGAAGACGCGCGAGGGATCGCGCAGGCGGGAGAAGTTGGAGTAGCGGAGATTGGAGGGACCGAAGGGGCCGATCTCGGGGGTGAGCCAGTCGTTGAGAGCGTAGCTGCTCAGGCGGAGCGCACGGACCTCGGCGGCGCGGGCGTCGAGCGGGCAGACGCGCACCTCGTCCACGTTGCCCAGGTAGGGGCGGAGCGTGTGCACCCAGGAGTGGGCGCCGGTGACGTCGTCGTGGGAGGTTTGCGGGAACGCGCCGCGGTGATCCTCGGCGTAGAGGCGGAAGCCGACGCCGAGCTGGCGGAGGTTGGAGAGCGAGGTCGCCTCGTGCGCGGAGCGGCGCACGCCGCCGACGGTGGGAATCAGGATGGCGGCGAGGATGCCGATGATCGCGATGACGGTGAGAAGCTCGATGAGGGTGAAGGCGGCGGCACGGCCGCGCCCGGAGCGGGGCGGGCGCGCGGCGCCGCAAAAGGGTGCGGGCATGGCTAGGCCTGGATTGGGCGGCGCGCGTGCGCACGAGGGCACGGCAAGGCCGCGGATGGGCGGGGCGGGGGGAACAGTCGGCGACGCGTGGCGCCGCCGCTGCATCGATCGGCTCAGGCGAGGGCCGGCGGACCGCAGGCGCGCTCCGGACCGCGCAGGGTCCGGGCGAGCAGGAGCTCGGTGAACGCGGCGACGCGCGCGGCGTCGGCGGTCGGAGCGGTCGTCGAAAGGGGGAGCGCGGGCGGCTCGCAGCCGGCGGCAAAGAGCGTGACCGCGCAGGCGTGGTCGGCGCCGCCCGGGGCTGGCGCGCCGGGCGCGTCGTCGTCGGCGTGCGCGTGGCCGTGGGGATGGGCGTGGTCCGTGTGGTCGTGGGCGCAGAGTTCCTCGTGCAGCTCCGGCGACCAGGCGGCGAAGCCGAGCAGCAGCACGCAGGCCGCGAGGAGGGCGGCGAGAGCGGGCTGGATTACTCGGTGGGGGCGCATGTTCGGCGTGTTTGCGAGCCACCTTAGCAAACTCGTCAATACCCCGCCTATCGGGGTATCACCGGCTCGCGGGAAACCAGCGCAGTCGCGCCGCCTCGCGCCCCAGCTCGGTCTTCCCGCAACGCAGCACCAAAGCCTGATAAAAACGCTCCGCCGCCTTCGGATCGCGCGCCTTCAGCCAGCCGCCCGCCTCGCACAGCACGCGCGCCGTCGCCTCGCTCTGGTCGGGCATCAGCGACGATGCCCACCACGCCAGCTCCGCCGCCTCGTGGCGGTAGTGGAAACGCGGCTCGATCGGCGCCCGCGCGTCGAGGCGGGCCAGCTCCGCGTCGGTGGGCGCGAGCGCGCCGCCTTCCCAGCGCGGCACGCCGCCGCGCGCCTTGGCCGTCGGCAACGTTTCATACGCGCCGCCCCAGGTCCCCCAGTCCGGCTCCAGCTCGGTGCCGATCCACTCCATGCCGCGGGCGCGCAGCGCGCGGGCCGCCCGCCAGAGCGCCTCCGCCCGCTCCGCCGCGGGCCGCGCCGCATCGAAGCCCACACGCACGTCCGCCATATGCGAGGCGTAGGCCGCGCCCGTTTCCGCCGGGAAAAAGCCCAACGCGTCTTCGTGGCGGCCCTCACGCGCCAGCCTTCGTGCGAGCAGTCCGCGCAAAGCCGCGCGGAGATCGTGAAGAACCGTCCGCTCGTCGCGCACCGGCGGCGGGGAAGACGTCAGCTCGCGGGTCGCTTGGATGAGCTCGTCGGCCGTCAGCACCTGCTCCGCCACGTAGGCGCAGTCTTCCCAATGGCCGCCATGGAGGAAGGCTCGCAAGGCCTCCGCCGGCAGGTCCTGTGAGAGCTTCACCCGCCCGAGCTCCGCCCAGGCTTGGCTGCGATGAAAGCCTGGCAAGCCGTCGCCGTCCAGGGCGCGCTCCAAGTGCCGCCCGCCCGCCGCGAGGTCGCCCGCGCGCAGTGCCAGTTTCGAGCGCAGCCAGTCCGCCTCGCGCGAGTCGGGCGGGGCGAGCGCGAGCCACTCCTCGGCGAGGCCGAAGAGGCCGCCTTCGTAGGCCAGCCAGGCGAGCCGGTCCGCGCCGCGCACCTGCTCCGCGCCCGCCGCGCGGATGGCGACGGCCCAGGCCCGAGCCTCGCGGGCGCGGCGGGAGGCGCCGTCGGTCCAGTCGTGCTCGGGCCGTCCGCGCGAGAGCAGGTGCGCCACCACCACGCCGCGCGTGCGCTCGTCGGCCGCGTGGCGCGCCAGATCCTCGCCCCACGATTCGCCCACGACGCGCCGCGCCACGCGCCGCAGCGACTCGGGCACCGTGTCGTCGCCCTCCGCCAACCGTTCCAGATAGAGTTCCACCGCCTCGCGAAAATCCCGCCGCTCCGCCGCCAGCCGCGCGCGCCAGCCCTTGGCCTCGCCGGCCAGGCCGAGCGCGTCGGCGTCGCCCCGCGCGGCCCGCTCCTCGGCGAGCGCGAACCAGCGCCGCGCCTCCGTCGCCGCGTCCGCGGGCGTCTCGGCGTCGTCGAGCGCCATCGACCCGTCCTCGCGCCACAAGACCAGCCACGAGCGGCCTAGCATGTAGGCCGCCCAGACCGAGCGATGGCGCCGCTCGGCCTCCGGTAGATCGAGCAACTCGCGCCACGCCTCGCGCGCCGGCCCGGCCTCGCCGCGTTTCCACGCCTGCGCGCCTCGCAGATACAGGGCGAATTCCTCGGGCGTGCCCGCCGGCGCCTCGGTCCCCGCCGCCCGTGCCGCGCGATAGGCCTCCGCCAGTCGTTTCGCCTCCGCCGCGTCGCGCCCCGCCGAGCGCAGCGCGGTCTCCAGCTCCGCGACGTCGATCTCTGCGCTGCGCCGTGCCGTCGCTTCGGACAAACGCTCCCGATCCCATGGATAACGCGGCGCGCCCTCCGCCGGACGCTCCGCGCCCGCCGGCGTGAGGCGCCACAGCTCTTCCCAAAAATACGCCGCCGGCGCCGAGAGCAGGCGCTCCGTCGTGGCGTCCAGGTAGCGGTTCGGGAAAAACGGCCCGCAGGCCCGAGAGTCCGCCGCCGGCGCCAGCAGGAGCAGCCCGAGCGCGAGAACCTCAATGGGCCGGCCGCGGAGGCGGGGCGTCGCGGGTGATTTCGAGCGTGGTTTCATCGGCGAATCTCAGCCAGCCGATGGCGCGCGTTTTTCCCGGGCCGAGCAAGACCTCGCGCGCGTCGTCGTCGCTTTTCAACACCAGCGCCGTCTCCGCCCGCCTGCGTTCCGGCTCGTGGCCGCCGATGCCGTCGGCCGCCAGCAACCGCGCGCCCCGCGGCCAGGCCACCCGCCCGCGCGCGGGCGGCGGCTCCGAGGTCTCGCCGAGGTTCTCCACCAAGATCTCCGCGAGGCCGGGCGCGCTCCATCGCGCTGCGACCTCCAGCCGCGCTCGCGGCGCCTCGCCGGCGAGCACGCGGAGGAAGGTCGGCATCTCCCAGTTCAGCCGGTCGCCCTCCACCGGCAGGCGAAACCAGACGACGCCCGCGCAGCCCGGCGGCGGCTCGGCCGCCAGCGCCCGCTCGATGCGCAACATCTCCGAGGGATCGCTGCGCACGGTGCGCGTGATCGTGCCCGCCGGCCAACGCGGCGCCGGCCCCTCGGCGGAAAGCGCGAAAAATTTCCCGCCCGCGTCGAAGGCCAGCCGGTAACCGTAGGTCGGCAGGGCCACGCGGAACGGCCTCCCGGGCGCCGCCTCCGCCGCCTGGCGCGCCCAGCGAAGGGCGTCGTCGTAGTTAGCGAGTGAATACAGAGTGTCCGGTCCGCCCGAGGGCTTCGCCAGCGAATGCACCTGGAGCACGTAGCCGTCGGCCTCGGCGGCGAGCGCGGCGAAGGCCTCGCGGTGGCGCAGCCAGGCGGGGAGCGCGGTGAAGACTAGGCGCGTGTCCGCGCCCGCGGCTGCGCGCAGGGCGCGCAGCCATTCGCGGTAGCCGTCGAGCGTGCGCTCGGCGCTGTCAAAGTCCACCTGGAGCTCCGGCGGGTTCCAGCCCGCGCGGCGAGCCGCGGCCAACGTCTCCGCGGCGGTGCGCGCGACGAGCCGCGCCGTCTCGTCGTCGCGCGCGAAGGGGCCGGGCCAGGGGCCGATCCGCAGCACGAGGCCGCCGACGCGCCCGCTCGCGCCGAGCGCGGAAAAATCGAGCGGCACGCGCACGAGCGCAGGTCGCGCGGCCGCGTCCCAGTTCAACTCGGCGGCGAGCGGGTAGAAGGCGTGCAAGGCCTCTCGCGCCTCCGCGAGGGCCTGCGCCAGCTCGGGCGATTGTTCGCGTTGCCAGACGTAGGCCTCGCGACGCCACTCGCCGGCCTCGGCGGCGCCGAGGCCGGCGAGGGCGAACAGAAAACGGCGGCGATTTTCGCGGACATGGGGCCTCCGCGAGGGCAGGTCGCCGCGAGCCCCGGCGCAACGCCCGATTGCTCGCGCCGGAGATGGACGGCGCCGGAGCTTCGTGGCAGACGAGGCTTATGCAAATCTTCGGGGTCGGGATGCGGGGCGCGAGAGGCTGGGCGGGCTGGCTCGTGCTGTGGTTCGTCGCGTGTGGCGCGGCGCCGCTGGCGCTCGCGGACGGCAAGGTGTTGCCGCCGGTGCTGCTGCCGCAGGAGGTGGCGATGCCGGATCAGCGCGCCTTGCTCGCGTGGCACGAGGGCGTGCAGACGCTCGTGATCGAATCGGCGTTTGTCGGGGAGGGCACGGATTTCGCGTGGGTGGTGCCCCTGCCGTCCAAACCCGAGGTGGAGAGCGCCACGCGCGGCACGCTCGCCTCGGCGGCGGCTTTGATGCAGCCGGTGGTCGTGCCGCCGCAGTCCGAGCTCGGATGGCTGGCGGCGGCGATCCTCGTGGTGGCGCTGTGGACGCTGGTGTTTGGTTGGCGAAGCGCGGGGCGCCTGCTGCGCGTCGCCGTCGTGGCGGGGCTGGGCCTGATGGTCGGCGGCATAGCGGAGGCGGTTTTCGGTTTTGGCTGGCTGGTGGTTCCGGTTTCCGTGGCGGTGACTTGTTGGCTGCTGCGCGGATTTATCCGCGAGGAGATGTCGTTGTTTAACCATCTCATGCTGGTGTTGTCGTGTCTGCTGCTGGCCGGCGTCTTGCTGCCGACTGTGGGCAAGGTGAGATCGACCTTGGGGCCGTCCACGGAGGCGTATGGCGTCACGGTGGAGAGGCACGTGGTGGGCGATCACGACGTGAGCCTGGTGTCGGGGAGCGATCCCGATGGCGTGGTCGGCTGGTTGCGCGACAACGGCTACGCGATCGCGGGCGAGGCCGAGGCCGTCGCGCGCGAGCATGCGGCGGCGGGCGGCTGGTTCGCCGCGAGCCGGGTGCGTCGCGAGCGGGCGGAGAACGCTCGCAGCGTGCCGGCGCCGCTGCTGTTTCGCTTCGCGGCGGAGCGGCCGGTGTATCCGATGCGGCTCACGGGGGCGGGCGCCACGGCGCCGCTGGAACTGGAGTTGTTTGTCGTCGGTCCGGCGCCGGCGCGGGCGAGCGGGCTCTCGGCCCGGGCCTGGGCGCCGCTGCGGATCGGCGACCCCGAGGCGGGGCCGTATCGACGCGGATCGGGGCAGCCGCACGACGGCCGTGTCGTCACCCATCCGGTGCTGGTGCGGCTCGTGCAGGAGGGGGCGGTGTTGACCCACCTGCGCGGTCGGCTCGCGCCTTCGCGGATGCGCGAGGACATGCGGGTGCAGTGGGTGGCGGACGCGGCGCCGGCGAAGGGATTGGTGGCTTGGGCTCGCGCGGCGGCGGCGCAGTCGGCGGTGGCGGCGGGCGGCGGCCTCGTGTTGATCCTCTCGATCGTGATCGGGTTTCGGCGCGACGGGGCGAGGGCGACGCGGCCGCAGCTCGGCGGCGCCCTCGCGGCGGGTGTGTTGGCGGGCGGTTGCGTGTGGCTGCTCATCCCGAGCGTGGCGACGCGCGAGGCGGGCTCCGGCAAGACGATGCGCTGGCATGAGCTGCGCCAGGTGCCGCAGGTCGCGGCCATGGCGCTTGGCGAGCTGGACCCGGCGACGACGAGCGACGCCGAGGCGCGGGAGAAGTTCGCGGCCGATTTGAAGCGGTATCTGCTCGAGCCCAACGGCTGGGAGATGGAGATCGGCGACGGTCCGGGCCAGGTGGAGCTGGTGAAGACCGAGGAAGGCAAGTGGCGCACCGTCCTCTACGATTCGGCCGGTCAGGCGCGTTTCGATCCGGCGGCGGATATCGAGATGGGGCGAGATCGGAAGCAGCCGGCGGGCGGGGCGGGGACGGGAAGACCCTGAGCCTAAAAAACGCAGTCCAAACCAACCACGGACTACGCGGGGGCGTCGGAGGTTTTGCCCAGGCAGCGGTGGACGGTGCGCAGCAGTTCCTCCGCGTCGCAGGGCTTGAGCAGGACGTCGGGCACCTGGAGCTCGTGGTAGGCGCGCCGCTTCTCCTCCTGCTCCAGGCCGGTCGAGGCGATCACGGGGAGGTCGGGGCGCAGCGCGCGCAGCTCGCGGACCATCTGGAGTCCGCCCATGACGGGCATCATGGTGTCGGTGATGACCAGCGAGATTTCCTGCGGGTGCTGCTTGATGAGCGAGAGGCCTTCGCGGCCGTTGTTCGCCACGAGCACGCGGTAGTTTCGCTTGAGGAGCAGCTGGCGCAGGCTCGCGGAGACCGCGAGCTCGTCGTCCACCACGAGGATCAGTTCCTGGTCGCCGGCCGGCGCCGCCGCGATCTCGGCGGTCGGCGGCATGATGGGGCCCTTGATCGACGCGGGGAGGTAAACGTTGAAGGCGGTGCCCGCGCCGGGCTCGCTATAGACGGTGACGTAGCCGCCGTGGCCCTTGACGATGCCGGCGACGGTGGAGAGGCCGAGGCCGGTGCCTTGGCCGAGCTCCTTGGTGGTGAAGAAGGGGTCGAAGACGCGCTCGATGATCTCGGGCGAGATGCCCGAGCCGTTGTCGGCGACGGTGATGAGGACGTAGGGGCCGGCGTGCGCGCGCGGGTTGAGCTGCGCCTCGGTCTCGCCCAGCTCGACGTTTTGCGCGGTGAGCGAGAGCGTGCCGCCGTGGGGCATGGCGTCGCGCGCGTTCACGCAGAGGTTCATCAACACCTGGTGGATCTGGGTGGAGTCGGCGACGATGGGCCAGAGGCCGCGTTGGCAGGAGGAGGCGACCGTGATCTCGCGGGGGAAGGTCTCGCGCAGGAAGTTGGTTATCTCGCGGAAAACGAGCGAAACCTCGACGGGATGGCGTTCGCCGTCCTCGCCGCGGCTGAACGAGAGGAGCTGGCGCACGATGCCGGCGGCGCGGCGCGCGGCCTGGTGCATGGTGTCGAGGATCTCGCGCTCGGCCTGGCCGCCCACTTCGTCCCGCAGGAGCGGGCGGACCATGAGGATGGGGGAGAGGAGGTTGTTCAGGTCGTGGGCGACGCCGCCCGCGACGGTGCCGATCGCCTCCATGCGCTGGGTGCGGAGGAACTGGGCCTCGAGTTTTTTCCGCTCGGTGATGTCGCGCGCGATGTTGGAGACGCCGAGGACGCGGCCGGTCTCGTCGCGCACCGGAGAGAGGGTGACGAGGACGTTGACGCGTGTCGCGTCCTTGCGGACGCGCATCGTCTCATACTGCTGGTGCCGCTCGCCGCGGCGCACGGCGTTGAGGTGCTCGATCTCGGCGGGGCGGAGGTCGGGGGGCGTGAGCTCGAGGATGGAGCGGCCGACGATCTCCTCGGCGCGATAGCCGAAGGTGGACTCGGCGCCGTGGTTCCAGGTCAGGATCGTGCCGGCGGTGTCGTGGCTGATGATCGCATCCTGCGAGGAGGCGACGATGGCCGCGAGCATGGCGTTGCTTTCCTCGGTCGCCTTGCGCCGGGTGATGTCGGCGCGGATGGCGACGTATTGGCGGGGTTTGCCGTATTCGTTGAGGAAGGGGACGATGGTGGTGTCCACCCAGTAGAAGGAGCCGTCCTTGGCGCGATTCTTGATCTCGCCGCGCCAGACCTGGCCGCGGCCGATGGCGGACCAAAGTTCGCGGAAAAACTCGGGCGGGTGGTAGCCGGAGTTGATGATGCGGTGGTCCTGGCCGATGAGCTCCTCGCGGGAGTATTTGGAAATGGCGCAGAACTTGTCGTTGGCGAAGGTGATGCGGCCGCGCGCGTCGGTGATGGCGACGATGGCGTGTTCGTCGAGGGCGGCCTTGAGGTCGGCCACCTCCTTGGCGGTGGCGCGCAAGGCCTCCTCGGTGAGCTTGCGCGAGGTGATGTCGGCGCGGATCGCGACATACTCGCGGGGTTTGCCGTGCTCGTTGAGGAAGGGGACGATGGTGGTGTCCACCCAGTAGAAGGAGCCGTCCTTGGCGCGGTTTTTGATCTCGCCGCGCCAGACCTGGCCGCGGCCGATGGCGGACCAAAGTTCGCGGAAGAACTCGGGGGGATGGTGGCCGGAGTTGATGATACGGTGGTCCTGGCCGATGAGCTCCTGGCGGGAGTATTTGGAAATGGCGCAGAACTTGTCGTTGGCGTAGGTGATGCGGCCGCGTGAATCGGTGATGGCGACGATGGCGTGCTCATCGAGGGCGGCCTTCAGGTCCACGAGCTCCTTGGTGGTGGCGTCGAGTCGCGTAAGTTCCGATTCGGGCCGTGTCGGAGTGAGGTCGGCGGCATCCATAAGCGGAAAGGTGACTGATCATTAGAAGACGACAATTCATTTGGCGGCAAGCGATTACGTATGGTTTTAGGTGAGGTTGATTCCCTATTCGGGCGCTTTTTCGCGCGGGGGTGGGAGACGGCGCAAGAAGCGCGCGCCTCAACGCGTGTCGGCCGGCGAGAAGTTCTGGTTCCACGGGTTGATCGAGAGATCGGGCGGCGTGATGCGGATGAACCCGTAGCCGGTGGCGGTGTGGCAGGCGTTGCAGGTCTGCACGAGCACGGTGTGGCGGGTGCGGAACAGGGCGGCGTCCTGCGCCTTCACGGCTTCCTCGAGGCTCTCGACGGCGGGCTTGAGCATGACGCCGGTGAGCTGGCTGACGGGCTGATCGTGGTAAACCACGCCGGCCTCGGCGAGCTCCTCGGCGGCCTCCTCCATCTCGTGCAGGTAGAAGTCGGCGAGCGGCCAATTCTCGGCGGCGCCGGCGCGGCCGAGCTTGTCGGTCCAGCGCTGGAGCGAGGCCATGGCGCCGACGAGATCGTATTCAGATTCCGAATGCGCATCGGCTTTCGGCGCGGGCGCGCGGGAGCAGCCGGCGGCGAGGGAGAGGGCGGCGAGGACGGGGAGGAGACGGGCAGGGACCATAAAAAGGAGGGTGAAGCGAGAAAGGCGGCGTTCAGATGCCGGAGGAAAGGGTGGAGACGCTGCGGCGGTAAACGCGGCTGTGCGCTTCGGCGATTTCCCACCAGTCGCGGCCGGCGAAGCGGCCGGGGTTTTCCTCAAAGGCCTGCAGGAGGCGCAGGCCTTCCGGCGTAAGGATGCGGAGCATGAGTTCGAAGCGCAGGCGGCCGGGCGGGGCGTAGCTGATCTGCGCGGGCGGGCCGAGCTGGTCGCGGTAGGGGTTGGCCGCGGGCGTGTCGGGGGGCAGGCGGCCGGGGGTGGAGGTGAGGGCGAGCGTGTAGGGCAGACTGGTCGGCGCGGACGTGGCGCCGGCGAGGCGGTTGACGGGAAACACCTCGACATGGCGGCCCGTGGAATCGGGCGCGAGGATGCGCACTCCGAAGTCGATGACGCCGTCGGCGACGATCCGCTTGCGGTCGGTGGCGCGGTGGCCGGGGACCTTGAGGGCGCCGCGGTAGGCGTTGTAGCCGGGCGCGAAAAGATCGTAGCCGCCGGGGCCGAGGTCCTTGGGATCGCCGGCGTCGGCCCAGGCCTTGGAGTGGCCGCGGCAAAAGTGGTAGCCGGGGGTGGAGGAGGCTTTTTTGAGGGTGCGGCGGATGATCTGGTAGGAGACCACGTGGACGCCGTCGCCGCTTTCGTCGGGGGATCCGCGGGTGGAGAAAAAGCGCAACCACACGCCGGCGTGGCCGAAGCGAGAGGCCTCGAGGTCGGTGCCGGCGGGGCCGGCGACGATGCGGTGGGTGGCGGGCTCGGCGGCGGTGCGGGGCTTGCCCTCGCCGGGCGCGCCCCAGGCGGCCTTGTCGGATTTTCCGGGGTCGGTTTCGTGCGCGAAGGCGTCGCCGAAGCCGGCTTGGTCGCGCTGCACGGTGGCGGCGAGCCAGACCTGGCCGTCGGCGCGTTGGAAGAGCGCGGCGAGGTCGAGCTCGAGTTGCTCGAAGGCGCTGCGCGCGGAGGCGTTGGTGGCGAGCACGCCCTGCGCTTGGTTCCAGCTGTTGAGCAAGTTGATCGTGATGGTCAGCGAGAGCGTGACGAGCAGCATCGAGACGCCGATGGCGACGAGCAGCTCGACCAGGGTGAAGGCACGCGTGCGCACGGCTCAGAACTCCTCGGGAGAGTCGAGGAGGAAGGGCTCGCCGAAGTCGCTGAACTCGAGGCCGAGCACGGCCTCGGGGCGGGCGAAGACGAGGCGGTTGCGCGAATCGGTGGAGGCGGGGGCGAAGGCGAGTTTGCCGTCGGGCTTGCCCTTGCCGTCGGGCTTCATCTCGAGGGTGCGGTGGTAGGTGCCGGGGGCGCGGCGAAGGCCGTCGGACTGGCGAACGTCGAGGCTTTTCTTCGGGTCGGCGGCGCCGGCATCGATGCCTTTGGTGTGGATTTTGTCCCACGTTTGCTTGCCACCGACGAGGGTGATGAGGCCGCGGGCGACGTCGGGGTGGTCGTGCTTGGGCACGAGGAAGTAGCCGCGAGGCAGCTCGAAGGATTGGCCGGTGAGGCGCCAGCCGTTGGACAGGTCGGGGATCTCGGCGGCGACCTCGAGGCGGCGGAGGTAGCCGTCGTCGGAGGCGTTAGCGGGCACGAGGAGGGCGAGTTTTTCCTTCTGCACGGCGGCCTGGCCGCGGAGGCCGATGGCGATACTGGCGAGCGTGCGCTGCGCGGCCTGGGCGGCGAAGCGCTCGGAGTTGCCCAGCGCCGGGATGAGCACGGCGGCGAGCACGCCGAGGATCGCGATGACCGAGAGCAACTCGATCAGCGTGAAGGCAGGGTGGCCGCGGGCGGGCGCGGATCGGGCGGGCGCGGACCGGGCGGCGACGGGTCGGGCCGGGGCGGCGGCGGAGTCGAGGGCGGCGAGCACGGCCTCGGACCAGCGTTCGCCGTGGGTGGCGGTGGCGGAGGCGGCGGTCGCGGTGGGCGCGAGGAGCGGGCGGGCGCCTTTGGCGATCAAGGCGACGAGCAGGGCGGGATCGGCTTCGGGCGCGGCGGCGGACTCGGCGGCGGCGCAGTCGAGGGCGGCGACGCGGGTGGAGCGCAGGGCCGGGGCGGCGCGTCCGGAGAGGGCGGCGCGGAAGGCCTCGGCGGCGGCGGGCCGCTCGGAGTCGAGCACGCAGAGGACGTGGGCGACGCGCGTCCAGTCCACCTGCGCGTGGTCGCCGAGGCGCACGAGCACGGGGGCGAGGCGTCGGGCGGAGAGGGCCTTGGCGAGGGCGTGGGCGCGGGCGGCGGCGCGGGGCGAGTCGCCCTCGTGGATGATGACGGAGCTGATGGCGGAGTCGGCCGAGATCTTGCCCGCGCCGCGCCTGCGGGTTTTCAAGTGTATCAACCATCCGGATACGATTAGCCAGAGGAGCAGCGCGCCCTGGAGGTCGATCCAGATCCAGCGCAGGTCGGCGGGGAGAAACTTGCCGAAATGGATCTGCTTGAGCAGCTCGGCGGTGCCTCCGGGGAACTTGTGCGCGATGGGGAAACAGGAGAGCGCGACGAGGCCGAGCGTGAGGGCCGCGAACATGCCGAAGTTGGCATGCCAGCGGCGGTTGATGAGGTTCCAGTTGGCCTTGGAGGGAGAGGCGGCGGGGCGGTCGGCGGGCGCGGGCATGGCGGAGGGCGGCGGGCGGCGGCGGTTGGACGGAAGGCGGGGCCGGGGCGGGAGCGCGCCCGGGTGGCGACGCGTCAGCGGCGGGCGGAGGCGAGGGTGGTCGGCGCGTCTTCGGAGGAGGATTTTCCCTTCTCCTTGGCGGACTTCATTTCCTTGGCGGGCTCGGCGGGGAGGGCGAGGCCGAGCGATTGCCAGGTGCGGCCGGCGTCGGCGCTCACGAGGACGCCCTCGTGCTTTGCGCCGAGGTAGAGTCGCTCCCCGTGCACGGCGATGGATTGGACCTCGCCGGAGTAGAGCGCGGTGACGGTGGCGTCGGCGGCGACGCGGTAGACGCCCATCTTGGTGCCGACGAGGACGGCGCCGTCGGGGGCGAGGGCGAGGCTCTTCACGTCGCCGGTGAGGCCGGGCACATGGACGAAGCCGTCCTCGTGCTGGCGATAGAGACCGTGTTTGGTGCCGACGAGCAGACCGCCGTCGGGCAGGGTGGCGAGGGCCTTGGGCTCGAGGAGCCTCAGGTCGGAGGCCTTGTGGGGGGACTCGTCCTTGGGCATCTTGGCCTTGGCGCTTTTTTCGGAGACCTTGTCGATCATGGCGGCGAGGCCGTCCTTCTTGAGCTTGCCGTGGGCCTCGGGGGCGGCGCCGAGGCGGGCGGCGGCGAGGGGATAGACGGCGAGGCCGGCGAAGAGCAGGACGCCGAGGATGGCGGACCAGCCGCCCCAGGAGATGGTTTGAAGTTTCTTCAGCATGATGAGCGCCGAGCGTAGCAGGTCGCGGGGGCGCTTCGCTTACCCATCGTTGCGGCAAGTTTACCCGTTGTTGCGGGGCAGGAAGGCGCTCGGCGGCCGTCCGTGGTGTTCGGCGAAGACGCGGGAAAACTGTCCCAGGCTCTGGTAGCCGGCGGCGAGCGCGGCCTCGGTGACGTTCGCCTGGCCGGCGGCGAGCAGGCGGCCGGCGTGCTCCATGCGCAGGCGGCGCAGATGCGAGGTGGGGCCGCGGCCGAGGGCCTGGGTGAAGACTCGGCTGAAGTGCGCGGGGCTCTGGCCGGCGGCGGCCGCGAGGTCGAGGAGGCCGATGGGCTCGGCGAGGCGGGCCTCCATGAAAGTGAGCGCGGCGCGCACGGGCGCGGGCAGCGGCGTGGGGGCGTCCGGCGAGGCGGGGGCGGGCGGTCGAGCACGGGGGGCGGCCGCCGGCTCGGGCAGGAGATGCGTGACGATCTCCAGCAGCTTGGCGGAGGCCCAGAAGACGCGCAGCGTCGGCGCCACGGGGCAGGAACGCAGACCGAGCGCGAGCGCGGCCTCGGCCGGCGAGAGCGGGCGCGGGCCGACGAGCGGCGCGGCTCCCGGCGGGAGCGCGAGCACGAGGCGGGCGAGATCGGCCGGGAGCGCGGAGGCGGTGAAGCGCCACGCGAGCGTGCTGGCCGGACGTGCGGCGGCCGAGCGCAGGTGGAGGGGCGCGGCGAGCCGGAGCCACGTGATCGAATCGGGGGCGAAGCGAAACTCTTGCCCGAGACTGCGCGCGATCACCTCGGGCCCGGGGAGCGGAAAAAGGAGGAGAAAGTTTTGCCCGGGCTTCTCCGGAGCGAGCGGGGCAAGCGCGAGATCGGCCAAACCGAGGGAGAGTTCACCAAGGTGCTGGGGCGCGTCGGGCGCGCCGGCAAAGCTGCGGAGGGTGGCGCTCAAGGAGCGGGAAGAGTCGGTGCGGCGTGAAAAACGGAGAGGGAAGCGAGGAGCGGTTAAGTGATCCTGAGTCTCAAAATCAAGTCGAGAGGGCGGGATATTGACCGCCACACGGGTGGATTTGCCCTCCGATCATGAACCGAGTAATGGAAGGTGAATGAAGGAACATTCTGAAAATGAGAAGGATGGGGGAGTGCCAAGGGCGGCCACGCCCGTGACCGTGTTTTGCGGGTTTTTGGGCGTGGGCAAAACCACCTTGCTGCGGCACTTGCTCGCGCAGGCGGCGACGGCGGGCGAGGCCGGCGGCGCGGCGCGCTGGGCGGCGGTGGTCAACGACGTGGCGGCGGTGAACATCGACGGCGCGGTCGTCGGCGCCGACAACGCCGCGCGCGCCGCCCTCGGCGCCGAGGGCGCGGCCGAGGTGGTCGAACTGGGCAACGGCTGCGTGTGCTGCTCGGGCGCGGACGATCTCGGCGAGGCGATCGCGCGGCTGGCCGCCAGCGGGCGCTACGAGCACATCTGGGTGGAGACGAGCGGAGTGGCCGAGCCGCGCGGCGTGGCGAATTTGTTCACGCGAAAAAATCCCTTTGGCAAAACGCTGGGCGACTACGCCCGGCTCTCGGCGCTGGTCACGGTGGTGGACGTGGTGGCCTTCGCGCGGGAGGCGGAGCGGGCCGGCGCGCAGGGCGCGGGCGCGCGACGCGCGACGGGCGGCGGGGAGCGGCCGGTTTTTGAACTGATGATCGAGCAGGTCGAGTGCGCGGATCTGGTGCTGC
>JAUWBD010000224.1 GCA_030605125.1 Verrucomicrobiota bacterium | reverse complement strand
AGGCCGAGCGCGCTGGTGGTGGCAAGCAGGAGCGATTTCAGGGTGTTCATGGGCAACGCGACCAGAATCGCCGGATGAACGGGTATCCTCAACGGCCGCGGATTCTGACACGTCAGGTTGACGATAAAAAAGGCGCCATCCGGAGAGATGGCGCCCGCACGAGGGGATGTGTAGTTCATTTCAGGATACCGTGGCCGAGGTTCTCGACGTCCTGGTTCTTGCCAAGCCCGCCGGCCCAGTGCATCCAGCGCACGCGGCCCTGGCCGTCGTCCTCGTTGACCAGAAGGGCGAAGCGGATCGGCGAGCCGGCGCGGACGCCGTCCGGAAAGCCCAGCCGCCCCAGGGGGATCGTGGCCTCGTAGCGGGTGGTGTCGCCTTGGCGGCGGATCGACACCGGAGCGGCCCAGCGGCCGGGGGCGTCGGGGCCCTTGTGGCACCAGAGCACCGGGCCGTCCTTGGCCAGGCCGAGGTCGAGCAAGACATGGGCGCGGCCGGCGGGTTCGTAGAAGGCGAGTTGCAGGCTGTCCCCGCGCCAGAGCTGGTCGTCGGTGTGCGACTGGACGTGCTTGTCGTCGGCGACGTCGACACGCAGGACGAGGTTTTCGCCGTCGTGCGCGAGACGCGCGTCCACCGAGAGATCGGACGGATCACGCCAGGCGGGAATCGCGGGATCGAAGGACAACTCGAAGACGTCCTTCGCCTCGCGGAGAACGATCGGCGCGAGGCCGGGCGCGACGCGGTCGAACTCGCCCGGCGCGACGCGGTCGATCGGGTGGCTGGCGGCGACGAGCACGGGCAACTCCATCGCGAGTTCGCCGACGGGGTCGGTTTCCAGCCCGAGGGTGTAGCGGGTGATCGGCGCCTCGGCGGCGGGCGCGGGCGGGAGGACCGGGTGGAGCGCGATCTCGGCGCGGGGCGCGAGCTCGACTGGCCGGGACCACACGACGGCGCCGGAAGGATCGGCCAACGACACGCGGCCGCGCAGCTCGACGTCGCGCGGATTGCGAAGGCGGGCCTCGAAGGACGTGGCCGCGGCGGCGTCGCGATGGATCTCCGAAGGCGCGGTGAGCGGCATCTCTTCGGGCCGGAGGAACTCGAGCGCGGCGTCGGACTCGAGGTAGACCGGCTCGGCTCCAAGCGCGTGCACCCGGCCGACGGAGGCCGGCAGCCCTCCGAGGGCGCGACCATAGAGACCGACCAGTTCCACCGGCGCGGAGGCGCGGAGCCGCAACGCCGCGCCGGAGCGACCTCCGGCCGGCCACGCCACGTAGACGTGGCGGCCGTCCTCGCGCCTGAACCCGTGCACCTCGACGTCGTCGGGGGCGCGCGCGACGAGCGGAGCGGTGTTGGCGAGGCGACGGATCAGCTCGTTGTAGGCGACGAAGGAGGGTTTTGCGCGGTTGTCGCTCGTGACGAGGCCGAAGGAATCGTCGGCCTCCGGGTCCATGTCCCAATAGTCCTGGAGCGTGAACCAAATGTGGAACTCGGAGGCGCGGGCCTTCGAGTAGGCCATCTTTTTGACCACTTCCATCGCCTGGCGGTGGCGGCCGGCGGCGGTGTAGCCGCTGCGTTCGCCGGACTCGGCGTTGGCGATCGGGCGGCGCAGGCCGGCCTCGGAGAGCCAGCCCTCGACCATGCGCTGGCGCTCGACGTAGTTGGCGAGCGAACCGTGTGCGTGAAAGACGGCGAGGTCGTAGTCGTCGCCACTTTCCTGATACATGCGCGCGGAGAAATCCTTTTTCTCGCGCGGGTGGAGCACGGTGACTCCGCCGGTGCCGATGAGCACGCCCGGGGCGCCGCGCCGCATGCCACGGCTGAAGGCGGAGAACATTCCCTTATACTCGTCGATCGTGCCCCGGAAAAACCCGATGTCGGGCTCGTTCCAGAACTCGACGTAGCGGACGCCCGCGAACCCGGAAAAAAAGCGTCCGTAGTCCTCGGCGTAGCGTTCGAAGGCCGCGAGATCGGTCGGCGCGGCGCGCACCCCGGCGGCCGGGGCCAGCGCCGCGGGCGTCTCGAAAAACAGCAGCGTGGTGTCGATGCCCGCCTCCGAGATCGGCGTGAGCAGGGCGCGCCAGCCTTCGAGCGAGAGCGGCTGGTCGGGCCGGAAGCGGCCGGACGTGGTGCCGAGCCGGTTGAGGTCGATGCCGAGCGCGCGCATCCAGCCGAGATGGAGGCGGTTCTCCTCCTCCGCCTGCCAGACGGTGTTGTCCTGCACCCCGAACCACATCGGCGAGCGGTTGAGGCGGCGGCCGTTCGGAGCGAAGACCGCGAAGGTGTCCTGATACGTCACCTCCACGCCCGAGTGCTCCACGCGAAGCTCCGCCTCGTAGGCGCCCACCGGCGGCCGGCCGGCGGAGAACTCCACCTCGGTTTCGCCGAAAGCGGGCAACTCGACCTCGCGTTCCAGCGCGGCCACGCGTCCGCCGCCGGCTTCGTCCACCGTCCAGCGCACCACCCGTCGAACCGGTTCGGGCAAGCCGCTGCGCAGCCGGTAGCGCGCCTTCGCCTCTGCGCCGGGCGGGTGGGCCAGGCCGTCGTAAACCGGGCGGATGGAAAGGGTGTCGCCGCGCGTGAAGGTCCCGGTGGCGGCGATGTCGTCGATGAACATCGCGCCGGACGCCGGTTGATCGGCGTCGAGCGTGAAGACGATCTCGTCCACGAGGACGGGGAATCGCATCGCGGTGAAATTTTTGACCGTGTCGGCGTTGATCGCGATCCGGTGTCTTCGCCAGCCCTCGCCCTCGATCCGCGCGGCCGCGACGCCGAAGCGTTTTTTGGCGGCGTCCATCAACATGAAACGAACCGCCCCGGCGCCGCCGCGCGCGTCGGCGGCGAACTCGATGCCGTCGATGAAACCGGTGAGCCGGCGCATCTTTTCCCGGCGAAAAGAGAGCCGTCTCGCGCCGTCGGCCACGGGGTCGAAGCGATAACGGATCTCGCCGCCGAACTCGCCGGTCGCGGCGGTGACGCGCGAGGAACCGAGAAACACCGTGCCCGCGAACCAGGCCCCGGGAGCCAGTCCCTCAGAGCCGGTCAGCCGCCAGGTGCCGACGTCCTCGAAATCGGCCAACACCACGCGCTGCGCGCCCGGCCCGGACGCGCTGGCGTGAGCGCGGCAGGCCGCGGCCAGGACGACTCCGGCGAGGCAGCAACGAAGAACGCGCCCAGGGGCGACGTGGGCCGATTTGCTCACCGGGCCTCCTTCGTCGGCTGGATTTCTCCGATCCATTCCGGGGTGAGCGCGAGGCGATACACGCGAACCTCGTCGAAGCTGAGGCTGGCGTTGCCGCCGGTGGACTTGAGACGCCCGAGCGCGAAGTTCGTGAACGTGGCCAGCGTGATCGCATCGTGGTGGCGCCCGTTGAGCACCTTTCCATCCACCACGTAGGAGACCTCCCGCTTCGTGCCGTCAAACACCAGCGCCACGGTCACCCAGCGGCCGGGCTCGATCAGGTGGTGCCGGGAGCCGCTGGTCAGTTCGTTCGGCATGTCGAGATGCCGCGCGAAAAAGCCGGTCGCGTGCCTGGGCTCGGGACGGTGCAGGGTCGTCAGCACCATGTCCGACCAATCGCCGGGGGCGGTCTTCGAGCGCAGGCCGAAGCCGAAGCAATCGCCGGTGGCGGCCTGCTCGACGCGCATGCGGGCCCAGAGCGTGACCGACGAGGAGAGCTCGGGCGTGTCCTTGCTGGAGATAGATTCGCACACCAGCAGCAGGCCGCGGCCCAGCGTCACCGCGCCGTCGCCGAACGAGATCTCGGCGTCCTGTCCGTGGCGCACCACGCGCAGGGCGTGCGGGCCGACGTCCGACTTCAGGTTGTCGTCCGCGAACATCGCGTTGTTGAAGCTCCAGCGCGCGACGAGGTGTTGGTCGAGGCCGGAGGCGGCGAGGGAGGTCGAGGCGGCGAGGAGGCCGCAGATCAATCGAAGTGTATTCATGGGGGAGGGGATGGCGGGGGAGGCCCAACGAACGCGTGTCCGGGCCGTGGACCGGAAACGCGCTTCGAGGGCGGCGACGGGAGGATCAATCCCGGACGCGCTTTTGATAACAAACCCGCGTCCGCCTGACACGTCAGATCGCGGGCGCGAAGACCCTGGCATCTGTCATTACAGCACCACTCAACACTCCCTTGCACCAATAACGCAGATATCGGCCTGACGTGTCGGCTTTATGCCGGACACCAGACAGCCGAACCCGCCCGCTTCACGGAACATCAAGAGGGTATTTCGCGAGCAGAAATCATGCATGTGTTGGCTCGCTGTCTTCACTAACGATACGTTTTGTGAAACAGTAAGCCCGATGCCTGACAAATCGAACAAACGAGCAACCCAACGTGATGTGGCTCGCCTCGTCGGCATCAGCCACTCTGCCGTATCGATGGCTCTCAAAAAGCATCCAGGCATTCCAGAAGAAACCCGCCTCCGCGTGGAGGCCGCCGCCAAGAAACTCGGTTACGCGCCCGACCCCGTGTTGTCGGCGCTGGCCTCCTATCGCACGGGCCTCAGGCCGACGAATTTCCACGGCACCATCGCGTGGCTGGTGAACAGCAGCAACGGCTACAACTGGCGCAGCATCGGCCATCGCGCCGCCTATCACGCCGGGGCGAAGCAGGCCGCCGTTCTACACGGCTTCAAGGTCGAGGTCTTCGACCTCGCCGAACGCCGCATAACGGCCGAACGCATGGCCTCGATCTTCCAGGCCAGGAACATCGCCTGCATCCTGCTCTGCCCCCAGCCGGCGGCCGACACCGAGGCCGAGTTCCCCTGGGACGACTTTTCCATCGTCACCTTCGGCTGCACCCTGCGCGCCCCCCGCCTCCACACGGTCGCTCCGGACTACTTTCGCGCCACCAAGGAAACCGTCCGCCGACTCGTCGCCATGGGCTATCGCCGCATCGGCTTCGCCATGGACGAGAACCACCTCGAACGCACCAACCACGTCTACCTCGGCGGCTTCCTCGCGGGCAGAACGATCACCCCCTGCGGCAACATCCCGCCCCTCACCGGCGCGCTCCCCGACCAGCCGCGCTTCCTGGCCTGGCTCGAAAAACATCGCCCCGACGCGATCATCGGCGGCGACTACATGCATCTGTCGCTCCAGGATCTGGGCCGCTCGGCCCCCGACGACATCGGCTTCGCCTGCCCCTGCCTCGCCAACCGCGACACCCACCTGTCCGGCATGTGGGAAGACTCCCCCAACATCGGCGTCGCCGCGGTCAACTCGCTGGTCTCCGCCTATGTGCGCGGCGAACGCGGCGTGCCCGCCGTGCCGCAGAGCATACACATCGAAGGGCGCTGGCACGAAGGCACGACGGCGAGACCCCGTTGAAGGCTCGCCCGGCGGCCCCCGCCCCGGAATCCCCCGCCTGGATCGAGGCGGAACGCGCTCGCCGTTGAACTGTTTCAACGAAACCGCCTCCGGACGGTGTCGACGCTCCCCGGCGTCACGCTAGGGTGGTTGCGCCGACGCGATGCCCGCGCTCCCGGCCACACCCCATCAGCCCCATGAGAACCCGCCCGCCCAGGCCGCACGCAGGCCTCACCCTGATCGAGCTGCTCGCCGTCATCGCCATCATCGGCGTGTTGGCCGGCATCACGATCCCCGTGGTCAACCGCACCCGCGACTCCGCCCGCGCCACCCAGTGCCGCGCCAACCTTCGTCAAAACCACGTCGCCATCCTGCTCTACACCCAGGACAACCGGGACCGACTGCCCGGCCCCCTGCTCGGCGCGCAGTCGTCGCTCTACAGCAGCCAGACCAACCACCAGAGCATGCTCGCCAGCCGGCTGGCCCCCTACCAATCGCTGCCGCTGGACGCCACCGTGCGTCGCAACCCCCACCTGCTGTGCCCGGCGCACGCCGCCGGCATGGCCAACCCAAGCGCCGACGAACGCAGCTACAGCATCCTGCTCGACAGCTCGACCAAGTATCCGTTCGGCAACGCCGCCGACGGTTCGCAGCCATGGCGCCTGGCCGCATACACCTCCACCTACAACCCCAGGACTCTGTGGATGCTGCGGGACGTGGATCGCACCATCGTCCCCGGAAACGCCTACCTCACCGCGGAGCCCGCCCATCGGGGCGGCCACCACTTCCTCTTCTTCGACGGCTCGGTGCGGCTCCTCGACGCCGGCGAACAGACCGCGCTGGCCGAGAAAATCTCCCGCAACCGCGGCTGGTAACCCGCCGCGCCCGCCGCCGACCACGTCGGCCTCCGGCCCGCTTCCCTCCCCCGACAACACCCACCCAACACACCCAACGCCATGCTCAAACTCGCCTCCCTCCTCGCCGCCCTCGGCCTCGTCTCGTCCCTCGGCGCCGCCACCCTCGCCTTCGACGCGGCCGACACCGCCGCGTTCGACGCGCTCTTCCCCACCAAGACCCGCACCGGCACCGCCGGCTCGTGGACCCTCCTCGACACCAATCCCGACCGCCTGCAGGTCCGCGCCCAGCTCGCCTCCGACGCCGAGTCCTCGTTTGCCCGCGCCACCGTCTACAGCGCCTCGCTGGCACCCGGCGACCAGTTCCTCCACCAAGAGGTCACCTACGCCTTCAACAATGTCTCCATGACCAACGGGTCGGGCACCGCCTACAGCGCCTACTTCGGCGTCACCTCCGGCAACACCGCCGGCATCACTTCCCCCTCCGGCCCGAACGACGCGCTCTACTTCTCCATCAACCACAGCAACGTCACGGTCACCTTCGTGCAGCGCTACAACGGAGCCAATTCCACCCTCGCCACCTTCAGCCTGGCCGACACCGTCGTGGCCACCCGCTTCAACTTCGAGACCCTGGCGTTCACCGTCACCGGCTCCACCTTCTCCGCGACCGTCAAGCAGGCCGCCGACGGAGGCACCGACCAGACGATCAGCGGCTCCTTCGTGAACACGATCGACACGGGCAATTGGGGAACCAAC
>JAUWBD010000084.1 GCA_030605125.1 Verrucomicrobiota bacterium | reverse complement strand
CCACCCCGCCGCCCGCCCCGGAAAACGTGATCACCGTCGAGGGCATCCTCGACATCGACGTGCAACGCGGCGGCAACGGCGCCCTCCTCGACCCGCTCAAGAACGGCCGCCGCCGCCCCTCGGATACCTTCGTGCCGAAGGAGATGATCCGCCGCTTCCGGCTCAAGCAGGGCAGCATCGTCAAGGGCACCGCCTTCCCGCCCGAAGGCCGTTTCCCGAACCCGAAGATGAAGTTCATCGAGTCGGTGGACGGCATCCCGGTCGAGGACCGCTTCCGCAAGCACGACTTCACGCAGCTCACCACCATCTCGCCCGAGCAGCAGCTCAAGCTCGAGACCAAGGACGGCCGCCTGACCACCCGCGTCGTGGATCTCTTCTGCCCCATCGGCAAGGGCACCCGCGGCCTCATCGTCGCCCCGCCCCGCACCGGCAAGACCACGCTCCTGCGCGACATGGCCGTCGGCGTCTTGGAAAACCATCCCGAGTGCCAGGTCATGATTCTCCTCGTGGACGAGCGCCCCGAGGAAGTCACCGACTTCCGCCGCAACGTCGCCGGCGCCGAGGTCTGGGCCTCCTCCAACGACGACCCCGTGGAGAACCACATCCGCGTGGCGGACCTCGCCATCGAGCGCGCCCGCCGCCTCGTCGAGGTGGGCCGCGACGTCGTGCTCTTCATCGACTCGCTCACCCGCCTCTCCCGCGCCCACAACACCGCCAAAAACTCCGGTCGCACCGGCTCCGGCGGTCTCGACGTGCGCGCCCTCGAAAAGCCGCGCCAGCTCTTCGCCTCCGCCCGTCGCACCGAGGAGGCCGGCTCGCTCACCATCATCGCCTCGATCCTCGTCGAAACCGGCTCGCGCATGGACGACGTGATTTTCCAGGAGTTCAAAGGCACGGGCAACAGCGACCTCATCCTCGACCGCAAGTGCGCCGAGCTCCGCCTCTGGCCCGCGGTCAACATCCAGGCCTCCGGCACGCGCAAGGAGGAGCTGCTCGTCGAGGCGAAGCGTCTCGAGACGATCCACTTCTTCCGCCGCGCCCTCGTGCAGGCGAAGATCGAAGAGGCCTGCGAGACCGCGATCTCGCGCCTCGCGAAGACCAAGACCAACGACGAGTTCATCAAGCTCATCGGCCGCTGACAGGCTTTGGAGTGCGGAGCCTCGGCTCCGCTTTCGACGAGGCGCCTTGGCGCCTCCCCATCTTTGCTCATCACCACCGCCGCCGGGTCGAGCCACGCGCACGAGGGCGTGCCCTCTTCGTCACCCCGGCTCCGTCCCTCCCCGGCCCCCGGCGCGCCTCCCGCCGCGCGTTTTCATTAACGCCACGCGCAAATCCGCTCTTGCGGCCCCTCGCCGCCGCGCCTCACGCTCTCGCCTTTAGTCGCGCCGCGTTCGTCCGCGTCCGCACGCGGCACTCGTTCCCGCTCCCGTCCGTTCGTTCTCCCGTTCCTCCCTTACCGCGCAATGCATAGCTTCTCCGAGCAGTGTCTCGATATGGCCCGTTCGATGTTGGGCCACAACCTGGACGCCATCCAGCCCGATGGATCCATCCTCCCCGCCCCCGGCGAGGAGCCCCGCCCCGACGAGCCCGGCCACGTCGCCTTCACCCTCGGCGAATACTACCGCGCCACCGGCGAGACCACGCTCAAGGGCTACGACCTGATCGACCTCGCCGCCCGCTGCATCACCGCGCAGATGTTCACCGAGCCCCCGCAGGAGAATGGCCTCGCCTACGCCGCCCTCGGCCTCCTCTGCTTCGGCCCCTCCAAGGAGCGCAACCCCGTCTGGGAACGCCTCGTGGACGAGACCCGCGAGCGCATCGACAAGGCCCTCCTCCAGCGCTCCGACTACGACAACCACTGGCAATCCTTCAACATCGCCAAGGCCGTCGCCCGCTTCTCCCTCGGCCTCTCCAAGAAGGACGAGACCTCCAGCCTCATCGAGCGCATGGTCGAGCGCATCAACAAGACCTCGACCACCGGCTTCTTCGACGACGCCACCACCGGCATCGGCGGCAACTTCAACCTCTACGGCGTGATGAACTTCGTCTTCATCCGCTCCGCCCTCCAGCTCCACGCCAACTCCGGCGTGCGCGACCGCAAGCTGCCCACTCTCCGCACCTACGCCGAGAAATACATCAAGATGATGCCGGACCTCGTCCGCGCCGACGGCCTCGGCTGGGCCTTCGGCCGCGCCGCCGGCGTCTATGGCCAGATGCACTGCGTCTCGCTCGTGCTCCAGGGCCTGCGCGACGGCTGGATCGCCGACGCCGACAAGCCGAAGTATTACGACCTGCTCCGCCGCCTCTTCGTCTTCTTCTACCAGACCTACCTCGACCAGGAGCACGGTTTCCTCGACCTGCGCGACGCCGAGCGCACCGCGTATTCACATCACACTACGCGCATGGCCAACTTCGACGCCGCGCGCTACCTCTGCCAGTGGTCGCGCCTCGCCAAGGCCGCCGGCATGCCCCTCGCCGCCGGCAAACCCGAGGCCGCCAAGACCGTCAGCCGCTTCGTCATCTTCGACAAATCGTCCAAGAAGGAGCAGGGCCTCTTCCTCTACAAGAACGCCGAGACCGGCCTCCACGCCCAGATCCCGCTCGTCGGCACCGGCGCCAACCTCACCGCCGACTCCCTGCCCTTCCCGCACTCGCCCGGCGTCTTCGACTGGCCCAACAACATCTACGCGCCGATCCTCACCCCCGAGCTCACCTTCGGCGACCAGGTCGTCATCCCCGCCTTCTACGGCCGCAACGCCGTCACCGGCCTCGGCCTGCGCAACAGCTTCTTCTTCCGCTACGAGCAGCCCGAGCTGATCAACGTGAAGGAGGAGATCCAGAAGGGCCTCGGCTCCGTCAAGGTGCAGTGGACCTTCACCGGCCCGCAGATCTCCGTCGAATACGCCTTCACGGTGAAGCAGCAGGTCACCCTCGACAAGTTCCGCTACCAGATCGCCATCGCCGCCCCCCACTCGCGCTACCGCGTGGCCGGCATGCCGGCGCTCGGCCAGCACGGCCACCGCTGCACCGTCCAGAAGGACGACTTCCAGGGCAACTGGCTGGAGACCGAGGTCGTGACCGACGATCCCGCCTACCGCACCAACTTCGGCAAGATCCACTACATCCAGACGCTCATGCGCGACCACCCGCTCATCATGCGCCCCGGCCAGGTGTATCGCTTCGTCGTCAACTTCGAGCCCGAGGTGGCGCAGCTCGACGGCTAACGCAGAAGTTTAACGCAGAGACGCAGAGGCGCGGAGAGAAAACCACTTCCAGTTTTCCTCCCTTTTCCTCTCCTCTGCGTCTCCGCGTCTCTGCGTTAAAAACTCCGATGCTTTCTCGTCGAGTCATTCCCTGTCTGGACGTCCACGCCGGGCGCGTCGTCAAAGGCATCAAGTTCCTCGAACTGCGCGACGCCGGTGACCCCGTCGAGTCCGCCAAGGCCTACGACGCCCAGGGCGCCGACGAGCTCGTGTTCCTCGACATCACCGCGTCCTCCGACGGGCGCGGCATCATGCACGACGTCGTCGCCCGCACCGCCGAGCAGTGCTTCATGCCCCTCACCGTAGGCGGCGGCCTCCGCTCCGTGGCCGACATCGAGGCCATGCTCAAAAGCGGCGCCGACAAAGTCTCGCTCAACACCGCCGCGATCAAGGACCCCGAGCTTATCCGCCGCGCCTCAGACCGCTTCGGCGCGCAGTGCATCGTCCTCGCCATCGACGCCAAGCGCGAGCCCGACGGCAAATCGTGGCGCGTCTATACCCACGGCGGCCGCAACCGCACCGAGCTCGACGCCGTGAAGTGGGCCGAGCAGGCCGTCGCCCTCGGCGCCGGCGAGATCCTGCTCACCTCGATGGACGCCGACGGCACCCTCGCCGGCTTCGATTGCCCGCTCACCCGCGCCGTCAGCGACGCCGTCAGCGTGCCCGTGATCGCCAGCGGCGGCGCCGGCAAGCTCGAGCACTTCGCCGATGTGATCCGCGAAGGCCACGCCAGCGCCGTCCTCGCCGCCAGCCTCTTCCACTTCGGCACGCTCACCGTGCCGCAGGTGAAGGACCACCTCGCCGGCCAAGGCCTCCCCGTCCGCCGCTGATCGACCGGTAGGGCGGGACCGCCGGGCCCGCCGCCTTGCCTCTCCGAGATCACTGGTGCGCCATGTCGGAGTCGAACCGACCTCTCATGCTTGGGAAGCACACATAATAGCCGATATACTAATGGCGCGAACAACCAGCGGCCCCGAGAGCTAGCCGCCGCCCGCCCCCGCGCAACTGTCTTTTCACTTCGAAGGCCCGCTTCCGCCCACCGGCACGCCCAGCTCCGCCATCCCCGCCAGCAACTCGGCCACCAAGGCCTCGTCCGCCACCTCTTCCCACGGACGGTTGGCCGAGAGCCGCACGAAAGCCTGCGCCGCATCGCGCCGCACCCCCTGCTGGAAAAACATCTTCAACTGGTCGCGCCACGAGCGCGGCTCGAAGGGACGCAGCGGCGCGCCGTCCACCACGTGCCAATACCACACCCACTGCGGCATCCGCCCAAAACGGAAAAACCGCTGCTCCGCCTCGCCCACCGCGCCTCCATCCGCCACGGGCAGATCACGCCGCACGCTCTCCGCCGCGACGATCTCCCAGCCCGTGCCCGGCCAACACGCGTCGGGCGTGTGCGTCGCCACCGAGCTCACCGACGCCGCGCCCGCCGGCCACCACGCCGCATACAGCGTCACTTGTAACGGCGCCTGCCCCTCCGCGCCGGCCCGCTGGTAGCTGCGCTCCAACAGATGCTCCGTGCGCAGTATCCCCGCGAAGCGTCCCAAATCCTCGCGCGTCTGCACCGTCCACCCTGGCGCCACCGGCACCTCCGGAATGATCCGCGCCAGCTCCGGCACCGCGCCGCCGTCCGCCTCCGCCCGCTCGGTGCGCGCCGCCACGAATCCGATCCACCCCGCCGCCAAGCCCAGCGAACAAAGGCTCGCCACACCCGCGAAACTCCTACGCCCGGGAACGCCGCGCCCCGGCTCGGCCTCCGCCTTCTCCGCCCGTTTACCCGGTGCCTCCTCCAGCGCCGTCGCCATCCACGCCAGCAGCGCGGTCGTGACGCCCAGCACCGCAAAGCCCAGCCCGTCATGCCAGGCCCCCGCGATGTCCACTCCGCTCCGCGCCAGCAGCGTGAGCGTCAGCGAGCGCGCGAAATTGGTCAGCAGCGCCAGCGGCGCCGCCGCGAGCACGAGCAAGGCGCGCCGTCTCGGCGAACGCAGCAGCAGCGCCGAGAGCACGAGCCCCGCCAGCACGCACGAGATCAGGCTGCGCACACCGCTGCAGGCCTCCTCCACGCCCACCGAAGTGTGGCCGAGGTTGATCACGTTGCCCACCCGCACCGCCGGCACGCCGAAGAGCCGCAGCACCTCCAACACACCGACGGTGATGCCTTCCTGCAAACTCAAGGAGAGTCGCGCATAGGTGCCCGGCGGCAGCGGACCGCTGAGCACCAGCACGAGCGGGATCACCAAAGCCGGCCACCCCAGCGCCACCCAGCGGACCTCGCGCCCGGCCGCGAGCAGCAACGCCACCGATGCCGCGCCCGCCGCCGCCACCCCGAGCAAAAACAAGGTCGGCGTCGCCGACCAGCCGAGCGCGATCGCATAAACCGTCGCCAGAAAAGCCGACGCGAGCGTGCCGAGCCCCGCCACCATCACGAGCGCCGCGCCCGCGCGGGCGGAAAGGCCGGGGCCCGCCCCTTCCGTTCGCTCCGCCCGCGCCCGTATCCACAACATCACGACAAGCGGCAGCGCGAAAAACCCGTGCGAGAGATCCGGATTGATCCGCCACTCCGGCCAAAGCCACCACGCCCACGCGAGCAAGCCCGCCGCGACCACCATGCACGCCGCCCCCGTGACCCACTCCGCCGGCGACCACTCCCGCACCCGCGCGAGCCCGGCCTTCACTTTTTCCACGCCGTTCATCTTCGCGTCCCTTCGCGCCCTTCGCGGTTTCAGATCATCCCTTCCGCGCCAACACGAAGCGCGGCCGCCCGCGTAGATCGGCCCGTCCCTCGCCCTCGCGCAGCCCCGCCGCCGCCACGGCCGCGAGCAACGCCTCGTGTTGCGCCACGCCCGTCTCGAGCGCGAGCAGCCCGCCGGGCGCGAGCCGCGTCGCCGCGCCCGCGATGATCTTTTTCAAATCAGCAAGCCCCGCGTCCGGCGCCACGAGCGCCGAGCGCGGATCGTGCACGCGCACCTCGGGCTCGGCGGCCGCCACCTCGGCGTCCGTCAGATAAGGCGGGTTGCTCACGATCACCTCGAACGTCGCGCTCGCCGGCAGCGCGGCGAACCAGTCCGACTTCAAAAACGTGACTCGCCCGCCGATCCCCGGCGCGGCGCGCTCCGCGAGTTCCGCGTTCTCGCGCGCGAGCGCGAGCGCGTCGTCGCTCGCGTCCACCGCCGTCACCTGCGCGGTCGGCCAAGCCTTGGCCAAGCCGAGCGCGAGCGCGCCGGTGCCGGTGCCGAGGTCGAGCACTCGCGAGGCGGCGCCCTCGGAGGGCTTGGCGCGTTCAAGCACGAGTTCGAGCAGCTCCTCGGTCTCGGGTCGCGGCACGAGCGCGCGTTTGTCGCATTTGAGCGTGAGCCCGCCCCACTCGACGGTGCCGAGGATGTGCTGGAGCGGCTCGCGGTTGGCCCGGCGTTTCACCAGCGGGCGGATTTTTTCCAGCTCGGGCTCGGTGAGCAGGCGTTCGAACTGCACGTAGAGCTGCATGCGCTTCAGCCCGAGCGCGTGACCGATGAGCTGCTCGGCGTTGAGCCGAGGCGAGTCGATGCCGCGCCCCGCGAAGAAATCGGTCGTCTTGGTGATTATCTCGAGCAGCGAAAGCATGGAGAACCGCTAAAGAACGCTAAAGAACGCTAAAGGAAAGCCTGCCATGCGCCGTGCTGATTCTGGTTTAGCGGCCTTTAACAACATTTAGCGGTTTATACTCCTAGTCCTCGTCGTCGTCGCCCGCCGCGGCACGTTTCATGTCGAAGGGCCGGCCGGTCAGCTCGGCGAGCTTCCGTTCGAGGTCGGCTTTTTGCAGGGCCTCGATCACCGGCTCGATCTCGCCCTCCACCACCTGCGGCAGGCTGTGCAGCGTGAGGCCGATGCGGTGGTCGGTGAGCCGGTTCTGCGGAAAGTTGTAGGTGCGGATGCGCTCGCTGCGGTCGCCCGTGCCGATCTGGCCCTTGCGCTGCGCGGCGTATTTCGCGGCCTCGTCGTCCTGCTTTTTCTGGAGCAGGCGCGCGCGCAGCACCGACATCGCGCTGGCCTTGTTTTTGATCTGCGAGCGGCCGTCCGCGCAAAAGACCATCAGTCCGGTCGGCTTGTGGATGATGCGCACCGCCGAGTCGGTGGTGTTGACGCCTTGGCCGCCCGGCCCGCTCGCGCGTTGCACCGTGATCTCGAGGTCCTGCGGGTCGATCTGCACGTCCACCTCCTCGGCCTCGGGCAGCACCGCCACCGTCACGGTCGAGGTGTGGATGCGCCCGTTGGCCTCAGTGCTCGGGATGCGTTGCACGCGGTGCACGCCGCTCTCGAACTTGAGCTGCTTGTAAACATCCTGCCCGCGCACGAGGAAACTCACCTCGCGAAAGCCGCCGCGCTCCGACACCGAGCTGCCCATCGGCTCCACCGTCCAGCGGCGCGTGTCACAATAACGCTGATACATGCGCGCCAGCGTCGCCGCGAAAAGCGCGGCCTCCTCGCCGCCCGTGCCGGCGCGAATCTCGACCACCGTGTTGCGCGAGTCGGTGGGCTCGGGCGGGATCATCTGGCGCAGCACCGATTCGTGCAGCTCCGTGGCGCGTTTCTCGAGCGCCGGCAGCTCGGCCTCGGCGAGCTCGCGCAGCTCCGGATCGCCGCCGCCCGAATCGCGCAGTAGGGCGCGCATCTCGGCGATGTCGCGATGGGTTTTCTCCAGCGCGGTGTGATCGGCGACGAGGGCGCCGACGCGCTGATGCTCGCGCGTCACCTCGGCCGCGGCACGCGCGTTGTTGTAGAAGGACGGCGCGCGCATCTGCGCGTCGAGTTCGTCGAGCCGACGGCGAAACGGAGTGATGTCGGGAAGGGTTTCCATGCGGGAGGGAGTCAGAACGTAGGAGCGACAGAAGACAGATCGACAGAGGACGGAATGGCGGAGGACGGATCGTCAGAAGGCGACGCCACGAGGCTGCGGCAGCGTCTTGCGGATTGCGCGGAGGGCGGCTCGCGGCTTGCTTCGCGCGCACACGCCGCGGCGGCGGGCTCGGTTTGCCCGTCGCTAACGGTGTTGATCCGCCATGGCCACGACTCTCTTCACGCAGAACATCATCGCCTGCATCTGGGACTTCGACAAGACGCTTATCCCGGAATACATGCAGTCGCCGCTCTTCCGTCGCTACGGGATCGACGAGAACAGCTTCTGGCACGAGACCAACAACCTCGTCGGCCATTACCAAAAGCGCGGCTACCACCTCTCGCCCGAGATCGCCTACCTCAACCACCTGCTCACCTACGTGCTCGCCGGCAAGATGCCCAAGCTGAGCAACAAGATCCTCCGCGAGTGCGGCGCCGAGATTAAGTTCTACCCCGGCCTGCCCGACTTCTTTCGCGTCGCCCAAGGCTACGTCGCCGAGAAGGACATCTACCGCAAACACGACATCCGCCTCGAGCACTACATCGTGAGCACCGGCCTCGCCGAGATGGTGCGCGGCAGCGCCATCGCGCCCTTCGTCGAAAACATCTGGGGCTGCGAGTTCATCGAAAACCCGCTCCAGCCCGGCTTCCTCAAGCAGGCCGACTTCGGCCTCGAGGCCGAGGCCCTCATCGCGCAGATCGGCCTCGTCATCGACAACACCACCAAGACCCGCGCCCTCTTCGAGATCAACAAGGGCACCAACAAAAACCCGGCCATCGACGTAAACGCCAACATCGCGCCCGAGGATCGCCGCATCCCCTTCCAAAACATGATCTACATCGCCGACGGCCCGAGCGATGTGCCGAGCTTCTCCGTGACGAAGAAAGGCGGCGGCAAGGCCTACGGCGTTTACAACCCCGCCCGTCCGGACGAATTCGCGCAAAACGACCGCCTGCGCTCCGCCGGCCGCATCGACCACTACGGCCCGGCCGACTACCGCCCCGAGAGCAGCACCGCCCAATGGCTGCGCCTGCACATCCACGCCATCTGCGACCGCATCGTGGCCGACCGCGAGAGCGCCGTCGCCGCCCGCGTCGCCCGCCCGCCCCGCCACCTCAACATGACCCCCGAGGAGGAAGCCGCCGCCCGCGCCGCCGCCGCCGCGGCCAAGGCCCCGAAGCAGCAGAGCTTCCTGTAAATCATCGTTCTCGTTCTCCTGATCGTTCTCGTTCTCGAAAATTTTCGGCACCGCCTGCGGCGGAAGAACGAGAACGAGTAAGAGAACGAGAACGAGCCCGCTCCCTTCGGCTCTCCGCCATTCGTCATTGGACATTGGTCATTGGTCATTGGTCATTGGACATTGGACATTGGTCATTCGGCGGCGCCGCCGCCGCCCCGCCCATAAGCCCCGCTCAAGCCCGCCCGACGGCGCCCCCGCCTGCACTTATGCAAGCCGCCGCCCACCCGCCGCCCACCCGGAACGCACTTGATTTCCCGCCCCCCCGGCAAACACTCGCCCCTTTTCCCTTTCAACTCCGCCCATTCACGTGAGCAAGAAGACCTCCGTCCCCGCCGAAAACGCCGCCACCCCGCCTTCCGTCGCCGTGCCCAGCCCGCACGCCAAGGCCCCGGCCAACGCCGCGCTCAACGCCGAGCAGAAGATCGAGCTCTACCGCAAGATGGTGCGCATCCGCCGCTTCGAGGAGCGCTGCCTGCCCGTCTATAACCAGGGCAAGATCGGCGGCTTCCTCCACCTCTACATCGGCCAGGAAGCCGTCGCCGTCGGCGCCTGCTCGCTCATGGGCAAGGACGACCACGTCATCACCGTCTACCGCGACCACGGCCACGCCATCGCCGTCGGCATGGATACCCGCGCGCTCATGGCCGAGCTCTACGGCAAAGTCACCGGTTGCTCCAAGGGCAAGGGCGGCTCGATGCACTACTTCGCCCCCGATCTCAACTACTGGGGCGGCCACGGCATCGTCGGCGGCCAGATCCCCCTCGGCACCGGCCTCGCCTACGCCGTGAAATACAAGGGCCTCAAGGGCGCCGCCATGGCCTTCATGGGCGACGGCGCGGTCAACCAAGGCGCCGTGCACGAGGCCTACAACCTCGCCGCCCTCTGGGACCTCCCCGTCCTCTTCGTCATCGAGAACAACCGCTACTCCATGGGCACCTCCCAGGAGCGCTCCTCCGCCGGCCAGCTCGGCAAGCGCGCCGAGGCCTACGACATGGATTGGTATCAGTGCGGCGGACACGACATCTACGAAGTCCGCGCCACACTCGACGAGGCCCTCCAGCGCGCCCGCGAGCAGCACAAGCCCGCCGTCGTCGAGATCGACACCTACCGTTACCGCGGCCACTCCGTCGCCGACCCCGACAAGACCTACCGCGACCGCAAGGAGATCGAGGACTACCGCAATACCAAGGATCCGATCCAGCTCTTCCAAAACCAGCTCCTCCACGAGAAGGTCCTCACCGAGGCCCTCATCGCCGAGATCGACGCCGCCGCCCGCGCCGAGGCCGAGCGCGCCGTCGAGTTCTCCGAAGCGTCCCCCTTCCCCACCGCCGACGACATCCAGAAGGACGTTTACTGGGAGACCGACCAGCCCCAGCGCACCAGCGAAGGCCGCATCTTCTTCAACAGCGTCAAGTAAGCCGCGTCCGCCGAGAAATCATAAATCTCAAATCATAGATCATAAATCTCCATGGCTACTCTGACCTACCGCGAAGCCATCCGCGCCGCCCTCTCCGAAGAAATCGAACGCGACGAAAACGTCGTGATCATGGGCGAGGAAGTCGCCCAGTTCAACGGCGCCTACAAGGTGACCGAGGGCATGCTCGAGAAGTATGGCCCCAAGCGCATCGTGGACACGCCCATCTCCGAGGCCGGCTTCATCGGCATGGGCATCGGCGCCTCCATGCTCGGCATCCGTCCCGTGATGGAGCTCATGTTCTGGTCCTTCTACTCCGTCGCCTTCGATCAGATCGTGAACAACGCGGCCAACGTCCGCTACATGTCCGGCGGCCAGATCGCCTGCCCCATCGTCATCCGCGGCCCCGCCAATGGCGGCACCAACGTCGGCGCCACCCACTCGCACACGCCCGAGAACGTCCTCGCCCACCACCCGGGCCTGAAGGTCGTCGTGCCCTCCAACGCCGCCGACGCGAAGGCCCTCATGAAGACGGCCATCCGCGACAACGACCCCGTGATGTTCCTCGAGAACACCCTCCTCTACGGCATCGCCGGCGAGGTGCCCGACGGCGACATCACGCTCCCCTTCGGCCGCGCCAACATCGCCCGCGAAGGCAAGGACCTCACCATCGTCACCTACGGCCGCAGCGTGCTCCACAGCCTCGCCGCCGCCGAGAAGCTCAAGGCCGACAAGGGCCTCAACATCGAGGTCATCGACCTGCGCACCATCCGTCCGCTCGATGTGGACACCGTGCTCAAGTCCGTCGCCAAGACCCACCGCGTGCTCATCGTCGAGGAGCAGCGCCCCTTCTGCTCGGTCGGCAGCCACCTCGCCGCCACGATCCAGGAAGAGGCCTTCGACGAGCTCGACGCCCCCATCCTCCGCGTCGGCACGATCGACGCCCCCGCGATCTACGCTCCCCCGGTGGAGAAAAACTTCCAGCTCCCCAACCCCGAGCGCGTCATCGCCGGCGTCCTCAAAGTCCTCGCCTGATCCTAGCCACTAGCTCCTAGAAACTAGCAACTAGCCCCGGCTCCTCGTCTCCTCGACCCTTCGACTCCTCGACTCCTTTCTCCCATGGCCCAAGTCATCACCATGCCGAAACTCAGCGACACCATGACGGTGGGCACGCTGGTCAAGTGGCTCAAAAAAGAAGGCGACGCCGTCAAATTCGGCGACCTCCTGGCCGAGATCGAAACCGACAAGGCCACGATGGAGTTCGAGTCCTTCGCCGACGGCACGATCCTCAAGCTCTACGCCGCCGCCGGCGCGCAGGTCGCCATCGGTGATCCCCTCTGCGCCGTCGGCGCCCCCGGCGAGGCCGCTCCCGACGCCCCCGCCGGCTCCCCCGCGCCCAAGGCCGAGGCCAAGAAAGAAGAGCCCAAGCCCCAGACGCCCCCGCCCGCCGCCGAGTCCTCCGCGCAGCCGCCCTCGACCAAGCCCTCCACCGATTGGCCCGCCTCCGTCGCCCCCGCGCACTCCGGCAGCCCGGCCACCGGCTCCGCGCCCGCCGCCGCCCCGGTCCGCGCCGCCGGCGAACGCGTCAAAATCTCCCCCCTCGCCAAGAAGCTCACCGCGAGCAAAGGCCTCGACCCCTCGCTCATCAAGGGCAGCGGCCCCGGCGGCCGCATCGTCCGCGCCGACGTCCTCGCCGCCGAGACCGCCGGCACCGCCAAGGCCGGCTCGAAGCCCGCCGCCGGCTCCGGCTCCGTCCCCTCCGGCTCGTCCTTCAACAAGGGCCCGATCCAGGAAGAGCGCGCCGTCCCCGTCTCCAACATGCGCGGCGTCATCGCCAAGCGTCTCATCGAGTCGAAGGTCACCGCGCCGCACTTCTACCTCGAGATCGAAGTGGACGCCGAGCCGCTGGCCGCGCTGCGCACGCAGCTCAACACCGGCCTCGAGAAGCAGGGCGTGAAGCTTTCCGTCAACGACCTCATCCTCAAGGCCAGCGCCGAGGCGCTCCGCCGCGTGCCCGAGGTCAACGCCTCTTGGGAAGGCAACCAGATCCGCTACTTCGGCGCCGCCCACGTCTCCTTCGCCGTGGCCCTGCCCGACGGCCTCATCACGCCGGTCATCCGCGACGCGCACGAGAAATCCGTCTTCCAGATCAGCGCCGACGCCAAGGCCCTCGGCAAACTCGCCAAGGACAAGAAGCTCAAGCCCGACCAATACACCGGCGGCACCTTTTGCGTGTCCAATCTCGGCATGATGGGCATCCCGAAGTTCTACCCGATCATCAACACGCCCAACGCCGCCATCCTCGGCGTCGGCACCTCGGTGCAAAAGCCCGTGGTGAAGAACGGCCAGCTCGTGGTCGGCACGACGATGACGCTCGCGCTCAGCTGCGACCACCGCGTGGTGGACGGCGCGGTCGGCGCCCAGTTCCTCGGCGCGCTCAAGCAGCTCCTCGAGTCGCCGGCTCTCCTGCTGGTTTGATCCGATCCATGCCCGCCGAGCCGGTCGGCGGGCGCTCGCCATAGGCCGCGCGCGGCCGCCAACGCCCGCCCGGGCCTATTTCCGAAACAGGTCGCCGAGCGCGCCCAGCGATTTGAGCGGCGTGCCCTTCCCGCGGCTCGCCGTCGTGGGCAAGACCGCCAGCGGAGGCGGCACGGGCTTCGCCGGCGCGACCGCCGTGCCCTTGGCCGGCGCCCCCGCCAGCCCCGGCGCACCCGCAAACTCACGCTCCAGTCGCTGCGGCGACACCGCCTCGGCCGTGCCCAGCTCCTGCGCGAAAAGGCTCACGCGATACTCCTCCACCAACCAGTAACGCGCGTCGCTCCGCGGCAGGGCGCGCTGCTTGGCCAGCCACGGCGCCAGCGCGCGCGAACGCTCCGCCTCCTTGCCCGGATTTTGCCGCCAGCGCTCCGCCCGCAGTTTCAGACCCTTCAGGTAGCGCACCACGTGCGGCACGCGCGCGTAGTCGATCTCTCGCAGCAGGGTCTTCGGCACGAGCTGCACGAGGTCGCCCGCCAGCGTCGGGTAGGGATTCGGGAAAGCCTCGAGCGTCGCCCGCACCGCGAACAATTCCTTCAACACCGCGATCAACCGCGGCCCGCTCGTGCGCAGGTCGTGCTTCGCCTGCACGAGCGCCGCCGAGAAGGCCTTCTGCGTCGGCTCCGCCACTCGCGCCGGATCGCAGAGCCAGCGTTGCAGGAGCCCCGCCGCGTCCTCGGTGAGTTGGTTGAGCGAGCAATAGGTCGCGAGCAGCGCGCCGCACTCGCGCAGGCCGCGCAGCTCCCGGTGGAGGTTGACCAACTCGTGCCGCAGCTCGAGCTCCAGCAGGCGGCCGAGGCCGAGGCGCGTCTGCGCCGCCGCCTCCTCCTCGCTCTTCGCCAGACGCAGCGCCACGCCGTTCACGCCGATTTTGAGCGCCGGCCAGGCATGCACCGTCACGCCCGCGAGCGTGCAGACCTCCACCCGCCCGGGCAGCCGCTCGCCGAAGGTCCACGCGGTCTGCTCGCCCTTCTCCCACTTCTCGCGCGCCCGCGCCCAGGCGCTCGGCGCGTCCTGCGCCACCTTCGCGCTTTTCTCGCGCTGGTAGTCGCCGAGCCGGCGCTTCATCTCCTCCAGCTCGCGCGCCGCGCAGATCTCGCGGCCCTTCTCGTCCACCACGCGGATGCGCACGCGCAGGTGCTCCGGCAGAGGCTTTTCCGCCCAAGCGGAGGCGTCCACCCGGATCGGGAAACGCTCGGCGATGCAGGCGGCGAGCGCCTCGGGCAAGGACTCGCGGCGATCGGTGAGCCGGTCGCGCGCGGCCACGGCGGCGGCGAGTTGCTTCACCGTCTCGGCGAGCGGCACGAAGAGCCGCCGCGCCTCCTTGGGCAACGTGGAGAGGTGGTGCTCCACCTTTTGTTCGAGGTGGCCGGGCACGGCCCAGTCGAGCGCGATGGGCGTGAGCTGCGCCGCCTCGGCGGGCCCGACCTCGAGGGTGACGCCGTCGTCGTCCTGGCCGGGCCGGTAGGTGTAGTGAAGCGGCAATACGCTCGTGCCCAGCGGCAGCGCGGCGGGAAAGGCCTGCTCGTCCACCGCGATCGTCGCCGGGTCGCGCAGGTCCTCCGGCGAGAGCATGAGGAAGCGCGGCCGCTTCGCGCGCCGCTCGCGCACCAAGGCCACGAGGTCCTGCACGGCGGAGACGCCCTCGGGCGGCGCGTCGGTGTCGCGAGCGGGCACCAGCCGCGCCGCGTAGAAGCGATACAGCGCCTCGTCGAGGTTGAGAAAACCGGTGTCGCGCGCGCGGGTGAGCAGGTGTTCCAGCTCGTCGAGGACCTTGCGGTTGTGCGCGAGGAAATCGAGCGGCCACGTGATCGTGTCGTTCACCAGCGCCTCGCGGACGAAAATCTCGGTCGCGTGGACGGGGTTGATCTTGCCGTAGGAGACGGCGCGATTCTCCAGCTCGAGCCCGTAGAGGCGCGTGCGCTGCTTCACCATCACGCGGCCGGCGTCCTGGTTCCAGAAAGGCTCGCTGTGCGAGACCTTCACGATGTGGCGGCCGAGCTCGAGCGCCCAGGCCGGATCGAGCCGCGCCACGGTGCGGGCGTAGAGCCGCGAGGTCTCCATGATCTCCGCAGCCATCAGGGCGGCGGGGCCGCGCTTTGGTTTCTCCCGTCGTGCGTCGTGGCCGCCGCGCTTCGGCTCGTCGCGCACGTGGAGCGCCGAGCCGGGGAAGATCGCCACGCGCCGGTCGTGCGTGGCCTTGTAGCCGCCGTTCTCGTCGTCGCGCAGGGCGATGTTGCCCAGGAGGCCGGAGAGGATGCTGCGATGGATCGCGCGATAGGCGGGCGTGCCGAAGGCGAGCTTCTCGGGCGTGCGGTCGGCCGGAGCGACGCCGTCGAAGACCGAGCTCATTTTGAAATCCCGGCGCGACTCCATGACGTCGAGGAGCTGCGCGTGGATGTCGCGCCACTCCCGGATGCGGGTGTAGCTGAGAAAATGCTCGCGGCAGAATTTCCGCAGGCGCGACTGCGAGAGCCGCTCCAGCTCGTCGTGAAACGCCTCCCAGATCGCGAGCAGCGTGAGGAAATCCGAATCCGGGTGGACAAAGCGCCGGTGGGCGGCGTCGGCCTTTTCGCGGGCGTCGAGCGGACGCTCGCGCGGGTCCTGGATCGAGAGGCCGGCCGCGATGACGAGCACCTCGTGCAGGGCCCGCTCCTCGCGGGCCTGGAGGATCATGCGGCCCACGGTGGGATCCACCGGCAGGCGGGCGAGCTCTCGGCCGAGCGGGGTGAGCGCGTTTGCTGATAGGGCGTTCGCTTGTGAATGCCGCTCGGGGAGGGCCGCGACATCAACGCGGGCGCGGTCGTCGGCGAGCGACGACCCTACGTCCAGCGCCCCCAGCTCCTCCAGCAGCGCGTAGCCGGCGCGGATCGACTTCGCCGCCGGCATGTTGATGAAGGGGAAACGCTCGATGTCGCCAAGGCCGAAGGCCTTGAGGCGCAGGATCACGTCGGCCAGGTTGGCGCGCTGGATCTCGGGCTGGGCGAAACGCGGGCGCGCGTTGTAGTCTTCTTCCGAATACAGCCGCACGCACACGCCCTCGGCCACGCGGCCGGCGCGGCCCTTGCGCTGGTCGCAGCTCGACTGCGCCACCTCCTCGATCGGCAGGCGGCGGGTGCGCGCCGCGGGCACGTAGCGCGAGACGCGCGCCAGGCCGGTGTCCACCACGTAGCGGATGCCGGGCAGCGTGAGCGAGGTCTCGGCGATGTTGGTCGCGACGATGATCTTCCGCCGCTGCGTGCCGGCGAAGATGCGCTGCTGCTCCGCCTGCGAGAGGCGGCCGAAGAGCGGGATCACCTCGCAGTGGCGGTGCCGGCCCTCGAGCAGCTCGCAGCATTCGCGGATGTCGCGCTCGGCGGGCATGAAGACCAGGATGTCGCCGCTCGCGTCGCCGGCGCGCCCCTCGAGGATGCGTTGCACCGCCTCCACCGCGCCGTCCACGTAGTGCAACGCCTCGGGGCGCGACTCGGGCTCGTCGCCCTCGGCGGCGTCGCTGCCGAGCGAGTCGAGCGGCGCGTAGATCACCTCGACCGGAAAAGTGCGGCCCGAGACCTGCACGATCGGCGCGTCGTCGAAGGCCTTCGAAAACGCCTCGGTGTCGATCGTGGCCGAGGTGATCACGATGCGCAGCTCGGGGCGCTTGAAGCGCAGGTTGCGCAGGTGGCCGAGCAGGAAGTCGATGTTGAGCGAGCGCTCGTGCGCCTCGTCGAGGATGACGGTGTCGTAGGCGCGCAGGAGCGGGTCGCTCTGCACCTCGGCCAACAGCATGCCGTCGGTCATGAACTTCACCACCGTGTCGCGCGAGGTGCGGTCGTCGAAGCGGATCTTGCAGCCCACCTCGCGGCCCCATTGCACGGCTAGCTCCTCCGCCACCCGGCGCGAGACCGATAGCGCCGCCACGCGACGGGGCTGCGTGCAGGCGATTTGCCCGCGCGTGCCACGACCGGCGGCGAGGCACATTTTGGGGATCTGGGTGGTTTTGCCCGAACCGGTCTCACCGGCCAGGATGATGACCTGGTGCCTGCCCAGCAGCTCGACGATCTCCTCCGCGCGGGCGCTGATCGGCAGCTCCGGGGGAAACTCGATCCGAAAGCGCGCGCCCGGGCGGCCGGACGTCGCGGCGGGCGGCGTCGAGGCGGAGGCGGAATCAGCTTGAGGAGAGGGCTCGTCCATGGGGCGGGCGCACAGAGGGAAGGAAAAGACGGCGACTGCAAGGCGCGGGCGTCCGCAAGGCAACGCCATGAAATTCATTCATGCGCGGGTCTTTGGCGGCGTGTGGCGTGAATCGTGCTCATGCCACCGCATTTCCCCCTCCCGTTCGCCACTCATGCCGCCGGTCATACTCGATAGCCGCAAGCTTCTCGCCTTCGCCACCCTCGCCCGGGTGTGCAGCTTCACGCAGGCGGCGCGGGAGCTGAGCCTCACGCAATCGGCGGTCAGCCATGCGATCAAGGGCCTGGAGCGGGATCTCGGGGTGAGGTTGTTTGAGCGGATGGGCAGGAAAGTCACCATCACCGAGGCGGGCCGGCAGCTGTTGCAGCACACGGACGTGATTTTGGCGGAGATGCAGCACGCGCGGGAAGATATGGCGGCTTTTGGCGAATAGGCGGCACCGCCGGCGCCTACGCGTTTCCGCTGCAAAGGGTGCTCGCGGCTTGGCGCCACGGCATTCGCGAGCTTGCTGCCTCCACGCCCGCCGCGCCCATGCCCCTCCTTTTCGACCGCTTTCAAGTCGCCGCGCGGCGCTTCGCCCGCGGCTGGCGTTCCCTCCTTCCCGCTTCCCTTTCCGGCGCGCGGCCGCCGGCCGCTCCGCCCGAGGATCGCCAGCCCCGCCCCAAACACTCGCTCGTGCTCTGGCTGCGCGAGCCCTTCGCCCTCGATCCCGATCGCATCGCCGCCATCGCGACCCGCGCCTACTCGCGCCCCTTTAACCAAACCAACGGCAGCGACTACATCATCGGCCAAGGCGTGAACCACGTGATGCACGTCGAGGAGATGTGGTTTCTCGTGCTCCACATGGCCCGCCCCTACCCGCGGCCCGAGGCGACGCCCGCGCAAGCGCAGCCCGCCCACGGCGCCTGGCTCTCCATCGATCTCATGGCCGCCGCGCCCGAGTTCCCCGTCGGCAAGATCGACAATTACCTCGGCCGCTTCCTCGCCGAACTGCCCGCCGCCGGCGCCAAGGTCGTGGCGATTTTTCATCCTGAAACCGGCCGCCTCGCCCCCTGGGCGCCCGCGCACCGCGAGCGACTCGCCGGTGGCGATCCGCTCTCCGTTTTCGACACCGCGGCCCCCGCCGCCTCGGCCGCCTAGCCCGCTTCGCGGTCCCAGCCGCCGCCAGCCACGCCCCGCGCCCGCGCTCGACATCGGCCGCGGGCCCCGCGTCATTGCGCATTCCGCGCCCCGCGTCTCCGCCGGGGCGTGCCCTATGCCCTACCTCGCCGCCCCCACCCGCTACGACAACAGCTCCTTCTTCGCCCGCTGCGGCCGCTCCGGCCTCCTGCTCCCGCGCATCTCGCTTGGCCTTTGGCACAACTTCGGCGGAGTCGATCCCCTCGAAAATCAACGCGCCCTCGTGCGCCGCGCCTTCGACCTCGGCGTCACCCACTTCGATCTCGCCAACAACTACGGCCCGCCCCCCGGCTCCGCCGAGGAAAACTTCGGCAAGCTCCTCGCCGACGACCTTCGCCCCTACCGCGACGAGATCATCGTCTCCACCAAGGCCGGCTACCGCATGCACCCCGGCCCCTACGGCGAATGGGGTTCGCGCAAATATCTGCTCTCCTCGCTCGACGCCTCGCTGCGCCGCCTCGGCCTCGACTACGTGGACATCTTCTACCACCACCGGCCCGATCCCCACACCCCGCTCGAGGAGAGCATGGGCGCCCTCGCCTCCGCCGTGCGCTCGGGCAAGGCCCTCTACGTCGGCGTCTCCAACTACGACGCGCCCACCACCGCCCGCGCCGCGCAGATCCTCCGCGAACTCGGCGTGCCCGCGCTGATCCACCAGCCCGTGTATAATATGTTCAACCGCTGGGTGGAGCCCGAGCTGCTCGGCGTGCTCGAGCGCGAGGGCATGGGCTGCATCCCCTTCTCGCCGCTCGCCCAAGGCCTGCTCACCAACCGCTACCTCGGCGGCATCCCCGGCGACTCCCGCGCGGCCAACGCCCACAGCCCCTTCCTCAACGCCGACCGCGTCACGCCCGAGCTCGTCGCCAAGATCCAGGGACTCGGCGACCTCGCCCAGGAACGCGGCCAATCGCTCGCCCAGATGGCGCTCGCCTGGGTGCTGCGCGACAAACGCGTCACCACCGCCCTGATCGGCGCGAGCAAGGTCTCGCAGATCGAGGACTGCGTCGGCGCCGCCGCCAACACCCACTTCGGCTCCGAGGAGCTCGCCCGGATCGACTCCATCCTGGCCGAAGATCCGGCCCGCGGCGCCCCGCATGAACCTCGTCCTCTTCGAGCCCGACGAGCTCGCCGCGCCGCTCCCCGCCGCCGACCCGCGCGCGCAACACATCCTCAAGGTGCTGCGCCGCGCCCCCGGCGACACCTTTGTCGCCGGCCTCGTCAACGGCCCCCTCGGCACCGCCACGCTCGTCTCCGTCGCCGAAGACGGCATCGCGCTCGCCTTCTCCCCGACGCACGAGCCGCCGCCCCTGCCGCCGATCACCCTCCTCGTCGGCCTGCCCCGCCCCCAGACCGCGCGCGACCTCCTGCGCGACGCCACCACGCTCGGCGTCTCGCGTATCCATTTTATCGCTACCGAGCGCGCCGACCCCAACTACGCCGCCTCCACGCTCTGGACCTCCGGCGAGTGGCGCCGACACCTGCTCGCCGGCGCCGCCCAGGCC
>JAUWBD010000196.1 GCA_030605125.1 Verrucomicrobiota bacterium | reverse complement strand
AGGCCGATGGGGAAGTGGGTGTTGGCCCAGCCGACAAAGCCCTCGGTGGCGGCGCTGGCCGAATTGGCGGTGGCGGCGTTGCCGGTGAAGCCGGCGGTCTCGAGGCGGGCGGCGACCTCCTCCTCGACCTGCTCGAAGATGATGTCCTTCGGGCGGTCGGCGTGGATGGCGCCGTTGCGGATGCCATAGACGACCTCGCGCTGCTGGTTGAGCACGTCGTCATATTGGAGCAGGCGCTTGCGGGCGGAGAAGTTTTGCTGCTCCACCTTCTTCTGCGCGCTTTCGATGGAGCGGTTGAGCCACGGGTGCTCGAGCTCCTCGCCCTCCTTCATCGAGCCCTCCATCATGCGCGAGGCGAGGTTGCCCTGCAGGAAGAGGCGCATGAGGTCGTCCTCGAGTGAGAGGTAGAACTTGGTGAGGCCGGGGTCGCCCTGGCGCGAGCAACGGCCGCGGAGCTGGCGGTCGATGCGGCGCGACTCGTGGCGCTCGGTGCCGATCACGAAGAGGCCGCCGAGTTCGCGCACGCCCTCGCCGAGTTTGATGTCGGTGCCGCGGCCGGCCATGTTGGTGGCGATGGTCACGGCGCCGCGCTGGCCGGCGCGGGCCACGATCTCGGCCTCCTGCTGGTGCAGCTTGGCGTTGAGCACGGTGTGCACGATGCCCATGCGCTTGAGCATGCGGGAGAGCACCTCGGACTGCTCGACGGAGACGGTGCCGACGAGCACGGGCTGGCCGCGCTTGTTGGCGGCCTCGATCTCCTTGGCGACGGCGTTGTATTTGTCGCGGCGGGTTTTGAAAATGGAGTCGTTCTTGTCGATGCGGATGCAGGGCGTGTTGGTCGGGATGACCTGCACGCTCAGCTTGTAGATGTCGTGGAACTCGGTGGCCTCGGTCTCGGCGGTGCCGGTCATGCCCGCGAGTTTTTCATACATGCGGAAGTAGTTCTGGATCGTGACCGTGGCGTAGGTGCGCGTCTCGCGCTCGATGGTGACGCCCTCCTTGGCCTCGACCGCTTGGTGCAGGCCGTCGGACCAGCGGCGGCCGGGCATCACGCGGCCGGTGTTTTCGTCCACGATCATCACCTTGCCCTCGGCGACGACGTATTGGATGTCGCGCTCGTAGAGCGAATAGGCGCGGAGGAGCTGCGAGATGGCGTGGATCTCCTCGGAGACCTGGGAGAACTGCTCCTGCGCGGCGGCGCGCTGGGCCTCCTTTTGCTCGGGCGTGAGGTTGGTCTGGCGCTCGAGGTCGGAGAACTGCGTGGCGAGGTCGGGCAGCGTGAAGGCGTCGGGGTGGTCGGGGCGCAGGAAGCGACGGCCCATCTCGCTGAGGTCGGCCTGGTGCTGGCGCTCGTCGATGGTGAAGTAGAGCTCTTCTTTGAGAGCGAAGAGTTCACGCTTCTGGAAGTCGGAGTTGAACTCGACCTCGGTCTTGTCGAGCAGCTTGCGCCACTCGGGCGACTCCATGAGGCCGAGGAGCTGCTTGTTCTTCGGGTGGCCGAGCTTCACCTGGAGCATGCGCGCGCCGGCGCCGCGACGGTCCTCGGGCGTGAGGTTCGGGTTTTCGAGGGTTTTCTTGGCCTCGGAGATGAAGCGGTTGCAGAGGCGGGTCTGCTCCTGCACGAGGCGGGCGACCTGCGGCTGGAGGCGGGTGTAGGGCTGCTCGCGCTCGATGGGCGCGGGGCCGGAGATGATGAGCGGCGTGCGCGCCTCGTCCACGAGGATGGAGTCGATCTCGTCCACGATGCAGAACCAGTGGTCGCGTTGCACCTGGTCCTCCTTGCGCGTGGCCATGCCGTTGTCGCGCAGGTAGTCGAAGCCGAACTCGGAGGCCGTGCCGTAGGTGATGTCGCAGCCATACATGGCGCGGCGGACATCGGGCGGCATCTGCTGCTGGATGCAACCGACGGTGAGGCCGAGGAAACGGTAGAGGTAGCCCATCCACTCGGAGTCGCGGCGGGCGAGGTAGTCATTGACCGTGACGAGCTGCGAGTTGCGGCCCGTGAGGGCGTTCAAATACATCGCGGTCGTGGCGACGAGCGTCTTGCCCTCGCCGGTGGCCATCTCGGCGATGCGGCCTTGGTGAAGCGCCATGCCGCCGATCAACTGCACGTCGAAGTGGACCATGTTCCACTCGAGCTCTTGGCCGCAGACGGTGCCCTTGGTGCCGACGAGGCGGCGGGCGGCGTTTTTCACCGCGGCAAAGGCCTCGGGGAGCACGGCGTCGAGCGCGGCGCGCTTGTCCTCGGCGGCGGCGATGCGGGCCTTGAACTCGGCGGTCTTCGCGCGCAGCTCGTCGTCGCTCAACTTCTGGTAGGACGCCTCGATCTCGTTGATCTTGGCCACGACGGGCTTGGCGCGCTCGAGGAACTTCCGGTAGTGGCGGCCGGCAAAACGCTTGAAGATAAACGACAACATGGGAAGGGACGACCCTAGGGCGGCACGGGGGCTTGGCAAACGGCAAATCCGCCGAGTGCCCACGCGAAGCGCGGAACCTTCCCCGGCGGTCGCGGTCGCCCGTGCGCCCGCCTCCGCCCGCGCCGGGCGAGGCGCCTAGAACTTCAGCCGTCGCGTCTCCGGCTTGGCCGCCGGCTCGGTGAGCAGCGACTGCCGAAAGAACTCCTGCGCGGCCTTCAGCAGCGCCGAGTATTGCGAATATTGCCCGGCCCAGGAATTGGGCACGCTGACGCGCTTGATCACGCCCGCGCCCACCTTGTCCGGCGCGTCGGCGTCGGGCGTCATCTCGACGGCGAACTTCGGGTCGCGCACGTGCACCACGAAGTGCCGTGATTTGCCGTCCGCCCGCTCCCGCTCCACCCGCATAAACGGTCCGGCTAGATCTGCCATGGTGCGGATGAGAATGCGCCTCGCTCGCCGGGGCGCAAACCGAATGACGCACCCGTTTTTCTCCCTTGTTTGCCGTCGGGCTCCGGCGCATACCGGGCGCGGCCTCGCAGCGTCCGCCACCCGCCCAACCACGCCCTCATGAACGAGCTTCGCCTGGAAGTCCCCCGCCTCAATCCCCTCCCCTTCGTTGTCGCCGACGTCGTCCTGCTCGGCGCCGCCTTCGTCATCGGCTGGCGCGCGCCCGCTCCGATCAGCCCGGCCGCGCTCGCCGCCATCGCGGTCTGCGTGGCCACCGGCGCCGTCGCCCTCCTCTACCCCTTCGTCGTCAACCACGCCCGCCGCCAGGAGGAGGCCCTCCAGGATCGGGCTAACCAGATCGAGGCGCTCGCCCGCACCGTCGCCGCCTCGGCCGAGCAAATCAGCATCGCCGCCTCCAACCTCCCCGCGATCGCGGAAAACTCCGCCCGGCAGCTCAAGGCCGCCGAGCAACTCCCCGGCGCGCTCAAACAACAACTCGCGGGCCTCCAACAACAGCTCTCCGCCACCGCGGCCGAGGAAAACGCCGCCCTGCGCCACGAACTCGACACCCTGAGGTCGGCCCAGACGGACAAGCTCACCGCCGCCCTCGACGGCATCACTCGCGCCACCACCGAACTCGCCCGGCTCGAAAAGCTCGCCGCGCAGCACTCGACCGCGCTCGACCAGGCCGTCGCCCACCTGCCCCGCCTCGCCGACGCCTTCAGCCAGCAGGCGAGCGAAGCGCTCCGCCGCGAGACCGCCGACGCCGTCGCGGCCCTCCACGCCGCCGCCGCCGAAGCGGGCCGCGCCCTCGCCGCCGCGACCACCGAGGCCCGCCTCGCCTTCGACCGCGGCGTGCGCGATGCCGTCACCCACCTCGCCACGCAGGCGGCCTCCACGCCTCCCTTTCCGGCTCACTCGCCGACCCTCGTCGCGGTGAAAACCGATCCGGCTCCGCCGCCCCCGCCGCCGCCGGCCCCTTCCACCCCCGACGTCTCGATCGACGACAAAGCGCTCGACGAGCCGGAAACCGCCGCGTCCGAAGACGCCCCAACGGCCGCGGAACCCGTGCCGACGCCAGATGCGGCGCCCGAGCCGGACACGCCCGAGCCGGAGCAAACCACCGCGTCCGAACTCGCCCTCGAAGGCGAAGGTTCCACCGGCGGCTCCCCCGCCGAACCCGCGCTGTCCCACGACGGCTACACCCGACTCGTCGCCACCGCCTACATCGGCATCGGCAACAAGCTCTACGTCCGCGGAGACGGCCCCGGCCTGCGCCGCGACAAGGGCGTGCCGCTCCAATTCGTCTCGATCGGCAAGTGGCGCTGGGAAAGCGCCGAGCTGCTCTTCCCCGTCACGGTCAAACTCTACAAAAACGACCAGATCGAGTGCACCGCCCTCGGCGAGATCACGCTCGAGCCCGGCCATCACCACGAGGTGAACGCCACCTTCTAAACCAAGCGCCGAATTCAACGCCCGACCTTGATCGGCGGGCGTTTCGCGTTGGACATGACGTGCCTGTCCTCGGTCATTCTGCACGCCCTCGCGCCCATGTCCCTCGTCCACCGTCCTCTCGGCCAACGCATCCCCGACCGCCTGCACGCGGTCTCGTGCAGCCTGCCCACGATGCGCGACGTGATCGGCTACGAGGAGAAAGACCCCGCGATCACCGCGCATCTCACCAGCGGCTACCCGCGCTTCGTCGTCCACCCGCTGCTCAAGCAGGTCGCCTCAGCCCTGCGGCGCGCCGACCCCGCGCTGGCCGCGCGCGAACTCTGGCTTTGCGCCGGCCCCCGCGCCGCCGCGGCCCTGCGCGACCACCTCGACGGGCTCGGCGAACTCCGTGAACTCACGCCCGAGCTGAGCGCGCTGGTGCTCGCGCCCGACGCCGATCCCGAACTCGCCACCCGCGCGCGCCGCTACCTCCAGCACACGGGCGCCTTCGGCTCCTCCCGCGCCGCCGAGGACTGGCTCGTCCGCCAAGGCCTGCTCCCGGCCGCCGAGGCGGAAACCCTTTTCGCCGGCGACGCCGCCGCGGCGACCGACCACGTGCGCCGCACGCTCGCCCGCTGGCTCGGGCACGGACTCGCACCCGCCGACCTGCACCTCACGCCCTCCGGCATGGCCGCGACCTTCGCGGCCTTCTCCGCCGTCAACGCCGTCCAAGCCCCGCGCGGGCGCACCCGCTGGGTGCAGCTCGGCTGGCTCTACCTCGATACGATCGCGATCCTGCAAAAACTCACCGCGCGCCCCGCCGAGGACTACCTGCACCACGCCGACGTCTTCGACCTCGCCGGCCTCGAGCGCCTGCTCGATGCGCACGCCGGCCGCGTCGCGGGCGTCTTCGCCGAGGTGCCCACCAACCCGCTCATCCAGACGCCCGCCCTCCCGGCCCTGGCCGCGCTGTGCCACGCGCGCGGCGTCGCCCTCGTCGTCGATCCCACCATCGCCTCGCCGCTCAACCTCGACGTGCTCCCGCACGCCGACCTCGTCGTCAACTCGCTCACCAAATACGCCGCCGGCGAGGGCGACGTCATCCTCGGCGCGGCGACCACGAATCCCGCCTCGCCACTCGCTCCGGCGCTTCGCCCCGCGCTCGCCGCCGCGGCCGGTCTCGCCGCCGTGTATCCGCGCGACGTCGCCCGGCTCGCCGCGCAGATCGACGCCGCGCCCGCGCTCGTGGCCCGGATCAACGCGTCCACCCCGCGCGTGGCCGCGTTTCTCCAGGCCCACCCGAAGGTCGCCGAGGTGCACTGGAGCGGCCACCCGTATTCATCGGATAACTACACCGCGCTCGCGCGTTCCCCCGCCTCGGCCGGATCGATGATCACCTTCACCCTCCGCGAAGACGTGCCGCTGGCCCCGGTTTACGACCGGCTGCGCTTGGCGAAAGGGCCCAGCTTCGGCATCACGACCAGCCTGGTCTGCCCCTTCATGTTTCTCGCGCACTACGACCTGGTGACCACGCCGGAGGGGCGCGCGGACCTGCTGAAACAAGGCCTGCACCCGGAGCTGCTGCGCCTGAGCGTCGGCGCCGAGCCGGCGGAGGAGATCATCGGCGCCTTGGCTGAGGCGCTGGGCTGACCGGCCGGGCGCGCTCCCCCGGCCCCGGGTCGCTACGCCTCGCCGCCGACTTCGCCGACGAGCGTGAACTCCTCGCGGTCGTGGTAGAGGTGGCGCACCCGCGTGCCCGGCGCGCGGCGCGCAAACACCGAGCCGGGCGCGCGCACCTCGCGCAGCAGGGCGAGCGGATCCACGCGACCGAACTTCAGGATGACCACGAAACGGCAGCACCAGGCGTTTTCGATCCAAGGCGTGACGATGCGCCGCAGCACCTCGTGCGGGTCGTCCACCAAGTCGCAAAACATCCAGTCCGCGCGCTCGCCGGGCCCGGGGCGGTGGCCGTAGGCGTCGGCGCGCCGGTGCTCGATCAACGGGTGGTCGAGCGCGCCGCCCTTGAGCGGGCCGTTGTCGAGCGCGAGCACGCGCGCTCCCCGCTTGGCGGCGGAGTAGCTCCAGCCGCCTGGCGCGGCGCCGAGATCCACCACGAGCTCGCCCGGCGCGGGCTCGCGGCCGAGGACGGCGTAGGCCTCCTCGACCTTCAGGTAGCTGCGCGAAGGCGCGAGCGGATCGTCCGCCATCCGGCGTTGCCCGCCAAGGATCGCCGCCCGCGAGACGAGCGCGCGCTTGAAGTCGGTGAAGTGGACAAAGAGCCCGCGCACCGGCCCGAGCCCGCGCGGCATGTCGGGCGAGGCGAGCCGCGCCACGCGCCCCATGCGCTTCTTGAGCAACTCGCCGAAAGCCGAGGCGACGGCGTCGGCGCGACGGCCCAGCCCGTCCAGCCCGGCGGCGGCGGTGAAGACGCAAGGCCATGCGGCCTCGAAACGCTCGTCGCGCGAGCCGGCCAGGAAAACTTCGAGCAGGCGGGCGGCGAGCGCGTTTACGGAATCGCCCGTCACCTCGACGGGGCCGGGATGCGCGGAATGCGCGAAACACAGATCCGCCGCGCCACCTGTCGCGACATCGGGCCCCGGCTCCGCCACCTCGACCCAGCCCCCTCCACGAGCCACCTCGCCCAGTCCGAGTGCGCGCGCCTCGCCGGCGATCAGGTCTTCGAAGCCGGGTTGTCCACGTAGCAGCATGGGGGGGAAGATTAACGCGACGGAGAGGGGCGGCGGCGCGGGCGACGCGCCCTCAACCGAAGCGACGCGCGAGCAGCGCCTCGATGCGCGACTTCGAGACCGAGACGTCCTCGGCCGACACGCGCGGGCTCAGCTCCAAGGTGAGCAAATGGTGCGGGCGCCAAAACTCGCTCACCATGTTGAAATCGATCCGTCCGGCGCCGATCGGCTGGTGGTCCTTGCCGGTCGCGGACACGTCGTGAAGGTGAAAGCCAAGAAGCTTGTCCGCGTTGCGCGCGAGATGGGCGCGGTGATCGAGCAGTCCGAGCGCGCGCTTGATGTCGGCGTGGCCGGTGTCGTGCCAATAGCCGGCGGCGGAGTCCGGCCCGAGCGCCTCGAACAGCGCCGGGAAATCGTCGTCCACCGGCAGCTCCTCGAACTTCTCCCGATTCTCGCAACCGAGCGCGACGCCCCGGCTCTTGGCGTAGCTCGCGAGCTGGGCGAGGTTGGTGTTCACCGCCTTCCAGTGCGGGCCCATCCGCTGCCGCAGTTTTTCACAGGCCTTGCGCAACACGGCCTGATAACTGGAATCGGAGCCCGGCTCCGCCTCCGGACGCTTCTTCAGGTAGGCCTGAATCTTCTGCCCGGGCGGGAAGAGCCAGAACTTCACGCTGCCGAGATGCAGCACGAGCACGCGCGCCTTCACCTGCGCCGCGAAATCCACCGAACGCTTCGTGTGCCGCAGCCACTGGTCGCGCTCCCGCGGATCCTGCTGGGAGGGCTCGAAAAGATTCGGCGCCGCCTGCGTCACACCGGCCGGGAGCGGGCAAAAGTTGTGCGTCGAGCTGATCTGGATGATGCCTTCCTCGACCGCCTTCAGTATCCCGGGCACGAGCACGATGCGGATGCCATGGCTCAACTCCGCATGGGTAAAACCCAGCGCCGCGATTTCTTGCAGCATCGCATAGCCGTCCTGGTGACGGAAGGAGTTCCAGCAGGTCGAAAGGGCGAGGATGGGCTTCAAGGGCGGCGACGCGGCAAAAAGGTCGGCAACGCAAACACGTCGCGTTGCACCGGCAAACCTAGAACGAAAAAACCGCGCGAGCGAAGATCGCTGGCGCGGCGGCTTTGACGGACGACCGGCAGGGGGCCGGGCGGGGACAAGGATTACTCCGCGTAGCGGCGGCGCAGCATCTGGGTGAAGGCTTGGACCTTCTCCTTGCGACGGCGGCGCTCGGTCGGCTTCTCGTAGTAACGCTTCGCGCGAACGTCCTTGATGATGTTCTCGCGCTCGAGCTTCTTCTTCAGACGGCGCAGGGCGCGGTCCACGGGCTCGTTTTTGCGGATCTTGATCTCGATGGGCATGGTGAAAGGGACGTTTGGAACCGGGGAAAAGAGCTGAGGCAACCGGTCGCCGCCGCCTCCGTCAACGGCTTTTTTGCCGCAGCCGACAAACGGCGCCTGCCCCCGATTCCCGGCAGCACCCGTGGGAGAGCTGCGAAGGCGGCGTCAAAGGCGGATCCGGGTCTCGGAAACGGATTGCGACCCGATGGCGCCTCCCGCCACCATCTGTCCATGGCTTTTATTTCGACGCGTAGCGCCCCCACCACCCCGTCTTCCCTCCGCTCCGCAAGCTCCAGCGCT
>JAUWBD010000231.1 GCA_030605125.1 Verrucomicrobiota bacterium | reverse complement strand
CCCTGTGCGTGCCGGCTCCGCCCCCCACGGCCGTTTTTCCCCATCCCACCTCCCCCGCTATTGCAAGCCATCCGCGCCTACCCGGGCACCCCGCCCCCGTGCTTTGACAAGCCCCCCGGCCGCCGCTTCGCTCCCCCTTTCGCCATCCGATTTTCCGCCTCCGCTCCACGCCCCCCGCACCACATGTCGCAGCTCCATCCCTACTGGCGCATGGAATACATCGAGGCGCCGCGCCCTCCCGCGTCGAAGCGCCCTTTCTCCGAGTTGCCGGCCCTCGGCGACGACCGCGCCGCGCTGATCGTGCACCGCACCGAGCTCAGTTACCTGATGCTCAACCGTTTCCCTTACAATCCCGGCCACCTGCTCGCCATCCCCTACCGGGAGGTCGCCGACCTCACCGACCTCACGCCCGAGGAGCAACGCGACCTCATGGCCATCCTCGTCTTTGGCGAAAAACTTCTCCGCGCGGTGCTGCGCCCGGATGCCTTTAACGTCGGCTTCAACCTCGGCCGCCCCGCCGGCGGCAGCATCGACCACCTCCACGGCCACATCGTCCCGCGCTGGAACGGCGACAACAACTTCATGCCCGTCCTCGGCCAAACCCGCATCCTCCCCCAGGCCCTGACCGAAACCTGGGAGAAACTCGCGGCCGAAGCCGCGAAAATGACGAATGACCAATGACCAAGGCCCAATGACTCAGCCGACACTCACGCAGTCTGGCAGCCTCCGTCCATTGGTCATTGGACATTGGTCATTGGTCATTTGAGCCGCTCCGCGGCTCTCCCCATGGCGTCCTCCACCCTCCACTTCCCCTCCGCCCGCCACCTGAGCCAGCTCTACGCCGGCCAGCACGACAACCTCGCCCACGCCGAGCGCCTCCTCGGCCTCGGCATCGTGTCGCGCGAAGACTGGCTGCGCTTCGACGGCGAACCCGCCGCCATCGCCGCCGGCGAGACGCTCTTCAACCTGCTCAACGAGGCCCGCACCCTCGGCCTCGTCATCCGCACGCCCGATTTTCACCGCTTCGCCGAAGGTGTCGCCCGCGGCGAGGCCGACCAGCTCCGCGCGCTCTTCACCCAGCCCGTGGTCGTCCAGACCCAGCGCAAGACGATCATCCCGAAGACGCTCGGCCAAAAACTCTACCTCCAGGCCATCCTCAAGCACCCGCTCGTCTTCGGCATCGGCCCCGCCGGCACCGGCAAGACCTACCTCGCCATGGCCGCCGCCGTGCACGCCCTGCTCAAAAACCAGGTCGAGCGCATCATCCTCACCCGCCCCGCCGTCGAGGCCGGCGAGGCCCTCGGCTTCCTCCCCGGCGACCTCCAGGAAAAAATCCTCCCCTACCTCCGCCCGCTCTACGACGCCATGGGCGACATGCTCGACTCCGGCGACGTCGCCAAGCTCACGGAAAAAGGCGTCATCGAGGTCGCCCCACTCGCCTACATGCGCGGCCGCACCCTCAGCCGCAGCTTCATCGTTCTCGACGAGGCCCAGAACACCACGCCCGAGCAGATGATGATGTTCCTCACCCGCCTCGGCGAAGACTCGCGCATGGTCGTCACCGGCGACATCACCCAGATCGACCTTCCCCGCGCCAAGCAATCCGGCCTGCTCGAGGTCCGCCGCATCCTGCGCGACATTCCCGGCATCGAGTTCCACCAATTCAGCGGTGCCGACGTCGTGCGCCACCCGCTCGTCCTCAAGATCATCGAGGCCTACGAACGTTATCAAAACCCCATCACCCCCGAAACCACCTAGCCCCGCCGCGCCCGCATCCTGCTCCGCCCCGACTCCCCCTCGTCCTCCGCCGGCCTCCGTCATTGGGCATTGGACATTGGTCATTGGTCATTTCCTCACCTTGCGCTCCCTCACCCAGTTCATCGCCCGCCTCCGCGCCGCCTACGCCGCGACCACCGCCGCCACGCCCGCGCCCACCCGCCGCCGCAAGTCGCCCTCCGGCGGCCGCGGCCTTGGCGCCGCCCTCGACCGCTCGCGCCTCGTCGCCATCGCCCTCTTCGTCGCCACCGTCGCCGCCATCGTCGTCGTCTCCTTCGTCGGCGTCACCAACCGCACCCTTCCCGTCCTCCCCAACCAGCTCGCCTCCGTCCGCATCGTCGCCGCCCTGCCCTTCGAATACGAGAGCAAGGTCAAGACCGAGCAGGCGCGCCTCCGCGTCGCCGAGCGCGTGCCGCCCGTTTACCGCATCGACCCCGAGCCCCTGCGTCGCTTCGAGCAGCACCTTGGCGAACTCACCGCCTCCCTCGCGCCCTACGCCGGCCTCGAACCCGCCCTTCGCGCCTCCTTCCTCGCGGAAAACGCGACCCTCCACAACGCCCGCGGCCCCTACGGCGTCTCGCCCGAGGACCTCGCCCTCCTCGCCGGCCGCGACTCCCCCCGCGTGCTCGACATCGGCATCGGCATCCTCCGCGCCATCCACTCCCAAGGGATAACCAACCCCGCCGACCTCGGCGGCGAGCGCGCCACCGGCCGCATCAAGCTCTTCCAGGTGCTCCGGCCCGACGGCGCCGTCGCCACCCGCCCCGTGGACACCCTCGAGGACGCCCTCACCTACCTCCGCGTCAACCTCGCCGCCGAGGAGCCCGACCGCGCCCGCGCCGCCGCCATGTATAGGATTTTCCAATACGGCGTGGTCTCCAATCTCGCCTTCGACGAGGAGGCCACGCGCTCGCGCAAGGCCGACGCCATGGCCAACCTGCGCCCCGTCCGCGTCACCGTGGAGCGCGGCCAGTCCATCATCGAGCCCGACACCCGCGTCACCCCCGAGCAGTTCGAGATGCTCGAGGCCCACCGCCGCGCCCTCGCCGAGGCCGCGCTCCCGCTCGAGGAGGCCACCCGCCTCGCCGGCCGCATCCTCCTCGTCCTCGCGATGCTCGCCGCCTCGCTGATCTACATCCGCCTCGAGGACCCGGAGACGCTGCAATCCAACTCCCGCCTCGCCCTCCTCGCCCTCGTCACCCTCGCCAACCTCGCCCTCGTCCGCGGCACCTACTCCCTCGGCTCCCTCGATTTCTTCCTCGAAAACTCCGCCGCCGCCTCGCTCCTCCCCTACATCTCCCCGGTCCTCATCGCACCGCTCTTCGTCGCGCTGCTCATCAACGCCGGCTCCGCCATCTTCATGGCGCTCTTCCTCTCCATCTTCACCTCGGTGATCTGGGGCGGGCGCCTCGACCTCCTCGTCCTCGAATTCCTCGCCGCCCTCGTCGCCATCCAGGGCGTCAACCAGACCCGCAAGCGCAACCGCATCCTCCGCGCCTCGCTCCACGCCGGCGTCACCCTCGCCGCCGGCGTCGTCCTCCTCGGCTTCGCCGAGCGACTCCCGCCCCTCGCCGTGCTCAAGCAGATGTTCGCCGGCCTCGGCGCCGCCCTCGCCTGCGGCGTGCTCGTCGTCGGCCTCCTCCCCTTCCTCGAAAACCTCTTCAAACGCACCACCGACATCACCCTCCTCGAGCTCACCGACTATAACCACCCGCTGCTGCGCCTCATGCAGCTCGAGGCCCCCGGCACCTACCACCACTCGCTCGTCGTCGCCCAGCTCGCCGAAAACGCCGCCGCCGCCATCGGCGCCAACCCCCTCCTCGCCCGCGTCTGCGCCCTCTTCCACGACATCGGCAAGACCACCAAGCCCCACTACTTCACCGAAAACCAGATGACCGGCGAAAACCCGCACGACGACGCCAACCCCTCCCTCTCCGCCCTCATCATCAAGGCCCACGTGAAAGACGGCGTGGACCTCGCCGTGCGCCACAAGCTGCCCCGCCCCGTGATCGACGTCATCCAGCAGCACCATGGCACCACCCTCATCCGCTACTTCTACCAACGCGCGCTCCAGGCCCTGCGCCGCAAGCCCGAGGCCGACGCCCCCCTCCCGCCCCTGCTCGGCGTATCCTCGGCTCCCGCCGCCCCCGCCGCCGGCGCGCCGCGCCCCCAGCAGCCCCAGCTCCCCGAGCAGACCTACCGCTACGACGGCCCGCGCCCGCGCTTCAAGGAGAGCGCCATCATTCATCTTGCCGACGGCATCGAGGCCGCCGCGCGCTGCCTGCCCAAGGTGACGCCCCAGCACCTCGACGAGATCATCGACCAGATCGTCCGCGACCGCCTCCAGGACGGCCAGCTCGACGAGAGCCCGCTCACCTTCGCCGAGCTCAACAAGATCAAGGACAGCTTCCAGCACACCCTCGTGAGCATGCTCCACGGCCGCGTCGCCTACCCGGCGGCGAAGACGTAAACGACGGCGACACCGCTTCGCGCCACACCTCGCTTGCGCCGGGCGCCGGCGTGTAATACACCTTGCCGCATGAGTAACACAATCACCGTGCGCCTCCCGAAGGATCTCGGCCGATGGCTTGAACAAGAGTCGCGCACCACCGGCCTGCCGAAGGGTCAGATCATCCGCGAACGGCTGGAGTCTGCCCGCACCGCGCGGGCGCGCCAGCCCTTCCTTGATCTCGCCGGTTCCGTCGAGCGCGAGCCCGACCTCAGCCGTAAGCGCGGCTTCTCTCGATGAAGGGCATTGCCGACACCGGCTTCCTCGTCGCCTTCGCAAACCGTCGCGACCGCTACTTCCCCTGGGCCTACGCCATCGCCGAAACCATCGAGGAACCGCTCCTCACCTGCGAGGCGGTCCTCGCCGAAGCCGCGCACCATCTCCAGGACAGCCGCCTCGTGCTCCGCATGGCGGAGACCGGCCTCGTGCGGCTCGCGTTCGCCCTCGAAGCCGAGCGGACGCAGCTCGCCGCCCTCGCCGAGCGCTACCACGACCGCAGCCCCGATCTCGCCGACCTCTGCCTCATCCGCCTGAGCGAGCTTCACCCCCGCCTCCCGGTCCTCACCCTCGACACCGACTTTCGGGTCTATCGCCGCAATCGCCGCGAATCCATTCCCTTGGTGATGCCCCCGGGCCTCTAGCCCCATGCGCGAACTCACGATCTCCAACCGCCACCCGCGCCTGCGCCTCGACCGCCGCGCCCTCGCCCGCGCCTTGGCCCACCTCGACGCCCACTTCCGCTTCACCCCCGCCGACCTCCCCACCCTGAGCCCGGCGGCACGCCGCCGAGCCATTCGTCATTCGTCATTAGACATTCGTCATTCCGACAAGGCGCCCGCCGTCCCGGCGGGCTCCTTGTCGGTCTCCTTTCTCACCGACCCCGCGCTCGCCAAACTCCACGCCGACTTCCTCGACGATCCCACCACGACCGACGTCATCACCTTCGAAGGCGATGAATCCATCGGCCACGCCGGCGACGTCTGCGTCTCGGTGGACACCGCCCTTGCGTATTCAAAAACCCACGACATCCCCTTCGCCGAGGAGCTTGCGCGCTACGTGATCCACGGCTGGCTGCACCTCGCCGGCTACGACGACCTCCAGCCCCGCAAAAAACGCCGCATGCGCGCCGCCGAGGACCGCGCTCTCAAGCTCCTCCGCGCCGCCGACCTCCTGCCTCCCTTCTCGCTGAAACCTCGTTCTCTTACTCGTTCTCGTTCTCGTTCTCCGGCGCGCTCGCGCGCCGTCCGAGTTTCCTGAACGACCTCGAGAACGAGTAAGAGAACGAGAACGATTCCTCCGGATGTCCGCTCCGCTTCACCACACCGAAGCCCACCTGCTCTCCCTGGCCCCGCACGCGGGCGACCACCTCGTCCTCACCTGCTTTTCCCCGACCGACGGCCTCCTCACCGCCCTCCTCCGTCCGGCGCGCAACACCACCACCGCCGCGCCCGCGCCCGACCTTTTCGACCGCCTCGCCCTCGAGCTCAACCATGCCCGCGGCGGCTCCGCTTCCGGCCCTTGGTTCGTGCGCGAGCACCGCGTCCTCCAGCGCCACGCCGGCATCGGCCGCGACTACGCCACCCTCGCCGCCGCCTCCCGCCTCGCCCGCGTCCTGATCAAAAATCCGGTTCCCGAGGACAGCCGTCCCGCGATCGACGCCCTCCTCACCCAAGCCTTCTCCGCCTTCGCCCGTCCCGCCGCCCGC
>JAUWBD010000001.1 GCA_030605125.1 Verrucomicrobiota bacterium | reverse complement strand
GCTTCTTTAGCTGCCGGACGGCTCGGGCAGATGGCCCACCAGTGTGTCGGCGAGCTTGGAAATGTGTTGGCTGAGCGCGGCGGCGAGGGCGGCGTAGTCGCCGTCGCGCCAAGGCGTCTGCTCGGCCTCGAAGATCTCGCGCAGGAGCACTTGGCCGCCCGTGCCGGTGGCGGCGCCGGGGCGGTCGCCGACGCGGATGATCTCGATGGCGCACATGAAGCTGGCGTAGGCGGAGCCGTCGGGCAGCACGCGGCCTTCGCAGCGCAGGACGTTGATCGAGATGTCGAGATCGCGCTCGACGTCGAAGGGGAAGGGCTGGGGAAACACGCGCCCGACCCGGTCCGAGGCGTGGAGGCGGGCGACGAGCATGCGGTTGATGCCGGTGGCGAGCGGCTCGGCCCAGCGGGCGAAGTCGCGGTAGTCGATCTCGTTGTCGCCGCGGCGCACGATCATCGATTTCGCGTCGAGGTAGGGGGCGACCTGGATGGAGCGGAGGCCGACCTTGAGGGTGCCTTGTTTCACGCCGACGTTGACCTCGGCGGGCTTGGGGCCGGTGAGCACGTAGTGGCGGGTGGGATCGGGCGAGGGTTTCGGGAAGAAATTGCAGCCGGCGAGGCCGAGGCCCAGGCCGGCGGCGAGGAGCGCGAAGCGGAAGGAGCGGCGGGCGGCGAGGCGGAGCATGGCGGGCGGGAATGGGCGAGAGACGGGCGGTCGGAGAGGGGGGCGGCGAGACTTACTTCTTGTCGGTGGCGCGACCGCTGAGGAGAGCGTTGGGGTTGCGCTCCAGGAAATCGGCGAGGCGGGCGACGGCCGCGGCGGCGTCGCCGAGGCGGTTGAAGGCCTTGGAGGCGTCGTCGCCGAGGTATTGCTGGGCGTTGATGAAGCGCTTCATCACCGCGGTGGTGTCGGCGAGCTGCGCCATGGCGGTGCGGGCGTCCTGCAGCACGAGGTGGAACTGCTCGGCGCTGGGGCCGGCGGTTTTTTCCAGCTCGGCGAGCACGCGGTCGAGGCGGGCGGAGGCGGAGGCGGAGTGGGCGAGGATTTCCTTCAGCTCGGGCGAGGCGGCGAGGTCGGAGACGGTGCGTGCGGCGCCGGTCCATTCGCGGGTGAGCGCGGCGAGGTCGGCGGCCTGCACCTGTTTGCGCGTGTCGGCGAGCAGGCCTTGGGCCTCGCGGGCGATGGCGGGGATGTCGGCGTCCTTGATGTTGGTGAGGATCTCGTTGAGGTTGCGCAGGAACTCGGCGCTGCGCGAGGGGATGGCCGGCATCTCGAGGTAGTTGGACTCGACGCCGTCGCGCCGCACGGCGGGGTGGGTGGCGGGGTCGTAGAAATCGAGCTCCACGTAGAGGAGGCCGGTGGCGTAGCCGATCACGTTGAGCTGGGCGCGCAGGCCCTCGTCCACGAGGCGTTGCAGCTCGGCGCGGTCGGAGACGTCGATCGGCTGTCCTCGGGCGTCGGCGACGACGTCGCGGCTGAGCTCGCACACGACGGCGACGACCGAGCGCGAGTCGCCGGATTCGGGCGAGGCGGGGATGGCGCGGACCTTGAGCCCGACGACGCGGCCGATGCGCACGCCGCGGAGTTTCACGGGCGAGCCGTTGTCGAGGCCGTGGATTGACTCGTCGAAATACACGACGAAGCGCTCGGGCCGGGAGAAGAAGCTGACGCCGCCGAAGGAGAAGAGCGCCACGACGCCGAGGAGGAGCGCGCCGAGGACAAAGAGGCCGACGATGGTGGGGCTGACTTTGGTCTTCACGGAGTGGGTGCGGAGGCGGGAGCGGGGGCGGCGGGCGGTCGGAGGGTGTAGGGCGGGAAGCGGCGAAAATTTAGTGCGCGGGGCGGGCGGCGGTGTCGAAACCGTTTTCCCCGCCGGGGCGGGCGCCACGGGAGAGGAAATCCCGCACCCGTTCGTCAGGCGAGGCGACGGCGAGTTCCCGCGGATCGCCAAGGGCGATGGCGCCGCGGGCGGACTTGTCGAGCATGAGCACGCGGTCGGCGATGGAGAAGATCGAGTCGAGCTCGTGCGAAACGACAACGCAGGTGGTGCCGAGCAGCTCGCGGATCTGGAGGATGAGTTCGTCGAGCTTGCGCGAGGTGATGGGATCGAGGCCGGCGGAGGGCTCGTCGAAGAACACGATCTGCGGGTCGAGGGCGAGGGCGCGGGCGAGGCCGGCGCGTTTTTTCATGCCGCCGGATATCTCGGCCGGGTAGTAGCTTTCGTAGCCGGCGAGGCCGACCTGGGAGAGCTTGAAGGCGGCGAGTTCGGCGCGCTCGCCGGCGTCGAGCGTGGTGTATTCCTCCAGCGGCAGGGCGACGTTTTCGAGCAGTGTGAGCGAGCTCCAAAGAGCGCCGCCCTGATAGAGCACGCCGAAGCGGCGGAGGAGGTCTCGCCGGTGCACGGCGTCGGCGTCGAGGAAGGAATCGCCGAAGAAGCGCACATCGCCGGCGGAGGGGCGGTTGAGGCCGATGAGGTGGCGCAGCAAGGTGCTTTTGCCGCAGCCGGAGCCGCCGATGACGAAGAAAATCTCGCCGCGTCGGACGGAGAAGCTCAGGTCGCGCAGGAGAGGCTCGCCGCCGTAGCCGCAGTCGATGTGGTCGGCCTCGATGGCGGGCGGCCCTTCGGGGGCGCGGCCGGGGGCGGAGGATTCGTCGGGATGGCGGCTGGCGACCATGGTGGCGGGCGGGTTCAGATGCCGAGGATGTTGAAGGCGACGGCGAAGAGGGCGTCGGCGATGATGATGAGCAGCAGGGCCATGACGACGGCCGTGGTGGCGGCGCGGCCCACGCCGGCGGAGCTGCGCTCGGCGAGCAGCCCGCGGTGGCAGCCGGCGAGGCCGACGAGCAGGCCGAAGGCGCCGGATTTGATCACGCCGGAGGCGACGTCGGAGAGGTCGATCGCCGACACGGTCTGCACCCAGTAGGCGGCGGGCGGGATGTCGAGGACGGTGAGCGAGACGAACATGCCGCCGAGGATGCCCATGCAGTTGGCGTAGAGCGCGAGCAGCGGCATCATGAGCGAGAGGGCCACGAGCTTGGGGATGACGAGAAAGTCCACCGGGCGGATGCCGAGCGTCTCGAGCGCGTCGATCTCGTCGTTGGCGCGCATGTTGCCGAGGGTGGCGGCGAAGGCGGCGCCGGTGCGCCCGGCGAGGATGACGGCCGTCATCATGGCGCCCATCTCGCGCACCATGGCGAGGCCGACGGCGTCGGCGACGTAGATGTCGGCGCCGAACTGGCGCATCAGCACGGCGGCCTGGTAGGCGAGGATGAGGCCGACGAGCAGGCCGATGAGGCTCACGATCGGCAGCGACATCGCGCCGCACTGCTGCATCTCCTCGATGCAGTCGCGGAGGCGAAACTTTTTCGGGTGGCGAGCGAGGAAGACGCCGCTGAGCACGCACTCGCCGAGGAAGCTGGCGATCTCCCGGGTTTTCACCCAAGCGTCCGTGGCGGCGACGCCCACGGTGGCGAAGAGGTCGAGCGAGCGGTCGGCGGGCCGGGCTTTTTCGGATGCCTTGATGAACTGGGTGAGCAGGCGGCGCACCGATTCGGGGAGGGCGTCGAGTTCGCAGGGCACGCCGGCGCCGGAAGCCCAGGAGCGCACCTCGTGGATGAAGAGCAGCAGCGAGCTGTCCCACTCGCCAAGATCAGGCGCGAGCTCGATCCGAATGTGTTTGGGGCGGCGAACGAGGCGGGAGGGGAACCAGTCGGGTTTTTCCCGGGTGACGCGCCAGACGCCGCCGAGGGTGACGCGCAACTCGTCGCCGAGGTCGTCGATGCGAACCTCCGCCGCGCAGGGCGGAACGACGGGCAGGGCATGCTTCTCGGGGCGCGGCATCGGTGCCGAGAGTGGGCGCGGAAACGCGCCGTGCGCAACCGATTCCCGCGGAGGCGCCCCAAGAGGGGCCGGCGGAGGAGGGGGATCGAACCCGCGGCCTTGTCGAGGAGGCCGGGGAGGCTTCAAAGAAACCCGACGCCGGCGCAGTCGGCCCGGGCGGGTGTGGGGCCGAGCGGGCGAAACACCTCACGCGAAAGGTCTGGTGGCCTCGGCGGGTTTTGGCGCGCGTCCGTGGACGCGAGTGGAGGGTAGGGCGGGCCGCCGAGGCGGCCCGTCGAAAGCGGAGCCGAGGCTCCGCACTCCAAAGCGGCGGACGTTTAGCCGATCTCGGCCTCGACGCGCACCGTCGCGCCGGCGGGGGCGAGCGGGAGCACGTTGCCGGCGATCTCCTTGCCGTCCACCTTGAGGGTCTTGATGCCTTTGCTCAGGCCCTTCGGGTTGGTAACCTTGATCTGGTAGGTGGCGCCGCGGTATTGGCGGGTGACCTCGAAGCCGGGCCAGGCCTTCGGGATGCAGGGGTCGAGGCGGAGGCCGTCGAAGCCGGGCTGGATGCCGAAGACGCCTTGCGAGACGGTGACGAAGGTCCAGGCGGCGGTGCCGGTGAGCCAGGCATTCTTGGCTTCGCCGGGCGTGGCGGCATCGCGGCCGGCGATCATCTGCGCATAGACGTAGGGCTCGCACCGATACGTCTCGATCTGGCTCTCCTTGGCGGCGGGGCAGATGCTGAGGTAGTATTCGTAGGCGCGGTCGCCCTCGCCGTGCTGGCACCAGCCGAGGTGGATCCAGGTGTTGTTGTGGCAGAAGATGCCGGCGTTTTCCTTGTAGCCGGGCGGGTAGCTGGAGACCTCGCCGAGCTCGAGATGGTAGGTCTCGTAGGCGGGTTGCTGGAGGATGATGCCGTTGGGCGTGTAGAGGTGCTTGTGCACGCTCTCGAGCGCCTGACGGGCGCGGCCGTTGTTGGCGCCGGCGCCGCCGAGGACGCACCAGGCCTGGCTCTCGATGAAGATCTTGCCCTCGGAGCAGACCTTGGAGCCGACGGGGTTGCCCTTGGCGTCGAAGGCGCGGATATACCACTCGCCGTCCCAGGCGTGGGTCTCGACAGCGTCGAGCATGGTGGCGTGGTCGGCGGCGATGCGCTTCGCGTCGGCGTCGCGCTTCATGAGCCGGTAGATGCCTTCGAGCTCGCGGGTGGCGTAGAGGAAGAGGCCGGCGATCATGACCGACTCGGCGACGGAGCCCTTCACGTCGCCGGCTGTCTGGAAGGACTCGTTTGGCTCGGTGGAGAAGCAGTTGAGGTTGAGGCAGTCGTTCCAGTCGGCGTGGCCGATGAGCGGGAGGCCGTGGGGGCCGCGCTGCTTCATGGTGTAGGCGACGCTGGTCTCGAGGTGGTGGAGGAGCGTGTCTTTGCTGCCGGGCTTGTCGGCGTAGCCGACGGCGGCGTCGAGGATGGTGAGGTCGCCGGTCTCCTTGATGTAGGCGGCGGTGCTGAGGATGAGCCAGAGGTGGTCGTCGTAGAAGTCGCCGCCGATCTCGGCGTTACCTTTTTTGGTGAGCGGCTGGTATTGGTGGTAGCAGGTGCCGTCGGAGAGCTGGGTGGCGGCGATGTCGAGGATGCGTTGGCGGGCGCGGTCCGGGAGCATGTGGACGAAGCCGAGGATGTCCTGGTTGCTGTCGCGGTAACCCATGCCGCGGCCGATGCCGGTCTCATACATCGAGGCGGAGCGCGACAGGTTGAAGGTGGCCATGCACTGGTATTGGTTCCAAGTGTTGGCCATGCGGGCGGCGACGGGGTCGGGGCTCTGGGTGACCTGGAAGGCGCCGAGGTTTTTCGCCCACGCGGCATTGAGGCGCGCGAAGGCGGCGTCCACCGCGGCGATGTCGCGATACTTGGCCATGAGGGCGCGGCCCTTGACCTTGTTGATGACCTTGGGCGCGGAGAACTTGGGTTCATCGCCCTGGTCCACGTAGGCGAGGATGAAGGCGAACTCGCGGGCTTCGCCGGGGGCGAGGGTGAGCTCGATGCAGTGGGAGCCGACGGGGTTCCAGCCGTGGGCGATGCTGTTGGTAGATTTGCCGGCGAGCACGGCCTTGGGCTCGTGGAGGCCGTTGTGCACGCCGACGAAGGCGTCGCGCGAGGTGTCGAAACCGGCGACGGGGGCGGTGCAGCCGAAGAGGGCGTAGTGGCTGCGGCGCTCGCGGTATTCGGTCTTGTGGTAGATGGCGCCGTCCTCGACCTCGACCTCGCCGATGGAGTAGGTGCGCTGGTAATTGGTCATGTCGTTGAGCGCCTCGAAGAGGCAGAACTCGACGAAGGAGAAGAGCTGGACGGTCTTCGGCGCGGAGCCGGTGTTGCGCACGGTGGTGCGCCAGAGCTCGAGCGTCTCGCCCGGGGGCACGAAGCAGAGCATCTCGACGGAGATGTTGTTTTTGGCGCCGGTGATGCGGGAGTAGCCGATGCCGTGGCGGCACTCGTAGTGGTCGAGGGCAGTCTTGACGGGTTTCCAGCCGGGGTTCCAGACGGTGTCGCCGTCCTTGAGGTAGAGGTAGCGGCCGCCGAGGTCCATGGGGACGTTGTTGTAGCGGTAGCGGGTGAGGCGGCGGAGCTTGGCGTCGCGCCAGAAGGAGTAGCCGCCGGCGGTGTTGGTGCAGAGGCCGAAGAAGTCGTCCTGGCCGAGGTAGTTGAGCCAGGGCAGGGGAGTGTCCGGGCGGGTGATGACGTATTCGCGGTGAGCGTCGTCGAAGTGGCCGTAGGGGTTGGCGGAGGAGGCGGGTTTCATGGCGGGAGCGAAGGAAGCCAGCCTGCCAGCGGGTATAGGGACGGCCAAGAAGGGGTGTGGTCATCCCGTTGACCGATTGATTCGCACCACGTCGTGCGTCCGGTCGCCTGCCGTCGGCGCGAATGAGGGGGCGCCGAAGCTTTCACCGCGTTGCGTGGTGCCGCAGCGTGAGCGAGGTTTCGGTGGCCGGGAGCTCGCGCGGAAATCGGAAAACGAGCGGTTGCCACGGTTCGGCGGCGGTCACGACGAGTTCGTAGCCGGCGGCCTCCGCGGGGTTGATGCCTGGAATCTCGAAGCGTCCGTCGTTTTCGCTCAGGATCACGGCGCCGTTGCCGAAGCGGTCACCGGTGCGACTTTCGAAGGCGAGCGTGATTTTAGCTCTGGAAACGGGGGCGCCGTCCGGGCCGATCAACCGGCCGAGAAATGCCGCGGGTTGGGCGAGTCGCCATTCGATTTCCTGGACCGGCTCGCGACCGGAGAGACGCACGAGGTCTGACGTGGCGTAGAAGAATTCTCGATGGGCGACGAATACGTAGCCTCGGTCGAGGGGGAGGCCGCCGGCGAGGAAGCCGCCCGCGGCGTTGGTCCGAGGCTCGCCCCAAAAGGGGTTGCCTCGTGTGACGCGCGGTTGAGCGGCTGAGGTGTCGTCGGGCGCGCAGGAAAGAAACCAACCGGGAAGGGGGCGACCGTGGGCGTCGATCAATCTGCCGCGGATGGCCCCGGCCGGCACCAGCGGGAGGTCGAGCGTCAGCGGCGTTTGCCCTTCGGGGACCTCCAGCGAGCGGATGCTCGGCGTATAGCCGGGCAGACGGGCTTGGGTGATTTCGAGCCGATTTGGGACGGCCAGCTCAAGTTCGATGCGACCGTTGCGAACAGGGACAAGCGGAAGCGGGCGGCTCGTATTATCTTCGCGGTTCAGCCCCTGCGCACGATAATCGAACTCGATCTCGCCGTCGGGCGCGGGTTCGTTCGCTGGCGGACGGATCGTGAGGATGACTTGACGACGGGGAACGGGACCAAGGGCGACTACGCCTTCTTTGGTGTCGCGGGGGCCGGGTGTCGTAGAGGCAAGATCGATCACCAAGTCGACATGATCGGTGTGGCCGGACAGGCGGATGGAGCGGTTTGCGACGGAGATGGAAACGGAGTCGGAACCGCGCGGGAGATGGTCGAAGGAAAAGGTGGGCTCGGGCTGCGTTGAATCCAAGGCCTGTTCGACCTGATGGCCGAAGGCCGATTGCGGACCGGTTTGCAGCGAATAATCCGCGATGACGCGCATTCCTTTCGTGGACACCCGCTCGCCTGCGCGAATGCGTCCGGCGATCCGGATGCCGCGATCAAGTCGCACTTCCATCGGCTTCCCGATCGTCGCCTCGAGCGAAGTGGGTGCGTAGCCTGGGGCGCTGACGTAAACGTAGGTCGTCCAGTTTTCGTTCAGCGTGTCCAAGACAAAGCGGCCGGTGTCGTCGGCGACGGCCATCTCGATGTTGTTTTGCAGCGAATAGGCCGCGTTGGTGTCCGGTCGCTGCTGGCCGGCCAGAAGAACCTTGGCACCTGCGACCGGCTGCCCCGTGTTGGCGTCGATGATATGACCTGGCGTGAGGCGAGCCGGCGTGAGGCGGAACTCGGATAATACTCCGGGAGAAAACCCCTCGAAACGTCGTATGGCCGTTTGGAAGCCGGGGTGCGCGATCGTGATTTCCAGCTCGGTATCCGCCGCGACATTGGCGAACACCGCCTTGCCGTTGGCATCGGTGACGAGATCGGGCCCGGGACGGTTGAGATTTCGATTCGAGGCGGGGGAGGAGGACCTGATCCACGGTTGTTGAAGACGCACTCCGGCAAGCGGGCTTCCGCGGTCATCGAGCACGCGGAGGCGGGCGGGAAAACCGCGGCGGAGGACGAGCTCGGGCAACGCCAGTTTCTCATCGAGACGTCTCGGCTGAATGGGGCCCGCGAAAGTCGGTGCCCATCCGGGAGCGTAGAGGAGCAGGTAGATTTCTCCGGCCGGGAGCGATCCGTGCGCTTGGCCGCTCACTACCTTCAATTCCGTGGCGGTGCCGCTGTAACGATTTTGGGTGCGTGCGATGAGCGAGATCGCCGGGGGCAGCGGGCTGCCGTCTTCCGTGCGCACTTCGCCGGTGACCTCGACTTTGGCGCCGCGCGGAAATTCCGGTGTGGCTTGGGCGGACACGATGGCGGCGGTTTCCCTGACCAATTCGATACGCTCCTCGGGCGTGAGAAGACGAGCGGCCACGGCCGGCGCGCCCAGCATTGCGAACACATAGAGAAGCGCGCCGGTGAACGCCACCCATGCAAGAGGGGTGAAGGGGCGCTCGTGCGCCGGGGGGCGCCCGAGCAGGCGGCGGATGCGGACGAGCACCCCGCCGGTTTTCCCGTCTCCCGTGGCTGCAAGCGCGAGGCTGGGTGCGCCGGCGGCGCTGGAAGCGAGGGCGGCGAGCGCGTGGGCGTAAGCCACCGCGTTCCCGGTGACTCCGACCGCCCAGTCGTCGCAAGCATGTTCGCGCTCTTCGCGGATGAGGCGATTGATCGCGTGGAACGCAGGGTGATAGAAGAAGAGCGCTTCGGTCACCGCTTGGAGCAGGTTGACGAGGACATCAGCCCTCCGGACATGCGCCAGTTCGTGAAGGAGCAGGGCGTCGAGCTGCCCGGGCGACAATCCTGCAAGCGCTTCCATGGGCAAGAGCACGACCGGTCGCAGCCAGCCGACCACGGCCGGCGCCGAGATCCGGCAGGACAAACCCAGGCGCACGCGGCGACGCAGGCGGAGCCGGGACAGCAGTGATGCGAAACGTGCGACGACCTCGGCCGGTGCGGGCGGGAGCGGGCCGCGGACCAGCGCGCAGGTCCGGCACCACCCGAAAAACAATCGCACGCTGCAGAACACAAATCCGGTGATCCACACGCCGACGATCCACGGGAAGGCCGGGCGGAGAGCGGTCTCGAGGCGTCCGGGGCCGAGCATGTTTCCGTCGGACGGGCGGGCGGATACCGCAGGTCCGCCCGCTCCGGGATCAACGATCGCTCGCGGCTCCGGGCCGGGAGACACCCGCGGGAAGACCGGGAGGGGCTGCGTCACACGAGCAGGCGCCACTTCGGAAAGTCGTTGAGTGACGTCGAGTCGGAAAAACGTGATCCAAGGGGCGAGCGTGGCGAGAACGAGCGTCCCGCAGGCGGCCAGGTAGCGAACATGGGACGAGTGGCGATGAAGCGCGGCGAGCGCGGCTCGGAGAACAGCCAGCGCCAGCACGCCCTGCCAAAGCGAGTGGAGCAGCGTCCAGCCTAGGCGTTCGATCAACGGATTCATCAGCGAAGCGGAGCGAGTTTATTTCGGGCCGGGATCGGCTTTCTCAAGGAGCTCGCGGATCGCTTTCAGCTCCTCGGGCGAAACCGGCTTCGAGCCGAGTGCGTGCATGATGAGCCGGCTCGCCGAACCTCCGAAAACCCGGTCGATGAAGCCGCCGACGAGCTCGGTCTGGGTTTCGGCTTCCGAGAGCGCGGCGGTGTAAACGTGCGAGGCTTCGTCTTCGTCGCGCGTGACAAGGCCCTTATCGCGCATGATCTGGAGGAGCTTGAGGACGGTCGTGTAACCGACATCGGCCCCGAGGTGGGTCCAGACTGATCGCACGGTGGATGGGCCGTGCTGCCAAAGCACCTTGAGCAGGCGCAGCTCCGTCTCGGTGGGGCGGGGTGGGACCGGTTTTCTCTTCGGCATGCCGGCATGTCCTACGACGTGCTTCGTAGATGTCAACGAAAGCTTTCGTAGTGGACATTTGCCGCAGCGGAGTCTGGCCCGTGCAGTCGGAGGTCATCCCGTTGACGTTTGGCGATCCGCGGACGTGGATGGGGGCATGGAACGTCGGATCAGTTATGCGGATATCGCGGTGGCGGCGGGAGTGGACAAATCCACGGTGTCGCTGGCGCTCTCGGGGCATCCGCGCATCCCGGAGACGACGCGGGCGCGGATCCGCGAGGTGGCGAAGCGGCTGGGCTACGCGCCGGACCCGGCGCTGGCCTCGCTGGCGGCGCAGCGCTGGCAGGGGCGGCGCGATCACAAGGGGCTGGTGCTGGCCTTCGTGTGCGACGACATCCGCGCGGCGGAGCCGGAGCTGAAGGCGTATCTCGCGGGCGTGCGGCGGCAGGCGAAGCTGCTGGGCTACGGGGTGGAGGTGTTTTCGCTGGCGGATTACCCAAGCGTGGCGGCGCTTTTGCGCGTGGTGGAGCAGCGGGGCTTGCGCGGCATGGTGATCGGGCAATCGCGGCGCGACCTGCCGGCGGAGTTGCTGGCGGCGGGGGAGCCGCCGCGGGTGCATTGCGGGTTTTTGCGCGACGTGGCCTGCGACACGGTGCGGCCGGATCTGGCGGCGGCGGTGAGCCTCGCGTGGCGGCGGCTGGGCGGGGGCGGACGGAGGGTGGTGATCGGGCTCGAGGTCGAGCGCGGGCTGCATTCGGACCATGCGATCCTCGGCGCGGCGCGGGCGCTGGCGGAGGCCGAGGGCAGGGCGGGGCCGAGGCTGGTGGTGGGCTGGCTGGACCGCGACGAGGAGGAGTGGCTGGCGCGGCTGGCGAAGGCGGCGGAGCGGGCGGACGCGTTGGTGGTGCTCAACGGCAAGCAACGCGAGCGCGTGCGGCGGGCGAAGGTGTGGCCGGCGGGCGCGGTGGTGGCGCCGCTGCACCTGCTGGCCGGCGAGAAGGCGCCCGGAGTGGACCTGCGGCTCGAGGAGGTGGGGCGCGTGGCGGTGAACTTGCTCGAGCTGAAAATGCGCCGCGTGCCGCTGGCGACGGCGGCGTTTCGGCAGACGCTGGAGGTGGAGCCGCGGTGGGCGGAGGCCGCGGGGTGAGGGAGCGCGGGCGGGGGAGGGGCGGGCCGCCGAGGCGGCCCGTCGAAAGCGGAGCCGAGGCTCCGCACTCCAAAAGGGCCGACGATCAGACGACGCGGTTCTCGGCCATGACGCGGCTGAACCACTTCGCGCTGAGCTTGGGGGTGCGCTTCTGCGTCTTGTAGTCCGTATAGACTACGCCGAAGCGGATGCGGTAGCCGTCCTGCCACTCGAAGTTGTCCATGAAGGACCAGAGGAAGTAGCCGTCCACCGGCACGCCGTCGGCCATGGCGCGGTGCAGCTCGCAGAGGCAGCGGCGCACGTAGTCGCGGCGGTGGAGGTCGAGCACCTCGCCCTTCACCGGCGGGGCGTCGTCGTAGCCGGCGCCGTTTTCGGTGATGACGACGGATTTCACCCCGTAGATCTCGGCGACGTGTCGCGGGCACCAGTAAAGGGCCTGGGCGGCGTGGGCGAGCCAGGTGGCGTCGGCGCGGGGGTAGGAGGCGGGCAGCGGGAGCGCCTCGGGTTTGCCGCCGCGGCCGGCGCGGACGAACTCGCCGGTGTAGATGTTGAGGCCGAGGAAGTCGGTCGGGAGGCTGATGAGCTTGAAGTCGTCCTTGTGGAACTTGGCGGCGTCTTTGCCGACGACCTTGCGGTAGGCGTCGGTGTAGCGGCCGCGGTAGAGGGGCTCGAGCACGCGGGCGTTGAGTTCGACGAAGCGGCGGCGGGCGGCCTCGATGTCGGCCTCGGTCTCGGTGACGGGGATGGTGGGGATGCTGTTGTCGGTGAGGCCGACGCGGGCGCCGCGTCCGCCGTGTTCGCGCACGGCGCGCACGCCGTGGCCGTGGGCGAGGAGGGCGGTGTGGTAGGTCTGGTTGACCACCTGCTCGGGGAGCTGGAAGCCGGGGGCCTTGGAGCCGCTGCCATAGCCTTGGGCGGTGAAGCAAAAGATCTCGTTGAGCGTGATCCAGTTTTTCACGCGGTCGCCGTAGGCCTTGACGATGGTGTCGGCGTAGGTGGCGAAGGCGTCGGCGGTGCGGCGGTCGCGCCAGCCGCCGAAGCGGGTCTCGAGCGATTGCGGGAGATCCCAGTGGAACATGGTGACCCAGGGCGTGATGTCGGCGGCCTCCATCGCGTCGAAGAGGCGGTGGTAGAAATCGAGGCCCTTCTGGTTCAGCTTGCCGTCGCCTTCGGGAAAGATGCGGGGCCAGGCGAGCGAGAGCCGGTAGTTCTTCGCGCCGAGCTCGCGCATCAGTTTAAAGTCCTGCTTATAGCGGGTGTAATGTTCGCAGGCGACGTCGAGGTTGTCGCCGTTGTGGACCTTGCCGGGGGTGCGGGCGAAGGTGTCCCAGACGGACGGGCCCTTGCCGTCGGCGAAGGCGGCGCCCTCGATCTGCGGGGCGGCGGCGGCGAAGCCCCAGGTGAATTTTTTCGGGAAGGCGAGCGGGCGGGTTTTGACGGGCATGGCGGTCGAGGTGGGAGCGGGGTGGGCGATTTGGGTGTCCGAGTAGAAGCGCCGGGCTGGACGAGTCGGCCGTGCGTGGCAAGGGCGACGATGCGTGACGGTGAGGCAGAATGGGGTTGTTGTCGGCCAGGCGATGCGCTGCGTTTGCCCCTCTTTTCCCATGCATAAGGGCCTCATCATTCTCGATCCATACGCCTTCGGGCTCATCTACGGCTCGGAGTATAAAAACGAGATCGCCCATCGCGTCGATCTGCTCGCCGAGCCGCTCTCGAAGGACGAGGTGTTGAAGCGGCCCGATCTGCTGGCGCAGGTGGAGGTGATTTTTTCGGGCTGGGGGGCGCCCAAGTTGGATGCGGCTTTTCTCGCGGCGGCGCCGAATCTGAAGGCGGTTTTCTACGGGGCGGGCTCGATCCGGCACTTTACGAGCGACGAATTTTGGGCGCGCAAGATCACCATTGTCAGCGCCTACGCGATGAACGCGGTGCCGGTCGCGGAATACACCCTCGCGGCGGTATTGATGAGTCTGAAGAACTTCTGGAAGCAGGCCTACGCCGCCAAGCGCGACGGCAAGTTTCCCGAGCGCGTGCCCTGCGCGGGAGGCTTTGGCAGCAAGGTCGGTCTGGTCTCGCTCGGCATGATCGGGCGGCTCGTGCGCGAGCGTCTGCGGCCCTTCGACCTGGAGGTGCTGGCCTACGACCCCTTCGTCACTCCCGAGCAGGCGACCGTGCTCGGCGTGGAGATGGTGTCGCTCGACGAGATTTTCCGCCAGTGCGACGTGGTGAGCCTGCATACGCCCTGGCTGAAGGAGACCGAGGGCATGATTCAAGCGCGGCACTTCGAAATGATGAAGCCAAACGCCACTTTCCTTAACACCGCCCGCGGCGCGGTGGTGCGCGAAAACGAGCTGATCGAGGTGCTTCAGCGCCGCACCGATCTCACCGCCTGGTTGGACGTCACCTATCCCAAGGAGCCGCCCGTGGCCGACTCCGCGCTTTGGACCCTGCCCAACGTCATTCTTACGCCGCACATCGCCGGCTCGCAGGACCGCGAGTGCCGCCGCATGGGCCGCTTGATGATCGACGAGTTCGACCGCTGGAAGCGCGGCGAGAACCTGAAGTGGGCGATCTCCAAGGAGAAGGCGGCGCTGCTGGCCTGAGGGCGGGCCGCATGGGAGAGGGCGGCCGCCGAGGCGACCCGTCTAAAGCGGAGCCGAGGCTCCGCACTCCAAAGAGGCGGGTGAGACGCCGTCGTTCAAAACTTTGGGATGGCTTCGCGCCCGCCGCTCGGGTGGATTGCGCGTCCCTATGAACCCTGTTCTCAAGCTGCTCCTCGAAGGTGGCAGGCTCACGACCGCGCAGATGGCGCAGGTCGCCGGCCTTTCCGTCGCCGAAGTCGAACAGCACCTGGAGCAGCTGAAAAAAGATAAAATCTTCCTCGGCTGGCGTCCGGTGCTCGATCTCTCGCGAGACGCCGCCGCCGGCGCCGCCGTGCGCGCGGTCATCGAGGTGAAGCTCACGCCCGAGCGCGGCGGCGGCTTCAACCGCATGGCGGAGCGGCTCTGCCAGTTCGACGAGGTCGAGTCCTGCCACCTCATGTCGGGCAGCTACGACCTGCTGGTCTTCGTCAACGCCCCCACGCTCCAGAAGGCCGCGGCCTTCGTCTCGGAAAAACTCTCCACCTTCGGCGGCGTGCTTTCGACCAGCACCCACTTCCTGCTACGCTCCTACAAGGAGGGCGGCTTCCGTCTCGACGACGGCGAAGGCTCGGGCGACCGGCTCAACGTCTCGCCCTGATCCCGGAGGTATTCAAATGAGCACTACCAGCAACCGCTGGGTGGCGCGCCACGTGGCGACGCTGCCCAGGAGCGGCATTCGCGATTTCTTCGAGCTCGTGGCCAAGATGAAGGGCCAGGACGTGATCTCCCTCGGCGTCGGCGAGCCCGACTTCACCACGCCCTGGCACGTGCGCAAGGCCGCCATCACCGCGCTCGAGGAGGGCAAGACCTACTACACCTCCAACCTCGGCATGCCCGAGCTGCGCAAGGCCGTCTCGCACTACGTGACCGAGCACTTCGGCGTAAACTACCGCCCGGACGACCAGATCATCATCACGGTCGGCGTCTCCGAGGCGCTCGACCTCGCCTTCCGCGCCTTCTGCAACCCGGGCGACAAGGTGATGTATCACCAGCCCTGCTACGTCTCCTACCACCCGAGCATCTCGCTCGTGCACGCCGAGGGCGTGGCCGTGCCCACCTACGCGAAGGACGGCTTCGCGCTCACCGCCGAGGCCCTGCGCGCCGCGTGGACCCCCGGCTGCAAGATCCTCATGCTGAACCTCCCGTGCAACCCCACGGGCGGCACCTGCGACCGCGCGCAACTCGAGGCCATCGCCGCCTTCTGCCGCGAAAAGGACCTGCTGGTCTTCAGCGACGAGATCTACTCCGAGCTCACCTTCGAGGGCACCCACACCAGTATCGCCAGCCTGCCCGGCATGCAGGAGCGCACCGTGTTTCTCCACGGGTTCTCCAAGGCCTTCGCGATGACCGGCTGGCGCATCGGCTACGCCTGCGGCCCGGCCGAGCTGATCGACGCGATGATGAAGGTGCACCAATACGCCATGATGTGCGCCTCGATCATCGCCCAAGAAGGCGCGCTCGAGGCCCTGCAACGCGGCTGGGACAACGTCTGCGAGATGCGCGACCAGTATCACCGTCGCCGCGACCTCGTGGTGCGTCGCTTCAACGAGATCGGCCTCACCTGCCACTCGCCGCGCGGCAGCTTCTACGCCTTCCCTACGACTACCGGCATCGGCATGAGCGAAAAGGACTTCGCGGTCGGCCTGTTGAAGGAGGAGCGTGTCGCGGTCGTGCCCGGCACCGCCTTCGGTGAAAACGGCCTCGGCCACGTGCGCGCCTGCTTCGCCACCAGCTACGAGCAGCTCGTCGTCGCCTGCGACCGCATCGAGCGCTTCGTCAACGGCGCGCGGAAATAGGCGTCTCCACCCGCAGCCGCCCCGGGAATCCTCCGGAGGCGGCTTCGGGAAAGTTTGCCGAATTTTTGCATCTCCGGGCTGGCCGGCGCATTGGCCCGCGACCAAGGCTCGGGGTCCCATGAAACTGACCCGACTTCTTGGTTCGCTTGCCCTGACGTGTCTCGTCGCCTTCGCCGCCCGCGCGGCGGACTTCGAGGGCACTTTGAAATGGACGCTCTCCGCCGAGATCACCGACCCCGCCATGAAGGCCCAGATGGCCGAGGCGCAGAAGCAAATGGCCGATCCGGCCAAGCTCGCGCAAATGAAGGCCATGATGGACAGCCCGCAGATGAAGGCCGCCATGGAGCAGAATCCGCAGATGAAAGCCGCGATGGAGGCGCAGATCAAAATGGCCGAGGATGCCGCCGCCGGCAAAGGCGAGGGCGACATGCTCACCTCGATGATGCCAAAATCGATGACCGTGCGCACCAAGGGCGGCAAGAGCCTCGTGACCACCGAAGGCGGCGCCATGCCGATGGAGATTCTCTCCGTCAACGAGCCCGCCGCCGCCTACTGGATCAACCGCAAGGATCGCAGCTACTCCAAAATTCCGATCGAGCAGGCGGAGGCCGAGGCCGCCAAGGTCGAGCACAAGGTCACCAAGGGCTCCCGCACCACCAAGATCCTCGGCTACACCTGCCAGGAATATCTGCTCGAGATGACGCAGCAGGACACCCAGATCCGCGGCACGCTCTGGGCCACGAAGGACATCCCCGGCCTCGACTCCAAGGCGCTCGCCCGCGCCAGCATCGGCGGCCAGGACGCCGCCTACCTCGCCAAGATCGACGGCGTGCCGCTCAAGATGGAAATGACCATGCCGCAGATGCGCATGGTGGTGCAGGCTTCCGAGGTGACCCCCGGCAGGGTGGCGGACAACCTTCTCGCCGTCCCGGCCGGTTTCACCGAGAAGCCTTTCAACCTGATGCCCCCCGCTCCCTGAAAATAACCCGAGGGTTTGCCGCGGGTGGCACGTAACATCCCGGCAAACCCGATCTCCATCCCTTCCTCAAACACCATGAAATCGATCCGTTCCCTCTGCGCCCTCGTCGCCGTGCTCGCCCTCGGCCTCACCGCCCACGCCGCCGAGCCCGCCGCCAAGAAGGCCGACGCCAAGCCCGCCGCCTGCTGCGCCACGGCGAAGAAGGAAAAGGCCGACAAGGCCGCCTGCGCCGAGAAAGCCGCCTGCGCCGAGAAGAAAGCCGCTTGCGCTGAAAAGAAAGCCGACTGCGCCGAGAAGGCCGCGTGCGGTGAAAAGAAGGCCTGCGACGCCGCCGAGAAGGCCAAGTGCGAGGAAAGCAAGGCCGCGAAGACCGACTGCCCTCCCTGCGAGGCTTGCCCGGCCTGATCGGCGATGGCCGACCCTTCCGGGCGAGACGCCCGTGCCACCCAAAGCCTCCCCTCACGGGGAGGCTTTTTTTGCGGGCACCGGCCAAAGGCCCCGGCAAAAAAAAGACGCTCCCGCAACGGGAGCGTCCAACTGGTCGGCGGGCGGCGGATCGGTATCAGCCGAAGATTTCCTCGGACTTGAAGAAACGGGCGATCTCGATCTTGCCGTTTTCCTCGCTGTCGGAGGCGTGCACGACGTTCTTCATCATCTCGGTGCCGAAGTCGCCGCGGATGGTGCCCTTGGCGGCTTTGCGCGAATCGGTCGGGCCGAGGAGGTCGCGCACCTTGGCGACGACGTTGTCGCCCTTGAGGGCGAGGATGATGACCGGACGCGAGCTCATGAAGGCCTCGATCTCGGGATAGAAGGGCTTGTCGGCCACGTGCGCGTAGTGCTCGCGAAGTTGCGCGGAAGTGAGGCGCGCCATCTTGCAGCCAACGATCTCGAAACCGGCTTTTTCAAAGCGGTCCACGACATTGCCCACGTGCTTCTGCTCCATGCAGTCGGGCTTACAGATAATCAGGGTTTTCTGCATAAAAGGATGGAATTGATACGCCGCTTACGTCGATGGGAAGCCTCTTTTGGCGCGAGATACGCGTATCTGGCGGTGGTGTAAGCACCCACGGTCACGGCTCCGGCTCGCGAGCGGGAAGCGCGCCGGAAGAGGAGAGGACCTCGCCCTCGGCTCCCGGCGAGTGCGTCGCGCGGGCGGATGCACCACCCATCCGCCCGCGCGCGGCGCGGGACCGTCACCACGACGGGTCGGCGCGCCGGAGCCACCGGGACGGAACAGAAGCGCGGCCGCGCTTCCGCTACGCCGGCAGGCAGGCTCAGCGCAGGAAGGCCTCGTGCAGGCCGCCGTCCACGGTGACGACCTGGCCGGTCGTCTTGCTCAGGCGGTTGGTCACGAGAAGGAAGTAGGCCTCGGCCTGGTCGGCCGGCGTGATCGGGGCCTTGGTCAAGGTCCGGTCGGCGTAGAACTGCGCCAATTTCGACACGAGCGACTCGGTGGCCTCGTCGTCCGTGTAGGGGATCTTGTATTTCGCCAGGCTGCCGATCACACGGTCGCGGGGGAACATGGCCGAGCCCTGCACCACGGTGGCGGGGGCGACGCCGTTCACGCGCACCAGCGGGGCGAGTTCGATGGCGAGCTCGCGCACGAGGTGGTTGGCGGCGGCCTTCGAGGTGTCGTAGGCGACGGAGCCCTTCTTCGCCACGACGGCGTTGGCCGGGGTGGTGAGCACGAGGTTGCCGCGCAGGCCCTGCTCTTTCCAGGTCTTGAAGGCCTCGTCGGCGACGTAGTAGCTGCCGGATACGTTGATCGCGAAGGTGAGCGCCCACTTGTCGTCGGGGATGTGGCCGCTGGTGTCGCTGGGCACGAAGATGCCGGCGGTGACGCAGATCGAGTCGAAGCCGCCGTAGGCGAGCGCCACCTGGTCGAGCATGGCGCGGATGGAGGCGCGGTCGGTGATGTTGGCGGCGAGGCCGATGGCGGGGCCGCAGTTGGAGATGCCGGTGCCGGCGACGCCGATGCCGAGGCCGAGCTTGTCGGTGAGCTCCTTGGCGGTGGCCTCGGCGGCTTGTGGGTTCAGGTCAACGCACACGATGTGGGCGCCTTCCTTCGCGAGGCGGTGGGCGGTCTCCTTGCCGATGCCGGAGCCGGCGCCGATGACGAGGATGACCTGGCGGGCGAGCTCCTTTTCGGCGGGCATGCGCTTGAGCTTCGCCTCCTCGAGCAGCCAATACTCGATGTCGAAGGCCTCCTGCTGCGGGAGGGCGATGTATTTGTCGATGGCCTCGGCGCCGCGCATGACCTCGACGGCGCAGTTGTAGAACTCGGCGGTGACGCGGCTCTCGGACTTGTCCTTGCCCCAGGCGATCATGCCGAGGCCGGGGATGAGGACGACCGTCGGGTTCGGGTCGCGCATCGCGGGCGAGTTGGGGCGACGGCAGACGTTGTAGTAACCGGTGTAATCGACTCGGTATTGGTCGAGGGCAGCGGCGAGCTTCAGCTTGAGCGCGGCGGTGTCCTCGGTCTGCGGGTTCCAGTCCACGTAGAGCGGCTTGATCTTGGTGCGCAGGAAGTGGTCGGGGCAGGAGGTGCCGAGGGCGGCGAGGCGCGGGGCGTCGGCCGAGTTGACGAAGCGCAGGATCTTCTCGTCGTCCTGCACGGTGCCGATGAAGCGCTTCTGTTGGGACACCTGGCCGCGGAGCCAGGGGAGGATGGAGGCGAGGGTGGCGCGGCGCTGGGCCTCGGGGAGGGTCTGGTATTTCTGGCCGCCGAAGGCCTTGGCGTCGCCGCCCTTCTCGGCGTATTTCTTCTCGATGAAGGCGGAGGCCTTTTCGATGAAGTTGAGGGTGTCGGTGTAGCACTGCTTGTCGTCGTCGGCCCAGGAGATGAAGCCGTGCTGGCCCATCATGATGGCGCGGACCTTGGGCTGCTCGCGGGAGATCTTTTGCATCGCGAGGCCGAGCTCGAAGCCGGGGCGCATCCAGGGCACGTAGGCCATCTCGCCGCCGAAGATTTCCTTCGTCAGCTGCTCGCAGCGGGAGGACGCGGCGATGGCGATGATGGCGTTGGGGTGCATGTGGTCCACGTGCTTGCCGGGGAGGAAGCTGTGGAGGGGGGTGTCGATCGAGGAGGCGCGGGGGTTGAGGTTGAAGGTGGCGTGCGCCTGCATGCCGACCATGTCGTCCTCGGCCTGGGTCTTGAGGCCCTTGTCGGGGCGGGCGTTGTAAACGCCTTGAAGGGCGAGGAGCTTTTCCTGGTAGAGGGAGGAGAAGAACTCGCGGCCGGCGGTGCGGAGGTCGCCGCCGGAGCCTTTCACCCAGAGGACCTCGACGGGCTGGCCGGTGATGGGATCCTTTTCGGTCAACTTGGAGGATGTGTTGCCACCACCGGTGTTGGTGATGCGCTGGTCGCTGCCGAGGATGTTGGAGCGATAGACGAGGCGACCGACGGGATCGAGGGACGCGGCCTTGGCGTCGTCCCAGGTGTAGTTGACGTATTGATACGAGGGCATGTGGAGAAAATGACCGATGACCAATGTCCAAGGACCAATGCGAAGGACGCGGTGGCGGGACAAAAGGTGCGGAGTTTGGAGCTAGGTTTCTGCTAGATCGGGTAAATCGGGCTAATGGAGGAAGGGCTGAAAGAGCCGCCCTCGGTGAGGAGGGCGGCGTAGGGGATTTTTGCGCCTTTTGTGCTTTTTGTGGCTAATCAGCGCTTGGATAGGACGGTCTTCTCGTAGGCGGCGATTTCGGTCATGAAGCCGAGGCCGGCGGGGGTGTCGTGGCGGCGGCAAAATTCGTCCCAGATCGGGCCGAGGGGGAGGGCGCGGCTCTCCTCGAAGAGGGCGAGGCGGAGGGCGTGGTCGCCGGATTTTTCGGCGGCGCGGAGCTGCGCGGCGGGTTCGAGGAGGGCGGCGAGCAGCGCCTTCTGCGCGGCGCGGGTGCCGATGACCCAGGCGGCGATGCGGTTGATGGAGGCGTCGAAATAGTCGAGGCCGATGGCGGTGCGGCCGAGGAAGCCGCCGCGCACGAGCTCCTCGAAGATGGCGCGGGTGGGGTCGTCGCAGGTGACGACGTGGTCGCTGTCCCAGCGCACGCCACGGCTCACGTGGAGGAGGAGCGCGGGGGCGAACTGGAGGACGGAGGAGATCTTGTCGGCGAGCGACTCGGTGGGGTGAAAGTGGCCGGCGTCGAGGCAGTAGGCGAGGTCGCCGCGCTTGAGCGCGTAGCCGAGGTAGAACTCGTGGGAGCCGACGGTGTAGGACTCGGCGCCGATGCCAAAGAGCTTGGATTCGACGGCGTCGAGGTGGTGCTTGGGGTTGAGTTTCTCGGCGAGGACCTTGTCGAGCGAATCGGCGAGGCGGGCGCGGGGCGCGGCGCGGTCGAAGGGCGTGTCCTTGGAGCCGTCCGGTATCCAGATATTGGTGACGCTGCGGGTGCCGAGTTTCTTGCCGAAATGCGCGCCGATACGGCGGGAGGCGGCGCAGTGGGCGATCCAGAACTCGCGGACGGCCTTGTCGGGGTGGGAGAGGGTGCCCTCGGCGGATTTGGGGTGGGAGAAGCAGGAGGGGTTGAAGTCGAGGCCGTGGAGCTTGCGGTCCTGCGCCCACTGGAGCCAGGAGGCGAAGTGCCTTGGCTCGATCGCGTCGCGGTCCACGGGGCGGCCGGCGAAGTCGGCGTAGATGGCGTGGAGGTTGAGGCGGTGGCGGCCGGGAAGGAGTTTTAAGACGAGGTCGAGGTCCTGGCGGAGCTGGTCGAGCGTGCGGGCCTTTCCGGGATAGTTGCCCGTGGCCTGGATGCCGCCGCCGGAGAGGGTGGCGTCGGCCTTCTCGAAGCCGCCGACGTCGTCGCCTTGCCAGCAGTGGAGAGAGATGGGGGTGGCGGCGAGGGTGGCGAGGGCGGCCTCGACATCGACGCCGAGCGCGGCGTAGGCATCACGCGCGGCGGCGAAAGCCTTGGAGGGAGACGCGGAGGAGTTCTTTTTGCGTGGGGACGAGAGGGGCATGGAAGGTGTGAGTGAGGTTGTTTGATAGAATCTGAGAGATTTCGAGCAATTTGTTTCAGTCGAGGTGGCGACAAGGGAGGAGACGTGGCGATGGACGCAGCCAGCGGCAGACAACGGGGGCACGGCCGAGCTCGCTTGATTCCACCTTCGGCTCGCGGGCAAGAAAAAGCCCCGATAACCTTGCGGTGATCGGGGGCCAAAATTGGCGGGATGGCGGGGACTCGAGCCAAGTTTCGCCGCAACCCGGAAAGCCTTCGTTTATTTGGCCTTAAGTTGTTATGTGGTGGTTTATGATACGAAAGAGGATGTCGTAAGGAGCAATCAGTGCACGCTGGTTTCCTGTGCCCTGACAAATCCGTGGCAAATCTTGGGCGCGGTAAAAGATTCCTTGGCGCGGCCCGATACATAGCGCGGATCGTTTGATGATATCAGTCCCGTCCCTGACAGGCTTGTCAGCGATCCAACCAGAGGCAGGCGGTAACGATGCGCGGGTAATAGCGGCTGCCGAGTGAGACGCCGGTGGAGCTGTCCACCTGGTCCACCATCGCGTAGCGGCCGAGAGGTTCGCTTTGCTGCATCTTCGCGTGCACGGCGTCGGCGGCTCGCGCCTTTTCGTTGAGCGCTTCGGGGAAGAGCTTTCGCACGACGTGCTGGGCGAGGGCGATCTTGCTGAACCAGGTGTTGCGGCTGGTGCTGGAGATTTTCCACGCGCCGCTGTCGGCGTCGAGGCAGACGCCGGGCTGGAGGGCCTTGGTGATGTGGGTCGAGAGCTTGGCGAAGAGATCGGGGTGGCGCGCACGAAGCTCGTCGGCGAAACCGAGGTAGAGCGGGAACACGAGGCCTTCGACGGCCGGCAGGATGCGGGAGCGGTTGCCGGCTTCGAAGACGGCGGGGAAGAGGCCGGTGTCGGCCTCAAACTTCGCCGCGATGGCACGGGCGGCGAGGTCGGCGGCGGCGCGGGCGGAGGTGGATTCCGCGGGCTCTTCGAGAGCGGCGAAGGCGCGTTCGAGGAGCGCCCAGGCGGCGTAGGCCTTGACCGCGATGTAGAGGTTGTTGCGGGCCTGGCCGAGGGAGACGTCGAGCGAGTCGTAGGTGGTGATCTCGCCGCCGTCGGCGCCGCAGCGGTGGCTGTCCCATTTGAGAATACCGGTGCGGCGGGCGGCGCGCGGATCGTCGCGGCGGCGCAGGCTCTCGGCGCAGGCGAGGAGCAGGCGGCGATGGCCGCGCAGCCATTCGTGGTCGCCGGTTTTCTCAACGTAGGTGGCGGCGCAGCAGATCCAGTTGAGGAGCTGCTCCATCGTCATGTGCGAGAAGCAGCCGTGGAGGCGTTCGCATTCGTAGCTGGAGCGGCCGGGCGGGGTGAACTGGTTCATCACGCCCATGTCGTGGGTGAAGGACACGCCGCCGCGGAGGACGGCGTGGTCGCCGGGGCGCTGGATCGTGTCGGTGTAGCGGTAACGTCGCGCGAAGAGGTCGAGGGTGTTGGCGACGGCCCACGGGTGCCAGGCGAGCTCGAGGAACAGATGATCCACCGTGAGGTCGAAGGTGTTGATCATGCGGTATTCGCCTTCGTTGACGATCCAGAGGGCGCGGCCCCGGTGGAGCATGAGCTGGCTGCTGCCGAGGTAGCTGTGGGTGGCCTGGGCGATGAGCCAGCGCTGGTCAACGTCGAGCCCGGAGGTGGCGAGCTCGGCGTCGCGGGCCTCGGAGGTCTCGGAGTAGAAGGCGTGTTCGGCGAGGCCGTGGCGGAGGACGGCTTCGAGGTCGTCGAAGAATTTGGTGTAGTAGTAGCGTGAGCGCAGGCTGGTGGTGACGTCGCCGGCCTGGTAAAATCCGAGCGCGAGCGGTAAACGGCGAGCCTCGCCGGCGCGCACCCGGAAAACGAGCGCGGCCTCCTGGCCGAGCAGGTGGAGGCCGCGGTGGTCGCGGGCGGGAGGGTTGAACATATCCAATCCTTGGATACGCGAGTGGACGTCGGCGGGGCGCGCGGCGAAGCCGTGGGCGTGGCCGAGGGCGAAGCCGGCGAGGTCGGCGGCGGAGTCCTCGAGCGGGCGAAGCGGGTGCTCGGCGTGGCCGATGCCGAAGAGCAACTCGATGTCTTCGGCCCCGTGGGTGTTGTCGAAACCGATCTCGGCGCAGACGACGGGGGCGAAGGCGCGGCGGGCGACGTCGTCGGCCATCGTGTCGGGCTCCGCGGTGGGGCCGAAGGGGCTGAAGAGGCAGAACGAAAAACCCTCGTGGCGCCAGGTGTCGCTGGCCCAGCCGAGGCGGCGCTCGATTTTTTCGAGGCCGATGGGCTGCGGCTCGTGCGAGGCGGACCGGGTGTTTTCGCCGGTGAAGGCGGCGACGGCGGCGACTTGCGGGCGTTGGTAGTAAGGCAGGAGCTGCCAAGGCGTGGCGGGGGCGCCGTCGGCGGCGACGCGGCGGAAACCGATGTAAACGTCTTGATCGGCGGGGCCGGGGAGGGATTGGCCGAAGCCGCCGCGCGCGCCGGGAAGGCCGAGGGTGAAGCTGGCGAAGGCGCCGAAGGGGGCGTGCTGGGCGTGGTAGTGCATCGGCGGCCTCAATCGAGGCGGTTGGCGGTGCGGGCCATGGCCTGGATGACGCGCAGGCCGGCCACGATTTGCTCGGGCGTGGTTTCGTCGGGGAGAGGCTCGCCGCGCACGGCGCGGGTGAAGGCGCTCCAGTTGTAGGCGCCGCTGGTGCCCTCGACGATCTCGCGGGCGACGACTTCGCGCCGCTCGGCGCGGGTCATGACGAGGGAGAGTTCGCTGTGGTTGCCGACACGGTCGGGGCCGGCGTTGCGGTAGATGGTGCCGCGCTCGAAATTGAGGACGAGGCTGTTGCGGTAGTGGTCGCCGTCGTTGACGCAGAAGGAGGCGAAGACGTTGCCGAGGGCGCCGTTTTCAAAGAGGAGGGAGAGCTGGCCGTTGTCGGCGGTGGGGCGGCCGGTGAGGAGGCGCGATTGGAAGACGTGGGTCTCGCGCACGGGGCCGAAGATCCGGATGAGGTCGTTGATCAGGTAGATGCCGAGGCGGAAGACGGGGGCGACGGGGCACTTTTGCGGGTCGTCATACCAGGTGCCGTCGGCTTGCTCGCGGTAGCTCGCCCAGACGTCGGCCCGGGCGCCGACGGGGGCGCCGAGTTTGTATTCGGAAATCCATGACAGAATTTTCGCGATGTCGTCCGGGGGCACGGGGCCGGGAGAGTTGAGGTGGACGACGCGGCCGAGGGCGCGAGCCTCGCGAAGGACTTCAAGGGCGGCGTCGGGATCGGTTTCGAAGGGCTTGGTGGTGACGACATGTTTGCCGGCGCGGATGATCTTGCGGACGAGCGCGGCGCGGCCGACCGGGCCGGTGAAAAGGCCGATGATGGGGATGGCGGGATCGGCGATGAGATCGTCGAGGGACGTGAAGGACTTGACGCCAAAGCGGGCGGCGTAGTCGGCGGCCTTGGGGGCGTCGATGTCGCACACGGCGGCGAGGCGGAGGTGCGGCCGGACGGTGTCGCGGAGGAGTTGATCGAGGATGTGCCGGCCGAAGTTGAGGCCGACAACGCCGATGGGCAGCGAGGCGGGGGCGTGCATGAGAGCGGGGCGGGAGCGTTCGATTCAGGTCCGCCGCGCGCGAGTGGCTTCGAGACGCGGCGAATCTGCGATTCAGGCTTCGAGCGAGGCGAGGAGTTGCTTGATGGAGAGGGTGGCGCCGCAGATGACCTCGTCGGAGGCGCCATAGTAGAGCGTGATGGTGTCGCCATCGACGACGTGGCCGTTGGTGAAGACGACGTTGCCGAAGAAGCCGGTGAGTTCGTAGGGCTCGATCGGTTTCATGATCGGGAGCTCGGAGCGTGCGAGCAGCTTGCGGGGATCGTGGAGGTCGAAGAGGAGAAGGCCGAGGCAGTATTGGGAGTCCTTGGCGACGCCGTGGTAGATTTCGAGCCAGCCTTTTTCGGTTTTGATGGGCTCGGCGCCGCCGCCGAGTTTTTGGGCGTCCCAGGCGCCGGGGCGTGGGCGGGCGACGCAGTGATGATCGCCCCAGTGGAGGAGGTCGGGCGAGCGGGAGATCCAGATGTAGGGACCGCCGAGCGCGTGGTGGGTGGGGCGGTGGAGGGCGTAGTAGTAGCCGCCGATTTTTTCCGGGAAGAGCGCGAAATCTTTGTTCGGAGGCGGGATGACGACGCCGTGACGTTGGTAGGTTTTCCAATCGGTGGTCGAGATGTAGCCGACACCAAAACCGGCGTCGGAGACGACGGTGAAGTGGAGATGATAGGTGTCGCCGATCTGGGTGACGCGGCAGTCTTCAATGCCGAAGGCTTCGAGCGGACCTTCACCCATGATCGTGGGTTTGGTTTCGATGCCGAACTTCACGCCGTCGTCGGACCAGGCGAGCCGGAGGTGCGAGAGCGTGGTGAGGTAGCCGCGGCCCTGGTGGGAAAAGATGCGGGCGTCCTCGATCCATTTGCACTCGGACTCGGGGAAGCGGACGATGTCGATGCCGCCGGGTTTGGCGGGATCGAGGACGGGCGTGGAGATCCAGCCTGCCTCCTGCACGGGGCGCTCGGCGATACGAAGGAGGAGGCCGGTGCGGCCCTGAAAGCGGAAGGCGCCGGGATTGAGCACGCAGGCGACCTCCATGCCATCGCGGCTGGGGACCACGTCGGCGGGGCGAATGATGGGGTTTTGAGCGAAGCGAACGGCGAGGTCGGGCATGGCAGGGTGTGGGCAAAAAATAGCCGCCGGCGAATGCCGGCGGCCACGGGGACACAAAGGATACGGAGCGGTTTGTCGGTTTAGCGACGACGGCGGCGAAGGCCGACGAGCCCGAGGGCGGCGAGGCCGGCCGCCGCGGCGGCGGAGGAGGGCTCGGGGATGACGGAGGTGACCTCGAGGAGGCCGGTGCCGGAGAAGAAGGCGCTTTGGAACTGGGCGCCGCTGCCGATGGCGCCGTAGGTGCCGAGTTGCTGGGCGACACCGGCGAGCCAGAGGCCGGAGATGGTGTCGGTGCCGACGAAGTTGAGGGCAAAGACCGCGCCATTGGCGATGGAAACATCGGCGGTGTTGTTGATGAAGGCGGAGGCGATGCCGAGGGTGCCGGCGTTGATCGTGATGTTTCCGGTGAAGGTGTTGGCGGTGCCGGTGAGGTTGAGGGTGCCTGCGCCGGATTTGACGAAGTTAATGTTGCCGGCGATGACGCCGTCGAAGGTGTCGGTGCCGGAGGTCTGGTTGACGGTGAAGGTCGAGGCGGCGGAGCCGGTGTTGGTGAGGATACGGGCGCCGGAGCCGGAGCCGCTGACGAGCCGGGCGACCTGCTGGTGGTAACCGTTGAGATCGAGCGTGGCGCTCTCGGAGCTGCCGCCGATGGTGAGGGCGGTGGCGGTGGGCAGGCGGTTGTTGCCCGCGTCGAGTTTGAGGGTGCCGCGGAAGACCTGAGTGGTGCCGGTGTAGGTGTTGGCTCCGCTCAAGGTCAGCGTGCCCAGACCGGAAACCTGAAGGTTGCCCGAGCCGGCGATGACGCCGCTGACCTTGAGGTTGCCGCCGGTGCCGATCGTGCTGCCGGTGGAGCCCGCGGTGATACGCGAGTTGCCGGTGATGTTGATCGCGCCGGCCCACTCGGCGGAGCCGCCGGTGGCGACCCGGAGCGCGCCTTCGCTGCTCGCCCCGGAGCTGCTCAGGTTGAGCGTTTCACCGGTGACGGTGATGCCGTTGGCAAGGAGCAGCGCGGAGTTCGATGACACGGTGGTGCCACCGTTGGTGGAGCCCAGCGCGTTGTTGTGGGCGATGGTCACGATGCGGTTGTTGCCCGCGATGGTGGTTTCACCGGTGTAGGTGTTGTTGCCGGCGATGATGAGGGTCGTGTTGGAGACGGTGCCCGAGTTCTCGAAAGTTACGCCTTGGGTGCCGGCCAGGGATACCGAAACCGTGGCGGTGCGTGAGGTGAGGCCGCCGGTCACGGTGGGCGTGGTGGAGCCGGCGAGGGTGAGCACGCCGGGGCCGGAGAGCGTGAAGTTGTGGGTGCCGACGCCGCCGGCGTTGGGGCCGTTGAAGAAGAGGCCGCCGATGGTGCGGTCGCTGTCGAGGGTGATGGTGACGACGGGGGAGCTGGTGTTGGGCGTGGGGGCCTGGAACGTCGCGATGAAGCCGGAGCCGTCGGCGACGATGTTGTCGATCCATTTGGTGGAGTCGCTCCAGTTGCCGGAGGCGGTGGTGTTCCAGGTGCCGCTGGCGGCGTGGAGGGCGGGGATGGAGCCGAGCAGGGCGGCGAGGCGAAGCGTGTGGAGGGCGGTGGATTTCATCGAGGCGGGTGGTGTGGGGTGTCGGGTCGGGAGGAATGATTAACGGAGAGGCGCGGAGGTCGGGCGGGGCTCGGCCGAGAAGGCGAAGTGGACGGCTCGGCCGGCGCTGGAGCGCAGGAGGACGCCGACGCCGGTGAAGGGCGCGGGATTCGTCTCGTAGGTGTAGGCGTTGGAGGTGGGATCGTCGGGAGAGAGATCGACCCGTATCTCGGCGCCGTTTTCGTCGAGCAGCGAAGCGGTGACCATCCAGTTGGGTCTCGTGGTATCGAGAACCAGTTTCAGGGTGTTCTGACGCGGGAAGGTGGGCCCCCCTCCGTCCACCGGTTGCAGTTTGCCGCGGCCGCCCCAGAACGCCCAGTCGCTCGTGCCACGCAGGCCAAACGCGCTGTGAACCGAGCTGGTCGAGTGGACGAAGTCGCCGGTGCGCGGGGAGGAGGCGTTGGTGAAGCCGATGCCGATGAGTCCGTTGTTGTTGGCGGGCAGGGCCGAGAGATCGAGGGTGAGGGTGACGGTGTAAACGCCGGAGTCGAACGCGTAGGGAATCCATGCGGTCGATTGGGCGGTGTCGGTGCCGTCGGCCCTGGCGGTTTCGGAGGCGATCCAGGCGCCGGCGCCGATCTCAAGCGGCAGGCCGTGAAGGCCGGCGTCGGGCGCGCCGTTGAACGTGTGCGAATACACCGGCGCGGCGCGGAGGGAGGCAGCGGCCGCGAACAGGACGCCGAAGCAGGCGAGCGCGAGGAAAGGGGTAATAGCGAAACGGGGCGACATCGGGGCAAAAGTGACGCGGCCGAGGACGGCGGGGCGATGTTTAGAACTTTCTGATTTACGCTAAAACTTATCTATTGGCGTCGAACAAGGCATCGTGCGGGCGCCGCGAGCGACGCCCGCCACGGGGCTGGTGCTGATAGGCGGCGCTTATTGGCCCACGAACCGGACTGCGTCGGCGATGACGAAGCCGTCGGTGGAGGCGGTGCCGAGGGTGACATGCCCGGCGGAGCCGGCCGCGAATGAATAAACGCCAAGGAGCTGCCAGACTCCGCCGTTGATTCGTTGGTTTACGCTGACGGTGTCGGAGCCTGAGGCGTGAACGATGGTGTAGGGGGCGTTGGATGCGCGGTTGGGGTGTGCGGCCCAGCGGGCGTAAACGGCGTAGGAGCCGGCTTGGGGAAGTTCAGGGGTGTAGCGGAAGGTTTTGGCGCCTTTGTCGGCATTGCGGTCGTGCTGGTAGTCGGGGCCGACGTAGCCGGGACTGCTGGTCGATGCGGTCCAGAGGCCGGTGACGGCGAGGCCGGAGTGGTCGGTGTTGTCGAGGATATGGGAGCCGGCGACGACGACGGTGTCGAGCGCGCCCTGGGTGGCTCCGGGACGGACGAAGTCGTGGAGCGGCGAGCCGATGTTGGCGAAGGCGGGGCGATGGATGGTCGTGCGCGAGACGCCGGTCGAGGTGTGGTAGGCGTGGTCGAGGTTCCAGGCGGCGTTGCGGTCGAAGAGGAGTCCTTTGATGCCCTCGCGGCCGTCGAGCCCGGATCCGTTGCCGTTGGTGACGGCGAAATAGCCTTCGCCGACGACGCCGTAACCGCTGCCGGCGCCGAGGGAGGGGCGGAGGGAGTCGATGGTGTTGTGGCGCACGACGACGTCCCAGAAGCCGTTGCCGAGGCGGACCTCGGAGCCGGTGCCGGGCACGGTGGCCTGAAAAACGAGCTGCGAGGGATAGACGTGGTTGGTGTTCACGATCTCGTTGTCCTGGATCAGCACGTTGTGGAAGACGGTGTGGCGACCGTCGCTTTGGCGCTGGTCGGAGCGCAGGTAGATGTCGCCGGAGTTGACGAAGTGGTTGTCCACGATGGCGACGTCGGCCATGGTGCAGCTATAGAGCCAGATGGGGCGGGGGCAGTCTTCGAAGAGGTTTCCGGCGACGAGCCAGTTGACGTCCTTGCGCGTGACGACGTAGCCGGACGCGGTGGTGGGGACGATATCCCAGGGGGTGTCGAGGGTGAGCGTGTCGGAGGTGTGGGAGACGATGTGGCGCCACTGGCCTTCGCCGGGGCCGGAGACGATGAGGACGTGCGCGTCCTCGTTCACGAGCTGGTCGGTGGTCCAGGCCTGCGCGCCGTCGGTGAGGGTGTTGGCGGTGGCGGAGCCGACGGCGCCGAAGCCGAGGCGGGGGACGGATTGGTTGAGGATGGTCTCGCCGTCGTTGGACTGGATGATCGGGCCGGAGCCGATTTTCCCGAAGGAGTTGTCGATCACGGCGACGTTGCTGGCGCGGTCGAGGGCCCACCCGCCATATTCGACACCATTGGACGGAGTGGTGACGGAGGTGCGCATGAAGACGGAGCCATCGATCTGGAGATCCCGACCGCCGACGGCGTAGATGCGTCCGTCGGACCACTGCATGTAGTTGTCCTTGAAGAGGAGGTTGCGGGTGTTGCTGCAGTTGAAGACGTTTTTCTGCGAGATGGAGCGGGCGATGATGCTGCAATCGCGCACGAGCGCCTTGCTGGTGCAGGATTGGACGTCGAGGGCGGAGCCGCCGGGCACGTCGAACTCGGAGCGGACGGCGAAGACGGGACCGGGTTTGCTGTTCATGCGGAGGCGGCCGCCGGTGAGCCGGAGATCGGCGATGCCGAGATGGGAGGAGGTGTTTGAGTTCTTGGGGTTGATCTCGCCGTGGATGGTGGAGTGGGCGGGGCCGTCGCCGCGGAGGACGATCCTGGCGCCGAGGCGGACGATGGTGCTTCCCAGGTTGTAGGTGCCGGCGGGGAAATAGACCTGTGCTCCTCCGGCGGCGGTGGCGGCGTCGCAGGCGGCCTGGATGGCGGCGGAGTCGTCGGCGATGCCGTCGCCCACGGCGTTGAACGGGGGGGCTTTGACGTTGATCACGGTGGCGGCGGCGAAGGCGTATTCGTCGGCCCAGGGCACGCCGAGGCCGAGGGCATCAACCGGGGTGGCTAGGCAGGAGAGCACGGGGCCGGCGGTCTCTCCGTAGGCTCCGCCGTGACCGTTGCTCACGATGAGGCGATAGGACTGGCCGGGGACCAAGGTGGCGGGCGCGGTGGCTTGCAGCAGGTTGGCGCGATCGAGCGCGGTGACGGTGGCGGCGGTGCGGGCGAGGGTATCGATGTTTTCGAACCAGACCTGGGAGGCCGCTCCGGAGAGCTCGAGGTTCCAGCCATAGAGTCGAAACGGTCGGCCGGGGTCGATTTCGGTGCCGGCGAGGTCGAGAACCTGCCAGGCGTCGGCGCGGTTGATCCAGAGGGGCGCGCTGGTGAAAGCGCCGCGTTTCACGAAGACGGCATAGAGGCCGGGGGAAAGGGATTCGGGCACGCGGACGTGGAGCAGGGTGGCGGTCTGCGAGACCACCTCCGTGGATTGCGTGGTGGGCGATGGCGGCGAGGTATCGCCAGTCATCGTGTCAAACCAGACCTCGGGCATGTCGGTCCCCTGGATGAATCGCGCGCCGTGGATGACGATCATGTCTCCGGGCAGGGCGGATTTGGTGTGGGTGAAGACCAAGGGGGGTTGGCCGAAGGCTGCAGCGGTGATGGAGGAGAGCAGGCCGAGGACAACGACGAGGGCGCGCGGGAGCGAGGGGGCACGGAGGGGCATGAATGACGGTGGTTTGGGGTGGAAGTCGTCGTTCCGCGTGGTTCGCCATGGATGACGAGGCGGTCGGACGGGGGGCGGGGATTGGCGCGAGATTCGAACCCGCGCGCGGGACGGGCAATCGAATGGAGTTGTCGGCTTACGCCAAAAGTTATCTATTTGCAGCCGATGCGTGAGACCGACTTCGCTTCCGGGGATACGAGCAGCCTGCACGACTGGGAGAGCGTGCGCACCGAGCTGCTCTTCATTCACGACAGCGTGATCCCGGCGGGGAAGGCGGATCGCAGCGGCGAGCGGGAGCGCGAGTTCAGCGCGTGGCTGGTGCGCGAGGGCCGGGCGCAGATCGCCTCGGACGGGGAGACGGCGCGCGCGGGGAAGGGGCAGTGGCTGGTGTGCTTCGGCTCGCGGGTGACGCAGCGCTTCGCGCCGGACACGCGCCTGTTGGCGCTACGCGTGTCGCAGAGTTGGCCGGATGGATCGCCCTTGTTTGAGGGAAAGGCGCTCGTGGTGATCGATGCGCGGGAGCATCCGAGCCTCGAGCGCCATGCGCGCCGACTTCTGGCGCTGACGGAAAAGCTGAGATGGAACGACGACTACGAGCGCGACATGCGCACCGTTTTTCATTGGCGAAACCAGATGAGCTATCCGCGTTTTCTGGAGTATCAGCGGCATTGGCAGGCCTGGCAGGGTGCGCTGGTCGAGGCCTTGATGGAAGCGGGCCTGAAAATGAGAATCCCGGAATCGACAGACCCCCGGGTGGCGCGCGCCCTGCAGGTGATCGATTCCCAGACGCCCGGAGGCGGATATCCGGAGGAGGCGGTGACGCGAGCGAGCGGCTTGAGCACGGGACGACTGAATCGTGTCTGCGCCCAAATCTACGGTTTCACGCTTCATCAGTATTGGGAGCGCGGACGGATGGAGCGCGCGCGTCGGGCGCTCAAGGCGGGCAAGCAGTCGGTCAAGCAGGTCGCCTACGAACTGGGCTTTCGCCAGCTCTCTCATTTCTCGGCTTGGTTTAAGCGGCATGAGGGCGCGTCTCCCCGCGCTTTTCAAACGCAGGAGGCGCGCGAGCGCCCCGGGCGTTTGAGAAGAGGAAGGGAAAAAGACCTTCGGTCGCGCCGGGGCCTGACACGCCGGATCGCGGCCGCGATCCTACTGCTTCACGAAGCGGACCGAGTCGGCAAAGGACGGAGCGAGCGCCGGGCCGCGTCAGCGAGCGAGGCCCGCCTTGGCGCGCAGGGCCCAGCGGGTGGGGGAGAGTTCCTCTTCGAGCGTGAGCGGGAGTTTCCCGCGGCCTTCGATATCGGAAAAGATTGTATCCAACCAATTGATACCGGGTGAGGACGTGTCGAGCGGACCAAAGTCGCGGTCGCCGACGACGAGGCGGGTGTGTTTGCCGCCGGCGGCGGATTCGACGAAGCCGCGGGAGCCGAGGATTTTCAGCGACTCGTTGCCCCACACGCCGGTGCCGGATTGGTTGAGGTAGTTGGCGGTGATCGAGGCGAGTCCGCCGTTGCGCAGCGTGAGGAGGAGGGCCGATGCCATGCGGAGCCCGCCGCCGGCGACGGGGTTGCCAAGCGTGGTTTCGGCGGCGAGCACGGACGCGATTTGCGTGCCGGCGACGTGTTCGACGAAACGCAGGGCGTGGACGGCGTTTTGGAGGATGAGGCCGCCGTCGAGCGCTTCGTCTTGTGGACGCCAGTCGGCGTAGGGGTAGGACTTCTCGGAGATCACTTGCACGATTTCACCGAGCACGCCGGAGCGAACGACTTCGCGCAGGGCGAAGTAGGGCTGGCTGAAGCCGGTGCCGGCCATCTCGTGGAAAACACGGCCGGTCTCGCGGGCGGCGGCGATGATGGCGTCGAGGTCGGCCTCGGTGAGCGCGCAGGGTTTTTCGGCGAGCACGTGCTTGCCGGCGCGCAGGGCGCGGATGGCGAGGGCGGCCTGATCGGCGCGGCGAGGGGAGCAGAGCGAGATGAAATCGATATCGGGATCGGCTATGAGCGCGTCGAAGCTCGCGTGGACGCGGAGTGAGACGTCGGCGGCCTGAGACGGCGCGAGCTTTTCGCGTGAGATATCGGCGATGGCGACGAGCTTGGCGTTCGGGTGGGCGACGAGTGCCGGGTGAATTTGGTGGCCGTTGAGCCCGTGGAGTCCGACGCGGATCATGGAGAGGGACGAATTTGGACCGCAGATTTCGCAGATGGGCGCAGATAAAACCAGAGGGATATTAATCGATAATCTGGAGCGTGCCCCAAAGGGCGGGGATGAGCTCGGCTTCGCTGGGGATGTCGCTCACGAGGCCGGAGGCTTTGTTGCTCCAGTAAACGCGCTGGAGCGTCTGCGCGCCGTCGCCGCGGAGGAGTCCGATGTCGAAACGGTGGGACGAACCCGGCTTCGGGACGAAGCCGAGGACCGAGAGCGGAACGGAGACCTCGAAGGTCGCGGCTTTGATCGAGCCGTTTTTGTCTTTTTCGAGGTCGGGTTTGATCTCGTAGGCGAGCGCGACTTTGTCGCTGACGACATCGACGCGGTCGAAGCGCAGGGTGCGCAGCGGCGAGCCGAAGACGACCGGCTCAGTCGTGGCGCCGGGCGATACGGGGGAGTAAAGAACGGCGACGGTCTTGCCTTTGACCTGGGTGACCAGGAGGCGGCGGTCGCCGGCGACGGCGGCGCGGCGCGCGGGGTCGGCGGAGGCGTCGGCGCCTATCATGAGATCGAGGGCGCCGCCGGTCTTGAAGAGGTTGTTCATCGATTCGCCGCTGCTGCGCAGGAGCTCGGGATCGTAGGTTCTCCAGGCGAGGTAGAGGCGGTCGCCGGAGATGCGCGCGGAGGCGGCGGACTCGACGGGACGTTTGCCCCAGTTGCCGACCTTGGCGGTGCGTTTGTCGATGGGGAGCCATTGCGCGCCGGCCCAGTCGTCGAGTCTGCCGTCCACGACGGGGGCGGGCGAAGAGGCGGGAATGGCGAGCGGTTTGATTTCACGGGCGGCTTGACGTTCGGCCTCGGCGCGAAGGTTTTCGGCCTGCGCGGCGGCGAGTTGCTCGCGAGTGACGGTGATGCGCTTGTCGGGGAGACGGCGGACTTTGTCGAGGTGCTCGACGGTCATGATGTTGCCGGGGAAGCCGCCCTGGAGGAACACACGGCCGTCGTAGGCGCGGGTCCACATCGGGCCGAAGCATTCCTCTTGGAGCGAGAGGTGGGCGACGGACATGCCGCGGATGGCTTCGGGGGCTCGCCAGGAGGTGGTGCGGCAATCTTGGAAGAGACGGGTGACGAAGAGACCGTCCACGGTGAAGACGTAGATCACGCCTTTGTTGGAATTGATGGCGAAGAGCTGGCCGGCGTCGGAGCCGGGCGGGGCGTCGATGACGTTGCCGATGACGCGGGTGGTGCCGACCAACTGGCCGGAATTTTCCGGCATGGGGGCGATGTGCGAGGCGTGGAGACCGGGCCAGAGGCTGGGGTAGGACCAGATGGCTTCGCCGTTGCGCGCGGCGCCGACAGCCTCGCGCGGGTGCGGGGCGAGCGGAGTGGTCGTGATCGTCCAGCCATCGCGGGCGGAGAGCGCCTGGGCGTGGCCGCTGCTGGCGGGCGCTTGCACGGCGCGGGAGAGGACGTCGGTCTTGGCGAGATCGTAAACCGGAGCGCCGGCGGCGTTGACGGACACGGGGCGGAGTTGCACGAGGGCGCCGCCGAGGTTGGCCACGGTCCAGACGAGGGCGTCGTCGATGGCCACGCCGATGATGTTGGGGCGCGGTGTCTTGTTCCCGGAAAAGTCGCCGGCGTCGGCGATCTGGATCTCGTCGGGCGAGACGAGTTGGTCGCCGTCGAGGTCGGACCAAACGAAGAAGAACGCCTTGGGCGAGGCGGGGTCGTGGCCGGGGGGCATCTTGGCGCGGATGTCGTCGCGGGCGAAGACGGGCAGGAGCGCGCCGTTCGAGTCGAGCGTGGAGCCGGCGGCGGCGACGATGCGGGCGACGCCGTCGTCGTCGCGCCGCCAGAGCGTGGCGCTGCGGCGGCCGGTGGTGTGGAGGCTGTAGGCGTTGGTCAGGTAGGTGCGGACGCCGTTATGGAGGGGATAGCTGGGCGCGCCACCGACGTAGCGACCGGTGATGCCGGTCTGGTCGTGGTCGGGTAGGTAGTAAATGGATACGGGCGTCGAGCGGCCGATGGCGTAGTCGAGCTTGAACTCGATGCCCCCGCCGTGGTCGTCGTCGTAGAAGAAGCGGGTCGGGTCCTTGGGATCGACGGCGCCCGAGCCGCCGTAGCGCATGGGGCCGTAGAAGGCGTCGATGAGGGAGGCGTCCCCGGTGTTCCACAGGCTGACGCGCTTGGGCGTGTGGGTGTTTTCGGCAACCCAGAGGCGACCGCGGTCGTCCACGGCCATGCCGGCGGGTTTGCTGAGCTTGCGCGGGTTGTAGGGACCGATGGCGGGCGCGCCTGGTTCGCCGATCGGCGCGAGCGGGCGGCCGTCGGCGGTGAAGCGTTTGACTTGGTGGCTGTCGCCCCAGTCGCTGACGTAGAGCACGCCATTGTCGTCGATCGTGACGGACTGGGGGTCCTCCAGGTTGGAGACGAGGACGACGGGCGCGGGGAGGTTGGCGGGCGTGGCGAAGTCGATGGCGAAGCGGAGCAGGCGGCCTTGGGAGAGGGCGTGGAGATTGCCCGCGCGGTCGAAGGCGAGGCCGCGCACGGCGGGGATGGAGACGGTGCCGAGCTCCTTGCCGGCGTGGGCGTCGATGACGACGGCGAAATCGCGGTCGGCGAAGGCGGCCCAGACGATGCCGTTGTGAACCGCGAGCCCGGTGAGGTCGGCGGAGCGGGAGCGGACGAGGCTCCTTTGCTCGCGCTCGGGGCGCTTGGCGAAGTCGTCGGGGAGCGGTTGCGAAAGGGGGATGGAGTAGGTGGGTTCGAGGACCGGGCGGTCTTCGCCGGTGCCGAAGCGTTTGTCCCTGGGGGCCTTCACGCCGTGGCCGGCGGCCATGAGTTTGTGGAGACGAAGTTCGGAGCGGTAGTTGTTGTATTTGTCGCCCGGCCACGAGGCGGCGGCATAGGCGTAAACGCCCTCGACGGTGCGGGAGCCGTGATCGACGGAGAGGTGCGAGGCGGCGGTCCAGACGCCGCCGAGCCAGTGCTGGCCCCAGACCTTGCGCCCGTCCATGTCGAGCCAGGCGAGGCCGCTGCCGCCCTCGGCGACGCGGCTGGCGATGAGCACCTGCGGGCCGGCGGACGATGGTTTGCCTTCACGCGTCGGCGCCCCTCCGGCGGGAACGAACGCCACGCCGCTGGGGGCGCTGTGGTTGGTGAGCCACTGGGAGGCGGGATCGCCGTTGTTCCACGGCGGGCGGCCCTCCGTGTAGGGAGTGAGCTGATACACGATGTCGATGCCCGGGTGGGCGAGGCCGCGCACGGTGTAGTCGCCGGGAGAAACCATCTTGCCGGGGATGTGGAAAATGGAGTGTTTGGCGGCTTGGGGGTCGCGCCCGAGGTCGTCGAGTCCGTCCCAGGCGACGGTGTGCCTGCCGGCGGGGAAGGGCGTTTCGCTGACGAGGTTGCGGACACGTTTTCCGTCGGCGCCCTCGATGACGAGGGTGACGTGGCCCGGTTCCTTCAGCTCGAAGGTGATCGGGATGGCGGGCTCCGCGGCGGTGAGCGCGGCGGAGGTGAGCAAGGCGGCGGCCAGGGCAATGGGTAGGGGGCGGGGGGGCATGGAGCGGGGGTGCGCGGTTGAGTGGCGCAGGGTGAAAGCGAACGAATACCTTACGGGGAGCGGTGGCCGCCCGTATTCGGCGGGGTCGCAAGCGACGCCCCTACACGGATAGGGATCAGGCGGTCGCCGCGACCCGAGCGGGCTCGGGAAGCCAAGCGCCTTCCTCGACGAGGCGGGCGCGGAGGCGGGCGACGTCCACGGCGTGCACGTCGGCGTCGGCGGAGTCGTCGGCGAGCGCGGCGGCGAGGCCGGCGGCGTCGCCCATCGCGAGGCAGACGGGCATCACGCGCACGCTGCCCTGCACGGGGCGGTCGCAGGAGATGGAGCGACCGGCGACGAGGACGTTGCGCAGGCCGCGCGGCGTGAGGCAGCGGTAGGGGATGCCGTGGGATTCGCCGGGCTGGTAATGGAGCGACGGCATGGAGAGGCCGTCGGCGCGCTTCTTCGTGTGTTCGCCGGCCTCCTTGAGCGAGTGGTGGATGTCGATGAAGTAGGCGTTGCGGCAGATCTCGTCGGGGAAGGAGCGACGGTCGATGTAGTCGTCGAGCGTGAGGACGTAGTCGCCGGTGATGCGGCGGGTCTCGCGCACGCCGAGCACGCTGCCGGTGGTGACAAGGAAGGCGTTGGCGAAGGCGGCGGGGTAATACTCGGCGAAGGCGTCGCGAAACTGGGCGGCGATTTGCCGGCCCTGGGCGAGGGCGCGGGAGACGGAATCGGGGTCGGTGTTGTCCACCTGCCAGATGTGGCCGGCGTTGAAGCCGACGGTGCCGGGGCCGATGAGGTTGGCGCAGGCGTGGGCGTCGCGGATCAGGGGGAAGCGGCCGCTCTCGATGATCTCGTAGAAGCGCGTCTTGGGGTGGTTGCCCATGAGGCGGCGGCCGTTGTCGCAATCGGTCTTGAAGGCCTCGGTGTCCACGTTGCTGAGGATGAAGCAGTGGGTGGCGGGCATGAGGTCGCCGTGGGCGTCGCCTTTCTGGAACTCGGCGCCGGCCCAGGCGCAGAGATCGGCGTCGCCGGTGCAGTCGATGAAGACGCGCGCGCGCAGGCGGGTGAGCCCGCGTTTGTTGGCGACGATGATCGAAGAGACGGAGTCGCGCTTTTTCTCGACGGCGGCGAGCGTGGTCTGGAAGAGCACGGTGACGCCGAACTCGGCGACGAGGTCGTCATAGACGCGCTTGAGCAGTTCGGGGTCGATCGGCACCCAGTCGAACTGGTTGGCGGGGACGAGCGGTTGGCGCTCCTTGCAGGTGCGCAGGATGCGCTCGGCGAGGCCGCGGTAGATGACTTGTTTTTTGTCGGTGAAGGGGCACCAGGCCGGCACGAGCGCGCCGGTGCCGCTGCCGCCGAGCATGGCGGTGGACTCGACGAGGAGCACGCGGGCGCCTTCGCGCGCGGCGGCCGCGGCGGCGGTGCAACCGGTGGGGCCGCCGCCGACGACGATGACATCAACCGGATCGGATTCGTGGACGGAGAGGGTGACGGTGGGCATGACGAGTGGCGGTCAGCATGCGTTCGATCCAGGGTGCCGAGCGACGGGGATCGGTTGTCCGATTTATGCGAAAAGTTATTTATCGAGTTTGACGTGTTTATGGAGTTTCGAGGGTGGAGAGGAGTTGCTTGAGGGAGAGGGTGGCGCCGCATACGACCTCGTCGGAGGCTCCGTAGTAGAGCGTGATCTCGTCGCCGTGGACGGTGTGGCCGTTGGTGAAGACGACGTTGCCGAGAAAGCCGGTGAGCTCGTAGGGCGCGGTGGGCTTCATGATCGGGAGCTCGGAGCGGGCGAGGAGCTTGCGCGGGTCGTGGAGGTCGAAGAGCAGCAGTCCGAGGCAGTATTGGGAGTCGCGGGCGACGCCGTGGTAGATTTCGAGCCAGCCCTTTTCGGTTTTGATGGGCTCGGCGCCGCCGCCGATTTTTTGGGAGTCCCAGGCGCCGGGGCGAGGGCGGGCGACGCAGTGGTGATCACCCCAGTGGAGCAGGTCGGGCGAACGCGAGATCCAGATATAAGGACCGCCGAGAGAATCGTGGGTGGGGCGGTGAAGGGCGTAGTAGTAGCCGTCGATTTTTTCGGGAAAGAGCGCGAAGTCTTTGTTAGGGGGCGGAAGAATGACGCCGTGGCGTTGGTAGGTTTTCCAGTCGCTCGTCGTGATGTAGCCGACGCCGAAGCCGGCGTCGGAGACGGCGGTGAAGTGGAGGTGGTAGGTGTCGCCGATCCGGGTGACTCGGCAGTCTTCGATGCCGAAGGATTCGAGCGGTCCTTCGCCCATGAGGGAGGGCGCGGGGTCGGTGGAGAAGCGCACGCCGTCGTCGGACCAGGCGAGGCGGAGGTGGGAGAGCGTGGTGAGGTAGGCTTTGCCTCGGTGGGTGAAAACGCGCGGGTCGGAAGCGTCGTCGCAATCGGCGACGCGATAGCGGACGATTTCGATGCCGCCGGGCTGGGCGGGGTTGAGGACGGGGGTGGAGACCCAGCCGGCTTCCTGCACGGGACGTTCGGCGATGCGAAGCAGAAGACCGGTGCGGCCCTGGAACCGGAAGGCTCCGGGGTTGAGCACGCAGGTGACCTCCATGTCGGGACGACTGGGGATCACGTCGGAGGGGCGGATGATGGGATTGGCGGGGAAACGCAGGGCGAGGTCGCTCATGGCGGGAAGAAGCGACGACGGTGCCCGGCTCCGCGCGGAGACGATATGCGAACAGTATGAATACACGGGCGAGGCCTCCGCGACGCGGGCGGCTCGGCGGGGCGGGTCAGGGGAAGCTCGGTCCGGCGCCCATCACGACCTGGGGCAGGAACTCGGCGTGAAAGGTGGCGCGCACGCCCTCTTGCTGGTTTTGCTCGTCGCGGAGGTCCTCGACCACGCCCTCGGCGAGGGCGGCGGCGTCGAGATCGACGACATCGACGCGGGTGCGGCGGGTGACGAGCCGGGGAACGCGAACGGCTCCGCGGCAGAAGGCGACGCGCGCGTGGCGGGAGATCTCGTCGATGAAGTCGGGGTATCCGTTGCAGAGCGCGTCGGCGGAGGCGAAGTCCATGAAGCCGAGGACGGATTTTCCGTCTTTCGGACCGGAGGCGGGGGTGAGGAGGGGAGAGAGCGCGGAGGGATCGGCCTCGACGGTGTGGGTCTTGATCGCGTGTTCGGCGAGCAGGGGGGCGAGTTGGCGGAGCGCGCGGCGGGCGAGCAGGTGTTCGGGCTCGGCGAAGACGGCGCGGCGCACGCCGTCGGCGGCCCAGGCGGCGGCCATCTCGCGGTAGGCGTTTTGCCAGGAGAGGACGTGGGAGCGGGCGGAGACGCGCAGGGGGGACTCGGCCGGTTGGAGGAGGACGAGGCGCACGCCGCGTTCGCGCAGGGAGAGCAACACGTGGGCGGCGAGCGGGTGGGGGGAGTGCCAGACGACGAAGTCGAGGTCGTGGCGCACGAGGCGCTCGGCGAAGGCCGGTTCGTAGTCCTCGTTGGGACGGAAGAAAATCGAGTCGGCGACGTGGCCGCGGGCGCGCAGGCGCTCCTCCAGCTCCATCTGGAGACGGCACTCGAAGGGCGAGGCGATCATGGCCTGAAGGGAGATGGGCAGGCCAACGACCGCGTTGACCGGCTTGCGGGCGGTGATCCTTTTTCCCGCTAGCACGGTCTTGGAGCCGCGGATGCGCGCGAGCAGTCCTTCCGAGTCGAGCGTCTCGTAGCTGATCGCGACGGTGCGCAGCGGGGCGTCAAAGAAGGCGGCGATCTGACGCATGGGGTAGAACGGGCGGGCCTCGCGACGTTGCAGGGAGCGTGCGCACTCGCGAATCAGCTGGGTGATGGTTTGCTGGCGGCTCTCTCCGGGCGCGAAGCCGCGAAACGACGGGAACGCCTCCGGGAGCGGGGGTAGGTCGGTGGTCATCCGCATGCGGGCCATGCGTCTGGACTCGATGAAGCGTCAAGGCCGGGCAAGGTGAATACGCTTTGGAGGCAGGCGTATGTTAACTGTATTGAGTCGCGAGGCGGAGGGGGCGGTTCTACAAAGCGCGCATGGAAAAAAAGCCTAACGCCCCCGATACATCCCGTTCGACGTCAGGGGCAGAGTCGGAGCCCGGGTGCTTGCGGCGGGTGATCGTTTACGTGGGCTCGGATCCGAAGCGTGACTCGTCGATGTTTTATCTCAGCCTGTTCTGGTCGCTGATGAAGCAGGGGCAGGAGCAGGGGATCGAGATGGTGCCGCTGATCGAGACGCGTCCGGCCTCGATGGCGGTGATCGAGCCGCCGGAGGTCGCGCGCATCCGCCGGGAAGGGCCGGTGGACGGCGTGATCGGGTTCATGGTTTATCCGGCGATGACGACGTGGATGCGCGAGGCGGGTTTGTCGTGGACCGTGTTTTGCCAAGGCAAGGGGATCGGGTTCGTGGACATGGATCATCGGGCGATGATCCGAGAGGCGCTGGAGCGGCTGGCCGCGCGCGGGTGCAGGAGCGCGGGGCTGATGATCCCCTCCGACATGGCGGACGCGGCGATGTTGGAGCATGTCGAAAACGTCTGCGCCAAGACGGGCCTGGAGGTGAACTACGAGTGGATTTTCGCGACCCGCGTTTCGCAGGAGCCAAACGGCTATTCGCAGTTGTGCGCGCTGTGGGAGCGGACTCCCCGGCCGGACGGGTTGATCGTGTTCCCCGACCGGGCGGCGCGCGGGGTGTTGTCGGCGATCATGGAGAAGCGCGTCCGCGTGCCGGAGGAGCTACGGCTGGTCCTGCACCGCAACGCCGAGTCTCCCTACGTCTCGCCGGTGCCGTGCGATTGGGCGGAGGTGAACGTGGCGGAGCTGGCCCGGCTGCTGTTGGATAATCTGCGCGAGGTGATCGCGGGACGGGCGACCGGCCCGCGCTTGCTGAAAATGCGTTTGATCGCGGAGTGAGGTCGCGGAGCCGCTCCGTATGTCCGGCTCGGGTCCGGATGTATGCATACCGTATGGCTTAAATCCCGCCGGTCGGCGTGCGAGCCTCGGCCGATGCATCATTCCCAACGGTTGGAGTTCGCCAACGGTCTGTCGCTGGAGCTGTTGGTCGGCGCGGAAGGCGGTTTCGCCGGCGTCGGCCAGGTGTGGCACGAAGGCGTGCCGCTGCGGTCGGGGCGTCTGCCGTGGACGATCTACACCGAGAGCGAAGGGGAGAACTTTGGCGCGCGCTTCGAGTCGTTTACGCTCAGGGGCGTCGAGCGAGGGGCGGACGGTTCGGCGGTGGTGACGTTCACGGCGCGGGGCGCGTGGATGCCGCGCGTGCAACAGGCCGACGCGATGGGCGAGGCGCGAATCAAGGCGCGCCGCCTCGACAGCCCCGAGGCGACGTTCACCTGGAGTTTCCGCGCGATCATCGAAAGGATTTTCGAAAACGAATGGAGCGGCCTCGCGATGCGAATCGGCTACGAATGCGAGGGGGCGCCGATCCACTGGATCATGGAGGCGGCGACATGGGAGATCGGCGGCGAGGCGGCGGGCGCGACGCTCATCCAGCAGGACGTGTCCACGATCCAGCTCGAGCAGGAGGTGGCGGCGGATTCGGCGTTTTCCACGATCGAGAAGTTTTTCACCGAAGGCTGGGGCGGTTCCTATCCGATGGACATGCTGCCGCGCGCGGCGGGCGCGGGCATCTGCGACTTCCAGGCGAAGGGCGACCGCGCGCTGTGCCTGTTCGCGGAGAAGCCCGGACTGACCCGGGCCCGGCTCGAAAAATACGCCGATGAAAACGTCATCCATCACCTGGACCGCGCCTACTTCCCGCTCGGCGCGAAGGTGCGGGCTCCGGAGCGAAAACTGCTCGTGCACAAGGCCCCGTCGCCGCTCAAGCGCCACGAGCGCCGCAACCTGTGGCTCGACTGTTTCTTCGAGGTGCGCGCGCGCATCCACGCGAACTACGATTTCAGGCTGGAGGTTCCCGAGCCGTGCAGCGGCGCGCACCTCTGGGACAAGGAAATCAAGGCGCGCATGGACAAGTGGCTCGACCCCCTGGAGCGCGACCTCAAGGAGTATGCGAAACTCGGATACAAGCAGGCGTTTATCCACGGCGTGTGGGACAGCATCACCTCGGATCCGAATCCGCCGGCGGCGGGCAACATCTGCTGTCCCTACACCTTCACGTTCGCGGAAGCGTTCAACGGCGCCGAGCGCATGAAACGGCTCAACGACGAGGCGGCGCGCCAGGGCGTGCGGTTGATGCAGTGGTTCTCGTTTCACCTCTCGAAGCACGCCCCGGTGTGGAGGCAGCATCCGGACTGGGTGATGAAGGAAGCCAACGGCGACCCGTGGGACGGCAACTACGGTTCCTTGTGGAGCGGCCGCGTGCGCAGCGGCTTTGGCGACTGGTTCAAGCGGCAGATTCTCGACGTGCAAACGGACACGGGAATCGGCGGCATTTTTTGGGATTCGTATCAGAACCTCGGGGTGACCTGTCTCGACTGGGGCGCGCCCGACAAGTCCCCGCAGGCGGACGAGATTTTCCGCATGCAGGGCGAGTTGCAGCGCAAGGGCTTCAAGCAACGCGTGGAGGTGGTGACGATCTTCGGCGTGAGCCAGGTGGCAACGTTCGGGTTTGAGAACGACAAGTTTCGCCGCCGGCTGTGGAGCGATTTTGTCGAGGGCGACCAGGCGTTCGCGTTGATCGACAACAGCCCGTCGTTTTTCAGCGGCGGGAAGAGCCCGATCGGCCCGGATCGGTTGAGTCCGGAGAAGTATTTCTGGATGGTCGCGCATCGCTCGGTTCCGGGCATCGGCGCGGACCCGTGGGAACTGGGCGGCTCGAAGACGCGTCTGCCTGGCGGGGATCGGGCGGAGGACTACGCGCGGGTGAACCATCTCTACAACCGGCTCGTTTCGCGCATGGTCCGTCCGCGCTTGCAGGAAAAGGGCACGCACGTCGTGTGGCTCGACGCGGCGGGAATACCCTCCGTGGTCTGGGTGTTTTCGGAGGCGGGTGCGTCGGCCGGGCGTTGGAGAGACGCGGAGAGTGGCGACCCGGCGGGCGAACGCTTCGCCGCGGGCAGGGTTTACACCGCGGCATGAGGCGCGCCGCATGCCCCTGCACATGGCGAGTTGGCGGCGGCGTCGTGGTCTGCACGCCCGGACTCGACGCAAATCGATAACTTATGGGGTAAACGGTGTAAGCCATTCGGCTCGCCAGAGACGCGGCTGCGTCCACCGTCTGCACACATCCCCATAGTAGCCCTCTTTTGCGCGGCGCCGGTGCCGCCCAAGCTCCGGGTCCTCGTCTGACCTGATTGTTGCGGCCGCCCGCTCGCCCCTCCCCCCCGTTGTAACCATGCACCCCACTCCCCAGCGTCGTAGATACCGTTCGGGCTTCACGCTCATCGAACTGCTCACCGTCATCGCCATCGTCGGGATCCTTGCGGCGATCATCATTCCCGTGGTCGGCAAGGCGCGCAGCACCGCAAAAAAATCCCGGTGCGTGGCGCAGATCAGGCAAAACGCCCTGGCCTGTATCGCGTTTGCCAACGACAACCGGGGCTTCTTCCCGAACCACACGCCCGAATACCGGAATCGCGGCATTCCGCATCGCTACCAGAAGGAGTATTACGACGTGACCTTGAAGCCCTACCTGGGCGAGCGCAGGAACGCGATGTTTTGCCCGGGGGAGATCTATGACACGCGAAATCCCGACATGGAGGGCAACTACTCCGACGAAGCGGGCTACATGACGTATTGCTACTTCAACGTGACCTCGATGCTCGCGCCGAAAGGCCTCGTCATGGACAACATCGCCCGGATCAACAACCCGCGCATGGCGATGTGGGGCTGCTTCACCTTCTACCGAAACGGCGTGGCGAGTTCGCACTCCGAGCCCGACGTGGCGCGCCCCCATCCCGAGGGCATGAACGCGGTGCGCATGGATGGCTCCGCGCGCTGGTTCAAATTCGCCGAACTCGAGGAGTTTGGCCAGGCCTCGAGCGGGGTGTTTTATTGGCCAAAGCCCACAGGCAGTTGAGCGGAATCGCGCCGCGAGGCCGCGACCACGCGCCGGCGATGCATACAGCGTGCATACGGCGCGGCGGCCCTTGCTAGGCGTGGCGGAGGGCCGCGTAGTTGGCGCACTCGATGTCGCCGTCCGTCATATACCTGAACTGTCACGACGCAGGCCGCTGGATCCAGCCGCACGGGGCCCCGGTGCCGACACCGCACCTGCAGCGCTTCGCGGAGGAGTCGGTGTTTTTTCGCAACGCGCACACGGTCGCGCCGACTTGTTCGCCGAGTCGCGCCGGCTTGTTGACGGGGCGTTATCCGCACCAAGCAGGCATGCTTGGGCTGGCGCATCGCGGGTTCGGTCTCGTCGATCCGTCGGAGCACTTGGCCCGGCGGCTGTCGCGGCTCGGTTATGAGACGGCCTTGAGCGGCGAGCAGCACGTGGCGTCGAAGCGCCCGGTCGGCTCCGAGGAGCAATTTCACGATCACAGGCTGACGCCGGCCGCCGACTTGCGCGGGCTCGATCACGCAGCCCGTGACCGGCTCTACGCCAAGCGCGCGGCGAAGTTTATTGAGCAACATGCGGGCGGTGATCGGCCCTTTTATCTGGAATGCGGTTTCTTTTTTCCGCACCGCCCGTTTCCCGAGACCAGCGTGGACGAAACGACCGGCGACATCGCGCCGCCGGCCTATCTGCCCGACACGCCGCGAACGCGCGCCGACATGAGCGCCTATGCGACGGCGATGCGTTCGGCCGACGCTTGTTTCGGCATCGTGATTGACGCGTTGCGCCGGACCGGCCTCGACCGGCGCGCGATCATCGTCGTGACGACCGACCACGGTCCGGCGTTTCCCTGGGCGAAGTGCAACCTCAACGACGAGGGCACGGGCGTGATGTTGATGATGCGCCTGCCGCAGATCACCGCGCCCCGGGTGGTGGACGCGATGGTCACGCACCTGGACATTCTGCCTACGATCAACGAGGCGCTGGGCCAGCCGGAAGAGCCGGGGCTGGAAGGTCGTTCGCTGCTGCCCTTGCTGCGCGAAGAAACCGCGGCGGTGCACGAGGAGATTTTTGCGGAAGTCACCTTCCATGCGGCCTACGAACCGATGCGCTCGGTGCGCACCGATCGGTATCGGTATATCCGCCGCTTCATGGGTGATTGGCTGCGCCCGGTGCTGCCGAACATCGACGATGGGCCGAGCCGGCGCGAGTTGCACGAGGCGGGCCTCGGCGAGCAGCCTCTGCCGGCGGAGAGCCTGCATGATTTGGAGCGCGATCCGTTCGGAGCGGTCAATCTGGCGGAGGCGCCGGAGCACGCCGCGTTGTTGGCTGATCTGCGCGGCCGGCTGAATCTATGGATGGTGCGCACGCGTGATCCGCTGCTGTCTGGCGAGGTGCGAGTGCCGTCGGGAGCGGTGATTACGCCGCGGGACGCGTGGCTGCCTTGAGGACGGGGTTCAGGGGGTCGAGGTGTGCGGCGCGGAGTTGAGCGGCGCCGTCGGCGCGGCCGGTGGCTTCGAGGCGGGCGATGTAGCGGGCGATGCCCTCGAGTCCGCCGGGCTGGCCGGGGAGGGTGGAGCGGGCGTGGAAGGGGCCGCCCTCACGCACCACGGTCCAGAGCGGATCGACGACGTCGCTGGCGGAGCGGGCCATGCGTTGCATCTGCGCGTCGTGCCAGCGGGAGAGCCGCCACTGGCCTTCGCGGCAAAGCTCGGGGTGTCGCGCGGCGAGGTCGTGTTGCTCGTGCGGATCGGCTTCGAGGTCGTAGAGCATCTCCTGCGGGAAGAGGTGGAAGCCGTCGTGGTAGGTGCGCAGGTAGAGCCAGTTTTCCCAGCGGACGGAGCGCTGGCAGACGTGGGCGCACTGGCTGACGACGACCTCGTCGCGACCGACGTCGGCGCCGGTGAGCACGGCGGGGGCGTAGCTGGCGCCGTCCCAGAGCGGTTGTTTTTCGCCGCCGAGGAGGTCCATGAGCGTGGGGGCGAGGTCCACGTTGTAGTGGAGTTTTGAATTCACGCCGGCGGCGCCTCCGGGCCACTTGATAATGAGGGGAATCCGGCAGGTGGCGGAGTCGGCGGTGCCGTGTTCGCTGTAGATGCCGAGTTCGCCGAGGTTTTCGCCGTGGTCGGCGGAGATGATGATCGCGGTGTCGTCATAGATGCCGGCGGCCTTGAGCCTGGCGACGATGCGGCCGATGTGGTCGTCCACGTAGCGGATGCCGGTGTCGTAGCCGTTGAACACGCGGCGCAGGTCGGCGCGGGTGCGGACGCTGTCGGGGTAGCGCGGATAGTCGGGGTGCGGGCGGTCGTCATACATGTCGAAGTCGAGCGACGAGTGCGGACCGGTGAGGCGGTTGTGGCGGGCGAGGACGGCCTCGGCGTCGGTTTCGAGCCAGGGGGGCAGGGGAGCGTCGGCGAAGGGTTCGCCGTAGTCGGCGGGCACGCGGTAGGGGGCGTGGATGCCCCAGAAGTTGACGTGGAGAAACCAGTGGTCATCGGCTCCGCGCCGATCGAGCCAGGAGGCGATGGAGGGCCAGACCTCTTCGGCGGATTCCATGCCGCCGCCGCCGGAGTTGTGGACCTCGTTGAAGCCGGCGTAGAACCAGTGCGCGCCGTGGCGCTGGCCGAAGGGCGAGATCATCGCGGTGTGGTAGCCGAGCTTCTGGAGCTGGCGGGCGAGGCCCTGGTTGACGAAGGAGTCGGAGAAATCGCGCGACGATCCCTCGATCTTGGGGTTGGCGGCGGTGCCGCCGTGACCGACGACGCCGCTCTGGATGCCGAAGCGACCGGAGTAGAGCGCGGTGCGCGAGGGCAGGCAGGGCGCGTCGGACGTGTGGCAGTTGTGAAAGATCATCGCCTGGCGGGCGATGACGTCGATGTGGGGCGAGGTGTCGCGGTGATAACCGTAGCAGCCGAGGTGGTCGGGGCGACAGGAGTCGAGATCGAGGTAGAGGATGCGCATGGCGGCGGGTCAGGTTGAAAGGGCGCCGCAGGCCTCGCGGAGGGCGGCGGCGAGGCGGGCGGGCGCGGGGGCGTCGGGGTCGAAGGTGATCGAGGCCGCGGCGACGAGAAAACCGGCGGACACGTCGCCGGGGAGCAGCACCACGGAGCCGCAGCGCCGGACGCCGTTCTGGTTGAAGGGCACGTCGGTGGCGGAGCGGGATTTGCGCGCGGAGGCGACGAGCGCGCGGGCCTCGCGCAGCGGAATTTTGGAGAGGCGGCCGTCGCGGGTGTAGGCAACGAGGCCGGATCGAAGCACGGGGGCTTTGGGAGAAAAGGCGTGGCCGAGGCGGGCGACGGCGTCGAGCTGGGTGTTCCACTCGCGGACGAAGCCGGGGCGGGCCGCGACGCGCACCTCGCCGCGCACGGGCAGCCGCTGGCGGCGCAGCTCGAGGCCGCGCTCCGAGGCTTCATACCATTCGAGGGTGACGCCGAGGGAGTCGGCGAGGCGCTCCATGCAAGAATCCAGCCGGGCTGAGAACGCGGCGGCGACGCCTTCGCCGGGCTGGAAACTCCAGATCAGCCGGTAGCGGCGGGCGGGATCGCGTTCGGCGTAGCCGAGGGTGCGGAGGGTTTCGAGCAGCCGGAAGGCGGAACTGCGGGGTAGTGAAAGACGGGAAGCGACCGCCTCCATCGCAAGCGGGCCCTCGGCGGAGAGCAGGCGCATGGCGGCAAGTCCGCGGGCCAGGGCGGGAACGGCGGTAACGGGCAAAGTCATTTCCATTAGTGAAATTAAGCCACATATGAAAGCAGCAGGATGCGGCGACGACAAGGGTGCCCGGCGGCGCGGCGAAGCGCGGCGACGGATGGCGTGAAGCCGTGCCGGCCAAGGCGCAAAACGGCGGCCAAACCCGCCGAAGTGTTCACGGAGACACGGATGACGCGTCCGTTTGCCACACGCCGCGCAGCGCCACGTGCTTGGGCTCGGCGGGCAGGCCGAATTCGCGGCGGAGCAGCGCGTGATGCAGCAGGCGCACGCCTTCGCGGCCGATGTCGGCTCGCGGGAGATGGTAGTGCGCGAACGGCAGGCCTTCGCCCTCCTGGTTCAGGTAGGCCGCGGTCATGCCGATTTTGCCGAGCAACGACGCCAGTTCACCGTGGATCGTGAGGACGCCGTCGATTTTGTTTTTTTGGAGCCAGGCGAGCAGCGCCGCGTGTTTGCGCATGATGGGATCAGGGCACACCAGGGGGGCGTGACGCGCGAGCACGCCGGCGGCGTATCCGCCCAGCCAGAGGTCGCCGGTGCGGGTTTGCAGATGCGAATCGACGATCAACGCGATGCGTTTTCGTCCCGTCTCAAACAACCGCTCGCAGGCGCTGGCCGCGCCGTGAAAGTAGTCCGGCGACACCGCGTGCATCGCCGGCCGGTGGCAGAGCGCGCCGAGCGAGACCGCGGCGAAGCGCGCCCAGTCCCAGCCGGTGAATTCCTGCCGCATTTCCGACGGGCCGAAGAGCAGCCCCGGCACCCCGCGATGAAAAAGCACGCGGGACAATCGCGTTTGCGCGCGTTTGCCCGATGGCAGACGGATGGCTTCGCAGGCGTAGCCGAGCAACGACGCCTCGGCGCGCGCCCCCGCGAACACGCTCCGGCTGTGCTCGGTGCCGTCGCAGTCGATGAAGGCAACCGTGCCGCCCGTGCCCCGGCCGCCGCCCTTCGTCCGGTAGGCGGCGAGCGCGGAGAGCGCGGGGTCGGGGCGGTAGCCGAGTTTTTCGACGGCGGCGCGCACACGGTCCGCCGTGCCCGGGCGCACGGCGCGCACGCCGTGCAGCACGCGCGAGACCGTCATGTGGCTCACGTCGGCCTCGCGGGCGACGTCGTGCAGGGTGGGGCGGTTCATGAGGCGAGAATGTTAACGTGAACATGTCGTCCCGCTTCAGCAAGGTCGCGCCTGCGCGCAGCATCTCCGGCGATGAATCCAAACCTTCCCCTGAATTTCTCCGGTGTCGTTCCGTCGCTCGCCCAGGTCGCCGACTTCGGCCCGCCGCGCAGCGAGATCGGCGTGGGCTGCCTGATGCCCTGGCTCGGCAAGCTCTACGTGCTCAACTACAACTCGCACCGCCGCCACACCGGCACGGGCACGGGCCTGCGCGTGATCGAGCCGGATTTTTCCATGACGCGCCATCCGGCGGGCGTGGACGGCACCTATGCCAACCGCTTTGTGCACGATGAGTCGAGCCAGCTCATCATCGGTCCCCACTTGGTGGATACAAAGCACAACGTGCGCACCGTCGCGGAGCTCGTGGACATCCGCCTGTGCGGCACGGCGCGTCACCTGACCGATCCCCGAAACCTCGTCTATATGCTCGGCATGGAAGGCGAGCTGTTCGAGCTCAACGTCCACACGTTGGAGACAAAGCACCTCTTCGACCTGCAAAAAGAGCTCGGCACGCCGGGCGAGGGGAGCTGCCACTTCAAGGATTGCTACCAGGCGCACGGGCGTCTGGTCGTGGTGAACAACGATTACTCCGAGTCCGACTTCCTCGGCAAAACCGCCGAGGGCAACCTGGCCGAGTATGACGGCGCGAAGTGGGCCTCGATCGAGAACAAGCCCTTCGTTGGCGTGAACGGACTGAACTATTTCGGTAAGACGATCTTCGCCAACGGCTGGGACCGCGCCTCGGCGATCCTCAAGGTTTACACCGACGCCGACAAAAAATGGACGACCTATCGCCTGCCCAAGGCGTCGAATTGCTGGGACCACAAGTGGCAGACCGAGTGGCCGCGCATCCGCTCGATCGAGCACGAGCGCCTGCTGATGGACCATCACGGCATGTTCTACGAACTCTCGCCGTGGGCGTTCGGCGGACGCGTCTGGGGCATCCGCCCGATTTCGACGCACCTCTGGGTGCATGGCGATTTTTGCAACTGGAACGGCATGCTCGTCATCGGCGCCGACAACACCTCGCACGAAGGCGGCGGCAACCTGCAGGCCGCCGAGCCGAGCTCGGGCCTGTGGTTCGGCCGCACCGACGACCTCTGGAACCTCGGCAAGCCGAAGGGGTGGGGCGGCCCATGGTGGAAAGACGCGGTCAAGGCCGGCGAGCCTTCCGATCCGTATCTCATGACCGGTTTTGACAAGAAGGTCATTCATCTCACGCACGAGGCCGAACAGCCGGTGACGTTCACCATCGAGGTGGACTTCCTCGGCTGCGGGGAATGGAGCGCGTATCAACGAGTCGAGGTGCCGGCCAAAGGCTACGCGCCGCACGTGTTTTCCGACGGGTTCAGCGCGCACTGGGTGCGGGTGGTGGCGTCGGCCGATTGCGTGGCGACGGCGCAGTTGCACTACACCTGACGCGCGGGTTTGGCGTGGCCTGGTATTGCCGAGGGCTCCTCCCTTGGGGTGTGTCTGGTAAATAAACCCGTCATGCCGGGCCGGCGTTGCCCTCGACGGCATGGACCGCTGGTCCACCTCCGCCTCGGTCGCCTTGGCCGAGCGAGTCTCTCCTCTGGCGCTCCACGGGTTTATTTCCCGGACACACCTATCGCCGAGGAGCTTTTTTTGGCCAAGAATCAGCGTTCGGACACTGCGCTGTGGCGAACTCCCGCCCCGCTCCAAAGTTCATGAGTATGTTATGTGTTCCGGTCGCGTCGGGTAGTGGCCCGATGCTCTGGTCGGCGACCCCGATGAGCGCCCCGCCCGAACCCGATCACCGTTCGCACAGCTTTTCCTTTCTTCGCACCGCGTGGACGCTTTTCGCACTGGTCGCGCTTCTCTGTGCCCCGGCGCAGGCCGCGAAGGAGACTCCCGGCCCGGTGAAGGTCTCGGTGGTGTCGCGCTTCTACGATCCCAACCAGCCGGAGGCCACTCCGCATCTGGTGCAGATGATGAAGGACGATCCGAATCTCTCCATCCAGATGTGGAGCGGCCTGGCGCTGCCGGGCGGAGGCGGACGGTCCACGCTCATCATGTCGATCGCGGGCCAGACCTCGCCCGACATCATGGACTCATGGTTTCACGTCATCCGAAACGACGTGGGGCAGGGGTTTCTTCATCCGCTAAACGAGTGGATCGGCGAGGACACGGACGGCGACGGGCAGGTGAGCCCGGAGGAGGCGCGTTGGGAAGGGTGGGCGGAGGTGCCCGCGCTTTGGCGCCAGGTCGCGACCAAGGACGGCAAAATCTACGGCCTGCCTCAGGCCGGCGAGTCGATGCTCGGCGTCATCATACGCACCGACCTGATTCGGAACGCGGGGCTTGATCCCGACAATCCGCCCCGCACGTGGGAGGAGTTTTATCGTTGGTGCATGATCCTCACCAATCCCGGCGCGCCGGTGGCGGGGCGCTTGCACAATCCCGGCCAGCGCGCGCTGACCTTGCTCCCCCACGGCTTCACTTGGCTGCCCTGGGTGAAGGCGGCGGGCGGCGAACCGATCGTGCAGGTGCGCACCGATCCGCGCACCGGCTTGCAGCATGTGTTTCCGCCCGACGCGCGGGTGCTGAAGCTGGAGGACGGCACCGATCTTTCCCAGGCGCCGGTCGAGTTTCGCGCTGATTTCGATTCCCCCGCCGGCTTGGCCGCGACCGCGTTTTTCCATCGTTTGCGCTGGGGGCGTTGGATCTTGGATCCGGAGACCGGTGAACCTATCCCGCTCGACGCCGAGGCCCTCGCGGCCGGCGCGGTGGTGGTGGACGGGCGTCGGATCACGTTTTCGCCCGCGCAGGTAAATCAGGGCGTGGCGCGCGCGCACCTCGGCTCTCGCGAGACCGATCCGTTGCAACTGCTCGGGCGCGGCGAGGTGGCGATGATTACCTGGTTCGTCACCGACTTGCTCAACACCGGCAACACCTCCGGCGTTAACCCCGATCTCCTGAGCTGGTTCCCTTTTCCCGCGGCGAGCGAGGAGCATCGTCCGGTGGTGCAGGTGCAGCGGCACTTCGCGACCATGGCGGTCAATGTCGGCGAGCGTCCCAAGGCCGAGCGCGACAAGGTGTGGAAGGTGCTCACCGGCGTGACGGACAGCGTGGCGCGCGAGGCGGTGGCGGAGCGGATGGTCGTGTATGGCCTCGCCCGCTTCGTGCACCCGCGCATGCTCGAGCGCCTCGGGCATCAGGACTACATCGAGAGCATCCCGGGCTCGCTGCGGGATGTGTATCGGCGGATCGATTCCGGCGAGATCGTCAGCTTCACCGAGCCCTACGAGGGATTTTGGGCGACGATGGACGGCTCTTTGAATCGCGAGATGCTCAGCCTCGTGCTGGCGCAGAGCGGCGAGCCCTTCGACTACGGGGCGGCGCTCTCGATGATCAACCGCAAGGCCAACTCCGGCGTGATGTTCGCCCGGCCCCGCGCCGAGCTCGACGAGCACCGCCCGCTGGCGAGGGTGATCTTCGCGGTCGTGTGCGCGGCCATGGCCGGCATGCTCGTGATGATCATCCGCTCGCTCTTCCAGCGTCGTGGCATGCCCGCGGCGAGCGGCATGGTGGACAACCGTTTTCTGCCCTGGCTGCTGCTCCTGCCGGCGCTGCTGCTCATCGGCCTGTGGGGCTACTACCCGCTCTTCCGCGGACTGGTGATGGCGTTTCAAAACTACCGCGTGGCGGGCGAGAGCGTGTTTGTGGGGCTCGACAACTTCATCGCGCTGGCGCTCGACCGCGGTTTTTGGGCGAGCATGGGCCGCACGGTTTACTACGTGGCGCTGACGATGCTCCTGTCGTTTACCACGCCGATCATCCTGGCGATCATGCTCTCCGAGGTGCCGCGCGGGAAGATCTTCTTCCGCACGCTGTTTTTCCTGCCGCAGGTGACGAGCGGCCTCGTGATCGCGCTCCTCTGGAAGCTGATGTTCGACCCGCGGCCCAACGGTCTGTTCAACCAGATGATCGCGATCCTCAACTACCTGCCGGGCGTGAACGTCTCGCCGCAGGGCTGGCTGGAAGATCCCGCGCTCGCGATGCTCTGCGTGATCCTGCCCGGAGCCTGGGCGAGCGCCGGCATGGGCTGCCTCATCTACCTTGCGGCGCTCAAGAGCGTGCCCGAGGACACCTACGAGGCCTGCGAACTCGATGGCGGCGGCATCTTCACCAAGCTGCGCCACATCACCCTGCCGGTGTTGATGCCGCTCATCATCATCAACTTTTTGGGCGCGTTCATCGCGACGTTCCAGAACATGGGGAACATCTTCCTGCTCACCTTCGGCGGTCCGGGCGAGACGACGATGGTCGTGAGCATGAAGATCTGGATCGAGGCCTACAACAACCTGCGCTTCAGCATGGCGACCTCGATGGCCTGGATCGTCGGCGCCTGCCTGATCGGCTTCACCCTCGTGCAGATGCGCATCCTCAAGCGGGTCGAGTTCCGCCGCGCCCAAGACTGATCGATTACCATGCCCCTCCTCTCCGTCGTCGGCAAACGCACCTGGTCCCAGCGAAGCTTCGTCTGGTTGATCTACGCCAATCTCGTCTTCTTCGGGGCGAGCATGGCGATCCCGTTCATGATCACCCTCACGGGGTCGGTCACGAACAGCTTCGACTACGAGCGCTTCTCGATCGTGCCGCGCTCGCTCTGGTCGTCCTCGGACCGCTTCATGAAAGGCCTGCCGATGTTTTCCGTCGCGGCGGACATCCTGCCCGAGCGTCCGGCGGGCTGGACGACCTGGCGCGCGATCGGCCTCGACACCGAACGAGTGGACGAGGTCGGGCGCCGCTACCTCGACGCCGACGAGGCCGAGTTCTCGCGCTGGCGCACGCAGGCCGCCGACTACTCGGACTTCACGCTCGGCTACTCGCTCGACGACACCCGCGCGATCTTCACCAACGAATTCGCGGCGGAGACGATGTTGCGGCACTACGAGGAGCAGGCGCGCCGCGCCGATCCCGAAGCGAGGCTGCGCGGCAAGGCGCTGGAGCGTGCGGCGCTGGAGCGGCTCTCCGCGCGCTGGGGCGTGCCGATCGAGAACTACATCGCCATCCGCTTCGACAGCGAGCGCCGCTCGCCGATGTGGCAGCAGTCGTGGTTTCCCCGCGGCAACGCCAAGTGGGAGGACTACACGGTGCTGCGCCACCATCTCCTGCACGGAGCGGCGACGCCCGGCGTGCAATCCGCCTGGCGTTCGTTTCTTCGCGCCGAGGGCCTTTCGTCCGCGGAGGCCTCCCGCCTCTCGCCGCTACCCTTTGACGCCTCGGTGGAGGAGCGGGAACTGTGGCGCCGGTTTGCCCGCGAGCATGCTCCGCTCGCGCCCACCCAGCCCTATTCCCTGCGGCGGGCATGGATCGACTATCTCACGGGCGACCGCACGCGCGAGCGCCTCGCGCTCGGCGCCGGCGAGCGCTTCGACATCGGGCGCTACAACCGGCTCGCCGGCACCGGCTACGCGAGCCTCGAGCAGACGCCTTTCCCGCTGCCCGCCGAGGGCTTCGACGGCCTGCGCGAGCTCTGGCGCAGCTTCGTCGAGACCCAGTATCCGCTCCGCCACGTCCGACTCGTCGTCACGCCCGAGCTGCGCGCCCGCTACGAGGCTTTCCTTGAGCGCACCTACGAGCGCGTGCCGTCGCTTAACCAGATACTGGGCACCTCGCATCGCGAATGGGCGGACTTTCCGCTCGCCGAATCCCTCCCGCCGGCCCGGGCCGACGGCTCCGTCGGCGTGCGTGAGGTGTGGGCGGCCTTTGTCCGCACGCTGGGCGCGGAGGATCGCGTCATCGGCTCGGCGGACGCGGCCTACCAGGCGTTCCTTCGCGAGCGTCACGGAAACCTGGATACGCTCAACGCCGCCTACGGCTGGAACCTAGCCCACTGGGAGGAGGCGCGCATGCCCTTGGACAAGGCCTACGCCGTCACCTACCGCGAACATCGCGGCTCCTTCGCCATCGCGCCCGCGTGGTTCAACTACAGCACGATCGGCCGTTTCCTGGTGGACCAGGGCAACTCGATCCCCGTCACCCTCTGGCTCATCATCCTGAGCATCTTCGCCTCGCTCACGGTCAACCCGATCGCGGGCTACGCGCTCTCGCGGTTTCGCCTGCGCGCCAAGGACAAGATCATCCTCTTCTGCCTCGCGACCTCCGCCTTTCCGGCGATGGTCAGCGCCATTCCGGGCTACCTGCTGATGCGCGACCTCGGCATGTTGAACACCTTCTTCGCCCTGGTGCTGCCGGGGGCGGCGAGCGGCATGGGCATCTTTATTCTCAAAGGCTTCTTCGATTCGCTCCCGCAGGAGCTCTACGAGGCGGCGACGATCGACGGTGCGCGCGAGTGGCAGATCTTCCTTTTCGTCACCATGCCGATGGTGACGCCCATCCTGGCGATCAACGCGCTCGGCGCTTTCATGGCCGCCTACGACGGCTGGGCCTGGGCGTTGATCATCTGTCAGGACCCCGAGATGTGGACGATCTCCGTCTGGCTCTACCAGGCCAGCATCTGGTGGTCGAACTCCGCCTGGATCACCACGGCGGGCTTTGTCGTGGCCTCCATCCCGACGCTCATCGTCTTCCTCTTCTGCCAAAAGATTATCATGCGCGGCATCATCGTGCCCTCGATGAAGTGATCTTCCCTCCCGATTCCCTCCTCCCGATCCCCTTCGTTCACTCATGGCCACCGTTTCCATCAAGGACCTCGTCAAAATCTACCCCGGCTCCGGCAGCAGCGCTCCGGTGCAGGTCGTCCACGGCATCAACCTCGAGATCAGAGACCAAGAGTTCATGGTTCTCGTCGGCCCCTCGGGCTGCGGAAAATCCACGACGCTGCGCATGATCGCTGGCCTCGAGGAGATTTCCGGAGGCACCATCTCCATCGGCGACCGCGTGGTGAACCACGTGCTCCCCAAGGACCGCGACATCGCGATGGTTTTCCAAAACTACGCGCTCTACCCGCACATGTCGGTTTACGACAACATGGCCTTCGGCCTGAAGCTGCGAAAATTCCCCAAGGCTGAGATCGACAAGCGCGTGCGCGAGGCCTCGGCCATGCTCGGCCTCGACCAATACCTCCAGCGCAAGCCCAAGGCCCTTTCGGGCGGCCAGCGCCAGCGCGTCGCGGTGGGCCGCGCCATCGTGCGCAAGCCGAAGGTGTTTCTCTTCGACGAGCCGCTCTCCAACCTCGACGCCAAGATGCGCGTCTCCACGCGCACCGAAATCTCCAAGCTCCACGCGCGCCTCGGCGCCACGATGATCTACGTGACGCACGATCAGATCGAGGCGCTCACGATGGGAGACCGCATCTGCGTGATGAAGGACGGCCACATCATGCAGGTCGCCGAGCCGCTCGAACTCTACAATCACCCGGAGAACGTGTTTGTCGCCGGCTTCATCGGCAGCCCGCCGATGAATTTCCTCAAGGGCTCGTTGGTCCGGGAGGGCGGCAGGCTCGTCTTCGTGGAGGAAAACCCCGCCGCGACGCCGGTGCGGGTGACGCTCGACGAGCGCCTGTCCAAGATCGGTGAGACCCATCTCGGCAAATCGGTGATCTTCGGTATTCGCCCCGAGGATGTGGAGGACACCGCCACGCTCGCCGGCGCGGATGCCGGCGCGACCATCGAGGTGAAGGTCGAGGTCTCCGAGCCGATGGGCTCCGAAACCTACCTCTACCTCACGACCGGCGCGTCGTCCTTCATCGGCCGCGTGAAGCCGACCGACCGCTTCGAGCCCGATCAGCGGATCAAGGTCACGCTGCGACTCTCGAAGGCCCACCTCTTTGACGGCGCGACCGAAAAAGTGCTGAAGTAAGCCCCGCCCGCTGCCGCTCATGCTCTGTCATCACCACTCCGACTTCGCCAAGAACCGTCCCGAGATTGCGTCCGCCTACGACGTCTGCGTCTATGGCGGCACCGCGGGGGGAATCGCGGCGGCCGTCGCGGCGTCGCGACTCGGCCTGACCGTGCTCGTGCTCGAGCCGGCGGCGAAGATCGGCGGCATGACGGCCTCCGGTCTCGGCTTCACCGATATCGGTAACAAGGCCGCGATCGGCGGCGTCGCCCGCGAGTTCTACCGTCGCCTCGGGCGGCATTACGGGGTGGACGAGGCGTGGACCTTCGAGCCCTCGGCGGCCGCGCGGGTCTTTGACGACCTCGTGCGCGAGGCGGGCGTGACCGTGCATCGCCGGCAGTTTTTGGCGGCGGTGAAGAAGGAGGGGAATCGCATCGTCTCGCTCGAGACCGAGAGCGGCGTCGTCGCGCGGGCGCGGATCTTCATCGACGCGACCTACGAGGGGGATCTGCTCGCCGCGGCGGGCGTCGCCCACCACATCGGCCGGGAGTCCAACGCGACCTACGGCGAGACGCTCAACGGCGCGCAGGTGCGCGACAAACACCAGTTCGAATTTCCCGTCTCGCCCTACGTGACGCCCGGCGATCCCGCGAGCGGACTCCTGGCCGGAATCGAGACGGGGCTGCCGGTGCCCGGCGCGGGCGACCATCGGTTGCAGGCCTACAACTTCCGCGTCTGCATGACCGACGATCCGGCCAATCGTCTGCCGTTTCCCAAGCCCGCCGGCTACGACCGCGCGCGCTACGAATTGCTCGCCCGTTATCTCGCGGCGGGCTGGCGCCAGATGTTCAGGAAATTCGACCGTTTGCGCGTCCGGACCAAGACCGACACGAACAACCACGGCGCGGTCTCCTCGGACTTCATCGGCGCAAACCACGGTTGGGCGGCGGCGACCCACGCCGAGCGCGAAAAGCTGTTTCAAGCCCACGTGACCTACCAGCAGGGCCTGTATTGGTTTTACCAACACGACCCGGCCGTGCCGCCCGACATTCGCGAGGCCTACGCGCAGTGGGGGCTGTGCCGCGACGAGTTTGTCGAGACCGGCGGCTGGCCCCACCAGCTCTACGTGCGGGAGGCGCGCCGGATGGTCTCCGACTACGTGATGACCGAGCACGACTGCACCGGCGCGCGACTCGCGCCCGAGCCGGTGGGGCTGGCCGCGTATTCGATGGATTCGCACAACTGCCGCCGCTTCGTGGACGCCGACGGCCATGTGCGCAACGAAGGCGACGTGCAGGTGGCCGGTTTCACTCCGTATCCGATCAGCTATCGCTCGATCACGCCGCGGGAGGCGGAATGCGCCAACCTGCTGGTGCCGGTCTGCCTCTCGGCCTCGCACATCGCCTATGGCTCCATTCGCATGGAGCCGGTGTTTATGTCGCTCGGCGAGGCGGCGGCCAACGCCGCCGCGCTCGCGATCCGCGACGGCGTGGCGGTGCAGGCGGTGGCCTATCCGGAGCTGGCGTCGCGACTGCGCGAGGCGGGCGTGGTCTTGGCCTGGGACGCCACGCGGAAGTCCGGCGACTCCGAGATGCACGCCAGGGAAGCATGAACTAGATCCGGCGTTAGTCGCGGCGACCTATCGCGTTGTTGCCCGTGCGCGTGGGTTCCTCTGCATCGTCCAGACGCCCGGATGGATGGAGCGATTGACCCACCAGTCGCCGTGTGGTGAGCGTCACTCCGGGATCCAGAACGAGGTCTGCGCGCGGGTGCTGCGCGGCGCGCCCTCGACCTCGAGCACGACCGTGGTGGCGATCGGGTCGGCGAGCGGCCAGGGCAGACCGTCGAGGATGACGAGGTCGTCGGTTTGACGGAAAGCGACGGGCGCGCCGCCGTCGAGCAGGCGGGCGGAGCGCACGCGGTTGCCGATGTCGGCCAGGCGCAGGCGAGGGCCGGTGCCGTTGAAGATGTGCAGGTAGATGCGGTCGCCCTTCACCGTGACGCGGCCCCAGTTGTTCCAAGTGAAGGGGCAGCGGTCGGAGCCGTGCAGCCAACCGGGGTTGCGCCGCAGCCACGCGCCGGCCTCGCGGAGGATGTCCACCGAGGGCTGAGGGAGGGTGCCGTCGGCGCGCGGGCCCACGTTGAGCAAGAGGTTGCCGGCGCCGTGGGCGGTCTCGGTCAGCATGCGGACGACGGCCCGGGCGTTTTTCCATTGGTGGTCGCCGGCGTGGAAGCCCCAGTTCTCGTTGAGCGTCATGCAGGCTTCCCAGTCGTGGCCGGGAGGGGCGGGCTTGATCGCCTGCTCGCAGCTGTGGAAATCGTGCGGGTCGCCGTTGCGGTTGTTGATGAGGATGTCGGGCTGGAGCTGCTTGACGCGGGTGTTGATGGCGGTGCCGTCGGTGGGCGCGGGGATGCAGCCGTCATACCAGAGGAGGTCGATCCGGCCGTAGCGGGTCATAAGCTCCTCGAGCTGGGCGTGGTAGTAGGCGACGAAACGTTGGCGCGCGGCTTCGTCGGGCCAGGCGTCGGGCCAGTCGCGGCGGTGGGCGCCCGGGTAGTCGGGGTGAAACCAGTCGGCCATCGAGAAGTAGAAGCCGACCTTGAGCCCGGCCTCGCGAACGGCGTCTGCGAAGTCGCGCACAAGGTCGCGCTTGGCGCCGATGCGGGTGGCCTTGAAGTCGGTGGTATGGGTGTCCCAGAGGCAGAAGCCGTCGTGATGGCGGGTGGTGAGCACGAGGTAGCCCATGCCCGCCTCCTTGGCGAGGGCCACCCAGCGGCGGGGATCATAGTTCTCGGCGGTGAACTTTTCGACAAACTCCACAGTGTATTCGTCTTTGGAATACAATTCACGGTTGGCGGTCCACTCTCCGCGGCCACCCGCGGAGTAGGGGCCCCAGTGGATGAACATGCCGTAGCGGGCTTGGTTGAACCAGTTCATGCGGAGAGGAGGTGGTGGAGGGGGCTGTTGACGGTGAAGGCTTGTTCGCGGCCGGAGCGGAACAGGCGGACCTCGCCCGTGCCGTCGGCGAGGAGCTGGAACGAGCCGTCGGCCAGGCGGGTGAGCAGGGCGGAGGGGCCGGTGCTTTCCAGCGCGAGGTCACGGTGGGAGAGACGGCCGGGGCCGATGAGGGAGAGCGTGGTCTCGCCGTCCGCGCGCAGGAGCAGCGAAGCGGCGGAGCCGGAGAAGTCGTGATCGGCGTCGGACGAGGCGACGGCGTTTTTGCGGCCGAACCAGACGCGGTCCACGCCATGCGCGCCGCGCACGATCGCGCCGACTACGCGGCCGGCGTGGTGTATCGCCTCGGCGGATACGGGGCCGGAATCGCCGACCGGGTGGAGGACGGCGAGGTAATCGCGCGCGCCCGGCGTGGAGACCTGCAGGTGTTGCTGGCCGAACCATTGATGCGGCTCGCTGTGGTATTCGAGGATTGGGAGGTATTCGACGGAAGACTTGGCGATCTGTTGGCCGGGGAAAAGGACCTGGAGGTCGGTGCCGAAGCGGCCGGGGAAGAGATAGCCGGAGGCGGCGTCGCCGGAAGGGGCGTCTCCGACTACCTGGAGGTGCCAGTGCGAGGGAATCTCGGCGGGCAGGTCGATGGCGTCGTGGACGATGAGCGTGCGTCCGCCGAGCCAGGCGAGCGAGCGGACGACGCCGGGAGGCTCCTGGCGGAAGCGGCGGTAGGATTCCTCTACGAGCTCGTGCTCGCAGGTGTCGCTCAGATAGACGGGCTTGCCGGGCGCGACGGCGCCGGGGTGCACGCCTTGCGAGAAGTGGAAGGCGGGAGTGGCGAAGCAGCGTTCGACGCGGCCGCTCATCAGCGGCATGTGGACATCGTGGAACGAGAGCGTGCTGTGGCGCCAGGTCTCGCCGGCCTCGCCGCCGTCATAGACGAGCGGGTGGCCGTCGGCGAAGAAGATGAAGCTGCCTTCGGTGCGGTGGTAGCGGTAACCGCCGGGACCCTGCTTGAGGAGGACGTAGCCCTCGCGGCTGGTGTTGACCTGATGGCGGAAGACGGCGCCGAAACCTTCGAGGCGGCGGCTGACGAGCGGGAGAGGCGGGACGGCCGAGGGCAGGTCCTCGGGATCGATGACGGAGAAGAAGAGCGGGAGGTTGCCGAAGTTGGCCCCGCCGCTGGCGGCGTGAAACACGTTTTCGCCGATCTGTTCGACGGGGACGGCGTAGCGGGTGGCGAGGCGAAAGCCGTCGGCGTTGGCCGCGTAGTAGGCGTCGGTGAGTTCGCGGGCGAAGGCGGGGTCGAGGTCCTGGAAGAGTTTGCCGATGGTGGCGTAGTGCTCGGGAATCCAGCGGCCGATGGAGGCGTGGTCGCCGATGGGCGGGACGCGGCGGATTTTCTCCACGCGGTCGAAGACCTCCGCGCCGCCGCCGTCGCGCATGACGGCGTAGGCGACGGGCGTGGGGGGCTGAAGCAGCACGATGCCCCAGCGGAGGAAGTCTTTGAGGCGCGGAATCTCGTCGAGCCGGATGCGACCGTGGCGCACCAGGTGATAGACGAGGTTCATCCGGCACTTCGACGCCTGGAGGTAGTAGCAGGCGGGGTTTTCATACCACTTGCCGCTGCCGGGCGTGCAGTAAACGAGCAGCGATTTTTTGGTCAGCGCGATGACGTGGTTGAGGAACTTATCGGCGTCGGGATGGCCGTCGAATACCAGGCCGACGGCGCCGACGATGTCGGTGCGGTCGGCCTCGAAGTTGGCGTTACGCGCGTTGAACTGGAAGTTCATGAAGTCAGGCTCCATGAACATGTGGCCCATCAGGATGAAGTAGGCGCGCAGGGTGCGCTCCTCCTCGGCGTCAAACACGCCGGAGGCGGCGAGCAGGTCGTATTCCTCGGCCCAAGGCGTGATCGGGCGGCCCATGACGGGCGAGTAGGCGTCGCCACGGTCGCGACCGAGCAGGACCTTGCGCGCCTGGATCTCGGCGATGCGCACGAGCTCGAGGCGGCGGCGCCAGGCGACGACGGGGTCGGCCTCGACGGCGAAGGTGAGCCCGCCGGCGGGACCGGGGACGATGCCGGCGCGGATTTTTTCCCAGACTTTGCCGAGGAGCGGGTGGCGGGTCTTGGCGCGAAGGTGCGGCAGGGAGTCGCGCGAGGCGACGACGTGCGGGCGGGCGTGGGCGTCGGGCACGTCAAAGTGCCAATCCTTGAACTCCTGGAGGCGCGGCGAGGAGTAGGCGTGCTGGACGAGGCCGATTTCTTTTTCGAGGCCGGTGTTGGCCCCGACCTCGCCGACGTAGAGGCCCCATTGGCGCTCACCGTCGAAGCAGCCGAAGCGGAAGAACACGTCGCCGCCTGCCGTGGTGTGGCCGGTGATCATGGAGATGGATGAGCCGACCATCTCGGGGAAGGGCCAGTCGAGTTCGCGGTTTTCGGAGCCGTCGGCGTCCATCGGGCCCTGGGCGAGACGGTTGAACTCACGGTCGATCCATTCGCCGCGGCGCAGGCTCATGACGCCGATGAAGTCCCGTTCTCGGATGCTGTCGGGGCTGAGCGCATAGGCGAAGCCCTGCGGCGGAATCCACCACGGGACCTGCTCGGGCAGACGGGCGATGAGCGCGTCTTTTTTCTCCAAGCTCCACCAGTGGCGGGAGCCGAAGGGCTTTTCGGGCGTCCAGTGGAGGAAGCCGCGGCCGCCGGAGAACTCGGCGAGCGAAAACTCGAAGGCGGCGCCGGGGACGTCGGGCGAGGTTTCTCGGACGCCGAGGAAGGGCTCGCCGGCGTGTGCGGAAAATGTGAATACGTAGTCGGCGCCGTTGGAGAGGCGGAGCGTGGTGCGCAGCTCGACGAAGAGCGGGCCGCGGGTGAGGACGGAGGTGTCGCGCGAGGAAACGGTGAGGCCGACGGGGAGGATGAGGCGACCTTGTCCGCGCCAGCGTTGGTCGGGGCCCTGGACGGCGAGGATGGGCGCGGCGTCGAGCGCGGCGGCGGGGCCGGCGAGGCGGAAGCGGGCGCGGCCGGTATCGAGGAGCCACACGGCGGCAGATTCCTCGGTGAGGGTGACGCCGGCGGCGGGCGAGGGGGCCGGGAGTTGCGCGGCGTCGGCGGCGAAGAGGGCGACGGACAGATTGGTGCGTTGCGGGAGGCCGGTGAAGAGGAGGACTTCGCGCTCGATGATCTGGAAGGGCTCGGCGCGGCCGGGCGTGATCTCGACGCGAAGCGCGTGCGTCGTGGGATCGAGGCCGGCGGGGAGCGGGAGGCGCAGGGCCTGGCGGCGGAACTCGTAGTAGAACGGGTTGTGGAGGCGAGTATCCGAGAGCTTGCGCCAAGTGTGGCCGTCGGCGGAGAGCATGTCGGGATGCGGGCTCGCGTAGGGCGCGGCGGGGGCGCTGCGCCATTCGTTGACGGTGAGCGGGCCGGTATCGGTGGCGCGATCGGAGGAGACGACCAAGCCGCGCGCGACGAAGCGCGTGGGGATGGCGTGGCGCTCAGGGTCGAGCGTGACGGCGAGGAAGTCGTGGGTGCCGGCGGGGACGTCGGCGAAGGCGAAGGAGCCGTCGGCGGAGCTGGTCGTTTTGAGGGCGCGCAGTTCGCCGATTTTCGGGCGGTAGTGGGGCTCGTCGGATTGGTAGGTGGCGGGGTCGGCGTGGACGATCTCGGGTGCGAGGCCGAGGGTGACGACGACTTGGGCCGCGGGAGAGCCGTCGGGGAGAACGAGGCGGCCGTGTAGGGATCCGGCGGATACGGAGGCCGGGGTGGGCGAGACTTCGGCGGAGGCCGGGGGCGGGTCGGGGAGGGCGGGGAGCTTGCGTTTGCAGCGGGTGGCGGCGGCCTGGAGTTGCGCGACCAGAGCGGGGGTGTCGGCGAGGCGGATCGCCTCGGCGAAGCGGTGGTCGGCGAGGGCGCGGTATTTGACGAGGTATTCGTCGATGGTGAGGCCGGCGGCGGCCTCGTCGGAGATCCGGTAGTGGGTCTCGGCGGCGAGGGTTTGGGCGTTCTCGGCGAGGCGGAGGACGACGTCGAAGGGGCGGGCCCGGAGAAGCGAGGCGTGGGTGTCGAGAAGGGCGGAGGCCTCGCGGAAGTCGGTGAGCGCGGCGAGGGCGTCGTGGAGGCCAAGGACGGTGTCGGCGCTGTGGGTCGCGGGGTCGGCGACGAGGGCGCGGCCGATGCGGCGGGCGATCTCGAGGTGGCCGGAGGCGAGGGCGGCGTGGAGGTCGGGCAGGGTCACGAAGGCGAAATTTGTTTAGCCACGAAACACACGAAAGAAACGAAAAGGGATTTAGCGGCCGGCGAAGCAGATGCTCTCGATGCGAAGCTCGGCGTCTTTGTCGGCGCCCTCCCAGACGGGTTCGATGCGGAGGGTGTGTTTGCCTTCGGGAAGGGTGTTGGAGATGAGCTGCCAGAGGAAAAGGTTGCCGGTGCCTTTTTTGGGCGGGGCGAAGCGGGCGGTGTCGGTGGGCCAGAGGGTGTCGCCGGGTTCGGCGCGGGGGCGCTGGACGGGCTGGCCGTCGATCCATATTTTGACGGCGGGGGAGAGGCCGTTGCGCTCGCCGAAGAAGCCGATTTGCGAGCCTTCGAACTCCAGCTCGATCGCGCCGGATTTGTGTTTGGCGGAGGCGGTGGCGACGTCGCCCATCCAGCGGGAGGAGAGGCCGTCGAACCAGAGGGCGGTGCGGTAGGTTTTTTGGCGGGTCCAGCCGGCGGGGAGATTGTCGGCGAGGATGAGGCGGGTGGTTTTGCTGTAGAGGTTTTCGAAGACGCTCTCGGAGGGAATGGTCGTCGGGATGGGGGCGGCGAGGGCGGCCTCGTAGCGATCGCGCACCGCCTCGAAGAGGAGCCGGTAGCCTTCGTCGCCGGGGTGGGCGGCGTCGCCCCCGATGTTCCAGAGATCGCGGCGGGGATCGAGGCTTTCGCGGACGATGGCGGCGCGAACGTGCTCGATGGTGTTGGCGGCGGGGAGGCCGTAGGCGGCGGCGATCTTGAGGTGGGCTTGGTGGCGGGGCGGGAGGGGGAGGTCGGGTTTATCGACGTGTCCGCGGAAGGCCATGAGCACGGGCATGACGGCGATGTCGTCGGCGAGCAGGCGGCGGACGATGTGTTCGTAGGAGGCGAGCGGGGGGAGGTCGGTGCCCTCGGCGTTGTCGTTGACGGTGAAGTCGAGGAAGACGAGGTCGGGCCGGTGGGCGAGGACGTCGCGCTCGAGGCGATGCATGCCGAGCTGGGAGCCGGTGCCGCCGATGGCGGCGTCGTGAAAGGTGATGGGCGTGCGCGGGTATTTTTCGCGCAGCCAAGTCATCATGCGGCCGCGATAGCTGGTGCGCTGCGGGTCGGAGGCGTTGGCGCCCCAGGTGATGGAGCCGCCGAAGAAGACGACGGAGAGCGGTTCGCGTTGCTCGGCGCGGGCGTGGAAGTCGGTGACGGTCGGAGCGGCGAGCGTCGTCGCGGCGGCGGCGAGGGAAAACGACACGACAAAAAACAGACGGCGGAGGCGGAGGATGTTCATGGAAGAGGCGGCCGAACTCAGCGCAGCAGGGCCAGCCCTTTGGCTTCGGGGGACGGAACGCTTTCGGTGTGGAAGCGGACGAGAGCGGGCGGCGGGGGGCCTTCGTCGTGGAGCGAGGGATCGTGGCGATAGTTGAAGACGAAAAGGTAGGCGCGGAGGTTGGGACGGGAGATGCGGCCTTTGTCCATCGCGATGGGCCAGCTGTCGCCGCGTTGCACGGCGAGTTGGATGAGCGTTTTTCCCGGAGGGTAGGGGGCGAGCGCGGTCTGGCCGGCCGGGATGGAGCGGACCTCGCGCCCGACCTTCAGGGCGGCGTTCATCGCGGAGAGGTTGAAGACCTTGAGCGTGCCGGCGGGGTGCGTGTCGTGGTCGTCGTCAAATACCATCGCACCGTAGGTGGTCGGGGAGGTGGGGGCGACGACGGCGATCGCGCGGCGCATCGATTCGGGGAAGACGAGCGTGACCACGGTCTGGCGGGTGGGTTGGGCGTCGGGCGGGCTGCCGGGAGGCGGCGGAATCTCGCGGTAGAGCTCCACGGTGCGGGCGCCGGAGAGCAGGATGGGATCGGAGAGCGTGCTGCGGATGAGGAGCGAGACGGTATCGCGCGGGCCGCGGTCGAACTTGAGATCGCTGATCGCCCCGACCGTGGTGACGACGCGGAAGGAGCGGGCGGTCGCGGTTTGCGCGTCGAGCCGGGCGACAAAGGCGAACGCCAGCGCAAGGGCGACGCAGAGAAATGGTTTCATAGGTCGGATGGGGATAGCCAACGGAATGACACGATGCGGAACTGGCGGCCGAAGGTGCGGCTGGGAGAGGCGGCGGGCAGATCGGCGAGCGAGGTCTCGGGTGCTTCGCCTCCGACGTAGTCAGGCACACGTTGCACGACGGCCTCGCACCAGGCGCGGCCGATGACGACGGGGTTGTCCGCGGTGGAGTTCACGGGATCGAGGACCTCGCCGTAGCTGCGGATGGTGAAGGTGTCGGAGCGGGCGGAGAGCGCGGGGCCGATGGTCGAGAGCACGTCGGCCTGGGTGAGGTATTTCGGGGCGTGGGCGTATTGGAGGCGGAAGGCGCTGCGTTCGGGGTTGTCTTGGAGGGTGGCGATGGTGCCGCCGATGAAGTGCTCGGGGTCCCAATCCGGATAGGCGTAGGCGCTGACGTCGTTTTGGTAGTAGGAGTTATGGGATAGGGCCAGATTCGACGCGGTGCGCCATTGCTCGAAGGGGTTGGCCTGGGAGGACGCCATGTTGTCGATCGCGGATTGGAGCGCGCCCTTGATGCCGAGCTCGTGGGGCGTGTCGGACATGGAGCGGTTGACGAAATCGGCGAGGGAGAGGAAGGGGCCGCGGGTGCGGACTTGGGCGACCATGGTGCGGGCGAGCTCGCGGACGAGGTTTTCCGCGCTGTCATTCGTGGACGCGGTGTTGCGGATATCGGGAAGGCGGAGGCCCCGGTTGCCGTGATAGAAGCTGCGGGCGAAGTTGGCGGTGTCGATGACCATGGTGGTGTCCACGGCGGGGTAGAGGCCGGTGGGGGAAACATCGCGACGCAGGGACCGCGAGAAGCGGGCGAAGGGGATGATCTCGTCCACGTTGTCGCCGGAAAATGAATACGCGTTGTCCTGCGGAATTCCGCGGGTGCCGGAGAGCACGGCGCGCCAGGCCTGTTCCGAGGTGGAGTTGATGTTGAAGGCGCCGGCGTTGAGCAGGTTGGCGGCGGCGCGGTCGTAGGCCGAGCCCGGGGCGGAGGAGCTGTGCCGCACGTGGGCGAGCTGGGGCGAGGTCGCGCCGCCGGTGGCGAAGTAGCGGAGCCGGGAGTTGGGCAAGGGAGCGCCGGAATCGATGGCGGCCTGGGTGAGCGAGGCGGGCGCGGTGGAGAGGAAGTAGCGATCCCAGATCGCGCGGTTGAGGTGCCAGGAGAGATCGTAGGTGGGGTCGGTCACCGCGGGGGTGGTTTCCGGGCGGGCGACATTGTTGGTCCGGTAGTGGGTGGGGCGCGGGATGCGCAGCTCGGCCATCGAGTTGGCGAAGGGGTAGCTGGTGTGGAAGGAGTAGCGGGCCCAGGGCACGTGCTGGAGCTGGCCGAGGGAGAGAAGCGACTCGGGCCCCTCGAGGATGTCGAAGAAGGTGGCGAGGCGGGCGGGGTTGCCGGCATCGAGCGTGCCGGCCATGCCGAGGGCGAACTCGTGGGCGCGGGGGAACAGGATGACGTTGCGCGTCGAGACGCTGTCGTTGGCCAAGGTGGCGCCGGCGATCATGTTGCCGCGGCGGTTGAGGGTGCGGGGGGCGTTCGCCTCGCTGGAACTCAGCTGGCCGTAGGGGGCGCGGAAATTCGAGTGGCGGAGCCAGATGGTCGAGATCTGCGGCATGCCGGTGCGGTCGGCGGCGTTGTAGTCGCCGCTGCTGGTGTTGCGCACGGAGAAACGGAGCGCGCCGCGGGGGCCTTGCGTCTCGTCCGCCCAGTTTTCCGTTTTGGAGATGCGGAACAGCGGGTCGGCCGTGGCCATGGTGAAGTTGGCGGGCTGAATATCGTTGTCGAACTTCAGGAGCTGGGAGCGGGCGACACCCGAGATGCCGGTGAACACGCGGCTGCGCTGGAACCACGCGGCGGAGTTGTTGACTCCGCCTTCGCGGGCGAGGGTGACCGTGGCGAAGGGGGCGTTGCCTTGGCCCCACTGGCTGCTGGTGGTGCCCGGGCTGTCGCCGGTCTGGGTGGTCAGGACGCGGAGCAGGTGGGAGGTCGGCGTCGGGTTCGGATCCTCGGCGCTGGGAGCGGGGTCGGTGATGATCACCTCCGCGTCGAGGACGAGGGTGCCGGGGAGGTAAACGTAGTTCAGCGGGTTGGCCGTTTCGCCGGCGGGGGCGCGGGTGAGGACCAAGCCGGGGCTGTAGGGATTTCCGGACGCGCTGTCGGCGAGGTAATAGATGTGGGACTCGCCGGGAGGGATGGTCTGTCCGTCCACCGTGAAGACGAAGTCGTTGCTTTGCGTGCCGGTGGAGTTGTCGGGGCGGATTTCGGGGACGCCCCAGTCGATTTCGCCCCGACGGACCCAGTTGATCGGGTCGCCGCGGGCGGCGGTCTGGATGGTCATGCGGGCGTTGGCGGTGAGCTTGAAGCCGAAATCGTAGCGGGCGGCCGCGATGGCGACCGGGTAGGGGTTGTAGAGCGCGACGACGGGGAAGACGGCGACGCGAACCGAGCGGTCCGAATGCACCCGCAGGTCGTATCCGAGGGCCGAATACTGGAGGACCGGGCCGATGCCGGCCGCGGTGTCGGAGGCGGGCGTCGGGGCGATCTCGCCGCCCATACCGGGATGGGTGCGGGCCCAGGTGCGGAAGTGGCCCCAGGTGGGGAGGTAGGCCTCGGCGCCGGAAAGGGGCGTGAAGACCGGCGCGTTGTCGGCCGGGCGGTAGGAGAAGTTGGAGGAGGTGTCGGCGATGTCGGCGGTGAGGTCCTTTTTGAGGCCACCGGCGTAGGTGTCGGAGAGGACGCCGCGGGAGTGGAGGGTGAGGTCGTGGAAGCGGTGTTTGACGGCGTCGGAGAGGCGGTCGCGGGCGGTGTTGTCGGCGGCGAGGAAGGGGAGCTGAGGGCCGGACAGGATTTTTCCGAGGGCGGGCGAGGTAAAGTCGTAGGCGGAGCCGAGCGGCGTGGCCGGGGTGGCACCGGGAGCGGTGAAATCCGTGAACTCCACGCCGGAGCGCTGCGCCGTGAGGAAGCTGTGGATCTGGTCGGATGACTGGCCGCTTTGCTGGTAGCCGTTTTGGAGATTCACGCGGGCTTTCACGCCCTCGTCGCCGACCCACCAGGCGTAGCGGCCGATGGGGGCCGCTGCGGCGAGGCCGGGGACCTCGGCGCTGATTTCGACCAGAGGAGCGACGACGTAGTCCTGGGCGGCGGCGGCATGAGTGCCGACGGAGTTGGGCCCCACGAGGAGGACGGCGGCGGAGCCGTTGATCGTGGGGTTGGACGGATCGGACAAATCGACAGGATCGTCGGGGCGGAAGGACAGGCCGGAGCCGGCGGTTACGCCGCCGAGGGTGCCGCTGGCGGAGAAGGCGGCGGATTCGTTGCCGCTGACGAGCCAGTTGAGCAGGGCGGGGGTGACGCCACGGCGGTTGCCGGCGGTGGGCGGGATTTGGTCGGGGCGCAGGTTGTAGCCAATGTTTTGCTCGTTGTTGCCCCAGGCGGCGGTCCAGTGGCGGGCACCGGGCTGCACGGCGATGCGCGGCGCCTGCGCGGGATAGAGGGCGGCGGGCGTGGCGTTGCCGGACTTGTCGGTGGAGGCGACCAGGTCGGCGGTGGTGGTGACGCGTTGGTCCGGGCCGGCGTGTTTCTGAAGCTGGCCGATCGCGACGTTCATGGCCATCAGCGCGTTTTGCCGCGCCTGCTGCTGCGTCTGCGAGTTGGCGGCCACGGTCGTCTCGACCCGGGTAAAGGTGGCCAGACCGACCAGCACCAACACCAGCATCGCGACCAGCACGATGGTGACGATCAGCGCGAAGCCGCGCGCAGGAGGGAGGCGATTCATGGGGGTAGAGGAAGGCCGCCGGATCAAGCGGGGGAGGGGCCGGGTTGACGCAAACGATGCGGATTTGCGGCGCGGCGGCCCAGCATGACACAATGGAAACACTATCAGGAGCCGCGGCTTGATCGGGCCATGGGAGCTCGGGTCACTAGGGAGCGGCCTGCAGGTCGGTCGGCACCAGGCCTGTGGGGGCGAGGCGCGCGGTCGTAGGTTCACCGCCGATCACGCGAATCACGCGGAGGTTGCCGAAGAGCGGGGCACGCAGGTCCGGCAGTATCTCGGTGACGTCGCCGGTGGTGCCAGTGCGGCTCTGGGGCGCGGTGGCGTTGGCCCGGCGGAAGGTTTGGGAGACGGGTTCGGTGAACTCGGGCAGAAGAGAGAGCGGGATGGAGGCCTCGATCCGGTAGCCGAGATCGCGCCAGCGGCGGGTCGTGGCGATTTCGATCCCGGGGGCCTTCTCGCTTTTTCCGCCGCGCGTGATGGTGGCGGTGCCGGACCAGGTGGAGCGGGGGCCGGGCTTCTTGCCGTCGGCACGGAGGGAGATCACGACCGGGGGCGCCTGCTCGGAGCGGGCGAAGGCGATGTCCAGCCCTTCGCCCGCCTGGAGCGGAGCGGGAGAGAGGATGTCGGCGATCACGTGGAGGGCGCCGCCGTCGCGGCGCAGCCGCAGGTCGGCGACGGGCGCGCCCGCATCGGACAGGGTGTGGCGCGGAATGGAGGGGTTCCACTCCGTATCCTCTCCGTCGATACCGAGGCCGCGGGCGTTGCCGGCGAAGATCTTGGCGTAGGGAATGGCGATGCGGGACGCCGACGGGCGGCTGGCGGCGGCCAGCGAGAGGGCGCCCTCGAAACGCTCGACGCGGCCTGGGCCGGTGACCTCGACGACGCGGTCGTCGCCGCTGACGACGTAAAAGAGCAGGCGGCGTCCGGTCGGTTCGTCTTTCAGGAAGAGGCCGGTGAAGTGCTCGATGTAGATGGCGGTGCCGCCGACGCCGGGCTTGGAGCCGTCGGGGTCGGCGGCGACGTTGCCGAGGAGCATGCCGTCGGTGGTGTAGCCGATGAAGGTGGAAGGCTCGACGTTATGCACGAGTAGGATGTCGTCCACCACGCCGGCGATGCCGGACATCGTGCTGAAGCTCGTGAAGTGGTCGCGCGGATCGTTGCGGCCGGTGATCCACTGGACCTTGCCGTCGGCGATCTTGACCACGCGGTTCTCCGTGGCGCGGTCCCAGAAGCTGTTGTGGCGGTGCGGGCCGTGGTTGATCGCGTAGTAAACCGCGCCGTCCCGCTGGTGGGAGACGAAGACGTTGGAGCCTTGGAGCGCGGGTTCGCCCGGGGCGGCGTAGGGCGTGAAAGTGCCGTCGGCAAAGACCGGGAGCCCGGCGGCATCGATCTTGGCGGGGCGGTGGCGGCCCTGCGTGCCGTGGAGGGAGAGGTCGCGGTCGATCCAGGCAAAGCGATCGTAGGCGGCGGGGGCGAAGCGCTCGTTTTCCTGCACGAGGCCGTCGCCGTTCAGGTCGCGCCAGGAGAGGCCGCCGCGCTTCTCGTCGGCGCTGAGAAAGGCGAAGGGCAGCCAGCGGTCCTTTTCCCAGACCCAGAGGCCGGCGCCATCGGGGGCGGAGGCGCGGTTGAACTTGGAGAGGCGGAAGAGGAAGCGGCGGCCGCCCTCGGCCTTGAAGGCGATGACGTGGCCGTAGCCGTTTTTCGCCACCTCCTCGAGAAGCGGGTTGGCGCTCTCGCCGTCGGCGCCGAGCGCGAGGTCGTGGAGGGCGGTGATCTTCCAGTTGCCGGGGCGGGCGGGGTCGGCGGCGTAGCCGGCGTAGTCCACCCGGGTCTCGATGAAGACGGAGGAGGTCTTTGGCGACGGGTTGTAGTAGATCGTGGATACGTCGTCGAGGTCGGGGCCGAAGACGTTGTAGGCGACGGGGCCGCAGAAGTCCTCGATCCATTTGCCGTCGGCGGTGATGCGGACGAAACGCTTCGGCGTGTGGTGGGTCTCTTTCATCCAGAGGGTGCCATCGGCGGCGAAGGCGAGGCCGGTGACCTCGCGGAAAGCCATGGGATCGTAAACCGGCATGGAGCGGGGTTTGCCACCGGCCGGGCCGAAGGTGGCGAGCGGTTTGCCGTCGCGGGTGAATTTCTTGATCTGCTGGCTGTCGCCGAGGTCGCTGACGAAGACGTTGCCGGTGCCGGGCTCGACGGCGATGGCGCGCGGAGCGGCGAGGCCGGTGACGACGGGCGTGGTGGCGCCGGTGCGGAGGTCGAGGCGGACGATGCTCGTGCCGACGCAGGCGAGCAGGGTGTGCTCGTCGAGCCGGGCCAGGCCGGAGGCGTCGAGCGGGATGGAGGGGAGGCGTTGGCCGTCGGCGAGGCGGATGACGCCGAGATTCTTCGCGGCGGTGTTGCTGTAGATGGCGCGGCCGCCGGCGATGACGAGGCCGGGCACCTCGGGCCGGCCGGAAGGGATGTCGTCGAGGTCGATCTCGGTGCGCGAGCCGATGCGGAGCGTGGAGCCGCTGTCGGGGTTGACGAGGGCGAGCGCGGCGGTGCGGTGAGGGTTGCGACCTTTGGTGCTGATGAGGGCGGTGAAGCCTTCGTCGGCGGCGACAGCGATCACGCCTTGGAAGCCGCCGGGGCCGCGTTTCCAGAGGGAGACGCCGGTCTTGGGGTCGATCTTGCGGAAGGACGGTTCGCCCTCCTGCAGGCCGCCTCCGATATACACGCCGCCGGAGTCGGCGGCGACGACGCCCTGCGGGCCGTGTTGCCCGCCGAGCGAGCCGCGTCCGTCCGCGGTGCGAAAGGGCGGGCGGGCGGAGTTGCCGACGGAGCCGGCGAAACGGGTGCCCATGCCGTCGAAGAGGATGGCTTTCCAGCGGTAGTCGCCGGGCGGGAGCAGGTCGCCGTAGCGGTCGCGGCCATCCCAGCGGATCTCGTGGCGGCCGGCTTTCTTTTTCTCGGCGAGAACGAGTTCGCGAAGAATCCAGCCGTCTCGGTCGAGGATGTTGACGGTGAGGCGTCCCTCGCGGGGGAGATCGAGGACGATGGTCTCGCCCGCGGCCGGGGCGGGCGCTTGGGGAGCGGACGGGAGCGGGGCGCTGCCGGCGCGGGCGACACCGTCGGCGAGAACGGCGCGACCCCAGGTGTCGGGGTAGAGGGCGGCCTCGGAGGGGAGATCTTCGACGGTGTGGCCGGGGCTGTTGGTGGCGTGGAGCCAGGCGAAGCCGACGTTGTGGGAGCCGGCCGGATCGGAGTAGATGACCTGAAGATCGAAGCCGAACGCGGCGGGCGGAGAGCGGAAGCCGAGGGAACTCCAGGGCAACGCGATCTCGGCCGAGTAGCCTTCGCGGGTGGTGTGGAAGGCGGCGCGGGCGTCGGCGAGCGGGCCGACGTAGTCGAAGGCGACGGAGCCGACGGGAGAGCTGAAGACGTGCGGCTGTTTAACTTCCGAACGCGGGCGGTGGACGTAGATGAGCGTCTCGCCTTCGAGCTTGCCGAGGATGACGCGCTGGGGGCCGGTGTCGGGGTGGTTGAAGTAGAGGGCGACGGCGTCGCCGCCCTTGAGCATCTCTTGGGGCTGGGCGGCGGAGTTGCGCAGCGGGCTGGGGTCGGCGACTTCAACGAAGGCGTAGAAGTGGGTGGAGTCGTGGGCGAGACGGACGGAGGCGGGGCCTCTGTCGCCGGAGAGCGCGAGGGCGGGCAGGGAGGTCCACTCCGCCGGGCGGCCGTCGAGCGTGGGCGCCGGGGCGAGCGGCGCGACATCGTAGGGGCTGGCCAGGGCGGCGGAGGCGGCCAGGGCGGCAAGAGCGAGCAGGCGGGGCAGGGTGAACATGGAGGAAAAGAAAGGCTCCGCGACGCGAGGTCGCGGAGCGAGGGAGGTGGAACGGGCGCGGGGCGCGCGACGGTTTTTCGGTTTAGCTTCTGCGCGAGGAGCGGCGGGTGAGCACCATGCCGGCGCCGGCGAGGCCCGCGAGCAGGGCGAAGGAGGACGGCTCGGGAATGACGGTGGAGGAGAACTGCACGCGGACGCTGTTGGCGTCGATCATCCAGCCGCCGTTGCCGTAGGACGTGTCGAGCGTGAAGCCGGCGGCGATGCTCTGCGCGGAGAGCGCGAGGTCGGAGTAGTCGAGCCCGGACGCGGAGCTGAAGGTGAACAGCGTGTAGGCGATGCCGGTCTGCACGCCCTCGCTCTGCACGATGTTGAGGATAAGCCCGCCGGAGGAGGCGCTGCCGGTGAAGGCGCCGACATCGACCCGCGTGGAGGTGGTGCCGAAAGAGGCGTCGAAGGTGGCGCCGGCGGAGGCGTTGAGGCCGCCGGAGAGGGTGAGGAAGTCGGTGATGCCGCCGGCGCGAATGACGCTGGTGGCGCCGCCGGTGGTGACGAGGCCGGAGACGGTGCCGCCGCCGGCGAGGGTGGCGCCGGCCGCGAGCGAGACCGAGCCGGTGCCGGTGGCGGAGCCCGTGGCGTTGTCGGCGATCAGGGTGCCGGCGGAGATGGTGGTGCCGTTGACGTAGGTGTTGGCCGCGGTGAGGGCGAGCGCGCCGTCACCGGCCTTGACGAGGGCGGAGGCGCCGGTGCCGCTGATGACGCCGGAGAGCTCGGCGTCCACGGCGGCCGCGCCGTCGCCGACGGTGAAGGTGCGGGCGTTGTTGTTCAGGTTGATGGCGTTGGTGAGGGTGACCTTGTGGGTGGCGGTGGAGTGGCCGAGGGCGAGGTTGGAGCCCGGGGTGAAGTTCGTCTGGCCCCACGAGAGCGCGGCGTTGCCCTCGAGCGTGACGGTGCGGTCTGCGCCGTAGGCGGCGAAGCCGGAGCCGGCGGCGGTGAGGCGGATCTGGCCGGCGCCGGTGCCGAGGTTGCGGTTGAGGTTGCTATTGCCGAGGCCGAGGATGCCGCCGGCGAGGTGGGTGTTGCCGGTGGTGAGCGAGCTGGAGCCGCCGAACTCGAGCACGCCGGCGTTGACGGTGACGAGGCCGTTCAGGCCGGTGATCGCACCGGTGAGCGCCTGGTGTCCGGCGCCGGATTTGGAAATCGCGAGGGTGAGCGCGCCGGTGCCGACGGCCGAGCCGGTGATAGCGCCGGAAAATTGGTGGGAGCCGGCGGCGGGCGTGAAGTCCACCGTGTGGGTGCGCGCATTGCTCGTGTCGCTGTTGGTCACGTTCAAAGCGCCCGCGCCGGAAAGACCGTTGAAATTAAAGGTTCGATTGCCAGAGGCACGAACGGAAATCGCACCGCCGGAGTCTATCGTAGTGGTGCCGAAAGAGGTCGTGGCCAGAGCCGAAAGCCGTATCTCCGCACCGGAACGGACGGTGGTCGAGCCGGCGACGGTCAAGACGCGCAACCCATGGTTGCCGGTGACGCCAAAGTCCAACAGCCCCTCGGAAACCAGCAAGTTTCCGCCGACGGAAATGCCGAGATTGGCCGATGGGCGATTCTGGAAGAAGAGGCTGGCGGCGCCATCTTTCGTCAGATCACCGATGATATTCAGCGTAGGGTTCCCACTGTTGCTTTCGCCCACGAAGGATGCGGTGTAGGTGTCATGGTCAAAGCTTAGGCTGGTGATCGTGTAGGTGCCGGCGGTATCGCCGTTGGTTTGGCCACCGGGAAGGGAAACCGTGCGATTGGCGGTGATGCCGGTGATGTTGATGTGATCGGCGGCGAGCGGGCCGGCGGCACCGGAGGCGGGGCTCCAGGTGCCGGGCGTTATCCAGGTGCCGTTGGCGTTGATGTCGTAGGTGGTTTGCGCATAGGAGAGCGTGCAGCCGACCAATGCGAGGGCGCCGAGGTTGCGTGATTTCATCGAGGGTAGGGTGTTGGGTGGTGTTGAGCTGGACCGGGAGGGCCCGACCGGTGGCCGGGAAGTGGGGCGAGGATTCGCGAAGAAAGCGGGAAAAGGGGGAGGGCGAGCGCTCAGCGGGTGGGGGTGGCGGAGAAGCGCACGCTCAGCGCCTTGCCGGATTGGTCGAGGCGCCAGCCGCCACGGCCGTAGTTGCGATCCAATACATAGCCGGCGGCGGTGCTGTCGTCGCCGAGCACGAACTTGCCCGGGCTCAGGTTGAGGGCGGTCCCTTCCCAAGTGACGAGCGTGTAGGGCCGACCGGGGGCGATGACGCCGGCTTCGGTGAAGTCGAGCACGAGCGAGCCGTCGGTCGGCGTGCCGCGGATGTTGCCGGTCACGTGAATGCGGCTGGACTCGGTGCCGAGGGCGAAGGTGAAGAGGGCCCCCTGGCCGCTGTCGCCGAAATTCAGCCCGCCCAAGGTGAGGACGCCGGGGCCGTTTTCGCCTGGGGTGACGCGGGCGGTGCCGCCGCCCGGATCGGTGTTGACGGTGCCGGTGATGACGCCGTTGCCGGCGAGCCTGCCCTTCGGCCCGAGATTCACGGCACCGGAGCCGGTGGCGGACCCGATGGTGTTGGCGACGACGAGGGTGCCGTCGAGCACGGTGGTGGTGCCGCCGTGGGTGCTGGCGCCGGAAAAACGATGGGTGCCGCCGCCCTCGATCCGCAGCTGAAAGTTGCGGTTGTGGGCGGTGCCGTGGGTTTGAAGGACGCCGCCGAAGGAGTAGGTGCCGGGGCCGTTGAGCACGAGCGTGCGGGCGGCGCTGGCGGCCGAGCGGGTGACGACGCCGCCGCCGCCGTTGTGGTCGTTCAGGCCGGCGATGGCCGTATCGCTGGTGTTGGCCAGATCGAGCGCGGCCCCCGGGGCGATGGCGACGGAAGCGCTCGCGCCGAGCGCGGCGGGATGGCCGAGGCGAACGTGCGCGCCGGAGAGGAGCGTGGTGGTGCCGGCGAAGGTGTTGGGGCGGTCGAGGCTGATCAATCCGGTGCCGCCGAGGGTGAGGGAGGTGCCGGCCGCTTCGTCGGACAGGTTGGCCTGGATGCCGAGCGGTTGAGCGGAGAGGTTGTTTATCTCAAACGAGGCGTCGGCGGCGACCAAGGTCATCACGCCATGGTTCGACAAGATCGATTGGGGGCCTTTGACCTGAGTGGCGACGGTGATCGCGCCGGTGGCCAGCGTGAGGGTTCGCGGGGTTTGGCCGCTGTTGCCGTTGAGCAGCGAAAACGCCTCGAGCGCCGGGCCCGAGGCCGAGCCGAAGGTGAGGCTGCGGGCGACGAAGGTATCGTTTGGCGCGGTATGAAGCGCCATGGAGACGACCGTCGTGGAGTTGGAGTAATCGAAGATGAGGTCGTCGTGGATCGTGGGCACGGTGCGCGTGCTCCAGTTGCCCGCCGCGCGCCAGGTGGCGGCGCCGGTGGCGGAGGCGGACATACGCACTTCCGCGGCCTGCGCGTGGCTCGTCAGGGACCCTGCGGCGAGCAGCGCGACGACCGCGGTGAGCGCGGCGGAGGAGACTCGTGAAGGGCGGGGTCGGGTGGACGAAAGGGCAGTCATGTCGGGGTAGGCGGGGGGAGCTGCGGCGGAAACTTCGGTGGATTCACCCTATGCGGGAGCGGGCGCGCCTTGAGGAGCGGCACAGAATAGATACAGCGCGGGCGTGCCCGTTGCTTGCCCTGTCCGCAGAGTCACGGGGTGGCGGGTCAACGAAGTCGGCGGAGCGGCATGGTAGTTCCGGCGCGGCGGGCGGCGCGCGCAGACACAATCCATACACGGAGCCTCGTCTTGTCCGGACGAGCACGCTGGGGACTCTACAGGCACCCCGAGGCGGTTCACCGCTTGGATTTCCCCTTATGATGCGCAGCGTGCTTCTGTTTTTTTTGTTCGTGGCCGGGCCGACTATTCTCCGGCCCGTGCTCGGCGCGATCAATTGGAGCGAGCCGGGGCGGATGGAGGCGGTCGAGGACCGGCTCACGCTCACGGCGGAGGAGGCAAGCATCGACCTCGTCGCCCTTCGCCGCGCCCTCCCGCGAGGCGGGGAGAAGTTGCTGCGAGGAGAGCCCTTCACCCTGCTTGCCATTGGCGATTCGGTGACCGCGACCGGGCCGTATCCGGAGATTCTCGCGGGTCTGCTCACACGAGCGACGGTCACCGCGTCGATCCGCGTCGAGCGCGCCGCCTTTGCCGGACGAAGCGTGGACGCCGCCGTGCGCCGTTGGGAGCGGGACATCGCGCCGGCCGGGGCCGATCTGGCCTTGATCCTGTTTGGGCTCAACGATCAGGCGGCGGGTTCGCCGCTAGCCGCCTACCTGGAACAGACGCGCTGGCTGGTGGAGCGACTGCGGGCGCAGGGCGCGGACGTCGTCCTGCTCGAGCCCACGCCGCACATCAACATCACGCCCCTGCCGACCGACAAAGCTCCGCCGCCGCCGGAGGCGTCGATCTTCCGCACGGTCGTCTTCGCGGCCGCGCTGCGTGAGCTGGGCCGCGAACTCGACGCGCCGGTCGCGCCGACCTTCGACGCGATCTGGGGCGAGGGCGGCGCCGACTTGCAGGCGGCGGCCCGCGCGATGTGGCCGCTTTTCCCCGCGCATTATTCGAAGCCGTTCACGACGCTGGTCGAGACCGGCGGGCGAGGCGATACGATCCATCCCAACGCGGCCGGGCACGCGCGCATCGCGCGGGCGGTCTTCGATACCATCGGCGGTCGCGCGCCGGCGCCCGCTTTGCAAGTCACCGCCATGACCGAGGGCGGCGCGGACGGACGGCTGGTTTCGCGGCTTCGTTTGAAAAACGCCTCCGGCCGGGCCCGCGCGGGCAGCCTGGCGCTGTATCCATTTACCCAGGACGAAAGACATGAACGGCTGGGCTACGCCCTCGACATAGGGGAAACGGGCGAGCTGGTCTTCGTGTGGCCGGAGACGGCCCGTCCTGGTCTATTTCTCCACCTGCAGGCGGTGGACTATCACGGCGATGGCTCACGGGCTTTCGCGTTCGCGGCTCCGCTTCGGCCCGACGCGCGTTGGCTGCGCGAGCGGGTGGTAGTCGCCGCGCCGCGCGCCGTCGCGCGCTTCGAGACCGGCGGAGGCGTGCGCGAGACCACGGTCGCGTGGCCCGAGGATTCCGAGCTTGGCCGCGTGCCAATATCCGAGACCATCGCGAGCGGCGAGGGCTCGCTCGGACTCGGTGCCGAGCTGGCCTACGTGCGCTTTGCCGCCGCCGCCTCGGGCGATATCGAGGCCGACGGCGATCTCGCGGAATGGGTCGGGGCGCGTTGGGTGCCGGTTGGCGAGCCCGTGCAGGCGCGGTGGACGCGCGGACCGGCCGACCACCGCGCGGAGCGGCGGGAGTGTTATCTTCACTGGGCCTTCCGGGCCGGACGCGACGGGGTGGGGGTCGCCTTTCGCGCGACCGGAGAGATCGAGCGGGATACGTTCACGCTCTATTTCGACCCGCGCCCCTCGGATGAACTGGGCACGGTCGGGCCGTATTTCTGGATCGACGGACGCCTGCGGGACGACGGCCTGCTCGCGCTGCGGGCGGGCGATTCCTCGCCGTCCGGCGTGCCGGGTCTGACGGGCCGTTGGCGGCGGATCGGCCCGGGCGAGTTCGAAGGAGAACTGTTCGTGCCCTACGCCCTGATGGGCGCGGACGCGTGGCCGGCCGGGGGCGATCTCGGCGCGTCGATCGTCTGGGCGCATCGCCACGCGGACGACCGGGTAACCCGTTTGATGTGGGCCGAGAACGGCCACCCTTGGAACACCCGCTGGTTTGGCGTGGTGCGCCGTGATCCCGAGGGGCCGCTCCCGTGGCGCGTGCGCGTCGAGTAGGCACGAAGCGATTTTTTTCATGAACGTTCTTCAATCAACCGAAACCATCGCGACCCCGTCGCCGCATCTTCGCTCCGAGGCCGAGATCGTGGCCTCCGTCCGGGCGCGGGTGGCGCTTGTTTATGGTCGCGAGACCGGCGGCCCGCTGGCCGACGCGTTGATCGCGCTCGCGCTGACCCGGCGCGCGGAGATGCCGCCCGCGCGCGCCGAGGGGTGGTCGGAGCGGGACGCCATGCTCATCACCTATGGCGACACGATTCGTGAGGCCGGCCAAATGCCGCTCCGCGCGCTGGGTGCGTTTTTGCGCAAACATCTGGGCTCTTCCGTGAGCCTGGTGCACCTGCTGCCGCACTTTCCGTTTTCAAGCGACGACGGGTTTTCCGTGATCGACTACCGCAAGGTCCGCGAAGACCTCGGCGACTGGGACGATGTCGAGGCGCTCGCCGCCGACTACCGCCTGGTCTTCGACGCGGTGGTCAACCACGTCTCGCAGCACAGCGACTATGTGAAGGGACATTGCTCCGGCGATCCGGCGCGCGCGGATTTCGCGGTCGCTATCCCCGAGGGCACCGACACCTCCTCGGTGCTGCGCACGCGGAATCTTCCGCTGCTGCATCCCTTCGAGACCGTGCGCGGCGTCGAGTGGCTCTGGACGACGTTTTCGGCCGACCAGGTTGACCTCAACTTCCGCAATCCCGCCGTGCTCGTCGAGGTGACGGACGTGTTGCTCTTCTACGCCGTCCGCGGCGCGTCGATGCTGCGGCTCGACGCGATCCCCTACCTTTGGAAGGAGCTGGGCACCTCCTGCGCGCACCTCCCGCAGACGCACGAGATCATCAAGCTCTGGCGCGATCTCCTCGACCTCGCCGCGCCGCATCTGCTGCTGCTCACCGAGACCAATGTCCCGCACAAGGAGAACGTCAGCTACTTCGGCGAGCGCGGCGACGAGGCCCAGATCATCTACAACTTCTCGCTGCCTCCGCTGCTGCTCTGGGCGCTCCACTCGGGCGACGCGAGCGTGCTCACCCGCTGGGCCGCCACGCTCGACTACATCGGCCCGCGCGCGACCTATCTCAACATCACGGCGACGCACGACGGCATCGGCATGCGTCCGACCGAGGGCATCCTGACCGAGGTGCAGCGCCAGGAACTCTGCGACCTCGCGAGGCGCCACGGCGGCGACATCACCGGCAAGCGAAACGCCGACGGCTCCGTCTCCTTCTATGAGCTCAACGTGACCTACTTCGACGCGCTCAACGACCCGGCCGCCGCGCGTCCGCTCGACGAGCAGATCGACCGCTTCGTGCTCTCGCAGGCCGTGCCGATGGCGTTGATGGGCGTGCCGGCCTTTTATCTGCCCGCGATGCTCGGCACGCGCAACGACCAGGCGCTCGTCGTCTCGACCGGCCGGGCGCGGAGCATCAACCGCTCCTCCTTCGACGTCGCCGCGCTCGAGCGCGAGCTGGCCGATCCTGGCGGCCTGCGCGCCCGCGTGCTCGCCCGGATCAAGCGCCTGCTGGACCTGCGCGCGACCTTGCCGGCCTTTCATCCGGACGCCGCGCAGGAGATCCCCGACCTCGGCCCGTCCGTGTTCGCCGTGCTGCGGCGCGACGCCGCGACCGGCCAGACCGTGCTCGCCTGTCACAACGTCGCCTCCGCCACCGCCGCCGTGCGCCTGCCCGAGGGCGCGTGGCGCGACGCGATCGCCGACTCGCGTCCGGCCTTGGGCGACGTGTCGCTGCCGCCCTTTGCGGTGTGCTGGTTCGTGCGCTCGCCTTGAATCGACCCCGCCCCGGCTACCCGCTTTCCGTTAACCCCGAGACCTCGCCGCCATGTTTCGCTCGCCCCCGTTTTTTCGCGCCCTGATCGGGCTCTTGTCGTGCTCCGCCGCTCTCCTCGCCGATCCGGCGTTCACGATCCTCTCCGACGGCGCGACGCCGCGGGTGGCCTACGCGGTGGACCACGACGGCTCCACGCTGACCGTGCGGGTGGAGGTCGCGGAGATCGCGCCCGGCGCTCCCCCGCCGCGGATCGGCCTCGGCATCTCCGCGCGCCAGACCGCGGTGCTCGACCAAAGCCGGGCCAAGGTGGAGAAGCGCGGCGCGACCTGGCTGCACACCTTCACGTTGCCCGAAGTCCGCTTTGATTCGCCCGAGGACGCCCGTTTCCGCCGGGCCTTGTCGGTCGAGTGGGTCGATGCGCGGGGGCGCTCGGTGCAGAGGCAAAACTTCTTCACGCCGCCCACTTGGGCGCCGCATCGCGGGATCGGGCGCGACGCCTCGGCGTGGGGTGTCTTCAGCCTGACCGAGCACCAGGCCGCGCAGGCGCGCCTCGCGAAGCGGATCGCGTTCACGCTCCACCAACCCATCGACGGCAAGGCCTCCGTGGTGATCGAAAACCGGGACGGCCGCCGCGTGCGAAATCTCGTCTCCGGCCAGGCCTACGCGGCCGGCGAGCACGAGCTGGTCTGGGACGGCCTCGACGACGACGGCATGCTCGTCTCTCCCGGAGACTACCGCTGGCGCGCGATTTCCCATCCCGGGATCACGCCGCGCTTCCTCAACTATTTCTACGCCCCCGAGGGCGGCACCCCCTGGGCCGGGCACCTCTGGCTGGCCGACCATAGCAACCCGACCAGCGCCGCCGCGCACGGCGACCGCGTGGTTCTCGGCGCGCCCGTCTCCGAATCCGGCAACAACATCGTGATGGTCGATCTCGACGGCAACCGGATCATGAGCGCCAGCCTCTCCTCCTTCATCGGACTGGGCCGGCTCTACCTCGCGCTTGGTCCGGATCGCGTTTACGCCCTCTCCGAGGGCAGCCCGCACTACGAGAGCGTGCGCCGCGACGAGGGCGGCAACCAATACGTCTATGGCAACATCTCGCTCGTCGCGTGGGACCACTCCGGCGCGCAGCAACGCTACCGCGGGCGGCACGGCGAGCACCCGGTGCTCGAGTATCGCCGTCCGGTGGACGAGGGCCGCGGCCACGACCCCGCGCGCCGCCGCCTCTCGATGAGCAACCTGCGCGGCGCGGTCTGGCTCGACGGTTCGCTCTACCTCTCGTTGCACGACGAAAACCGCATCCTGCGCCTCGACCCGGCCGACGGCGCCGAGCGCGGCTCGATCCCGCTCGACTCGCCGGGCGCGATCGCGACCGACGGCAAATCGCTTTTCGTGCTCGGGGCGACCCACGTCTTTCGCGTCGATTCGCCGGCCGGCCCGTCGCCGCGCGCCAGCCGCCTGTTTTCCTACGCGCCCAGCGAGCGCCGCCCGCACGCCCGCACCCCGTTCGTCTCGCCCGCGCTCGCGGTCGGGCCCGGCGGGGAACTCTTCATCGCGGACAACGGCGTCGATCAAAACGTCAAGGTTTACGCGCCGGACGGCCGCCAGCTCCGCCAGCTCGGCGAGCGCGGCGGAGCCGCCGCCCGCGGCCCGTGGCAGGCCCGCGCGATGCGTGAGCCGACCGGGCTCGCGGTGGACTCGCGCGGGCGGCTCTGGATCGCGGAGAACGAGGAGACGCCTAAGCGAGTCGCCATCTGGAATCCGCGCGACGACTCGGTGTTGAAGGAGATCTTCGGCCCGCCCCCCTACAGCGGCACCGGCGCGGGCTTCGACCCGCGCGACGTCACCCGCTGGATCGCCGGCGGCGCGCTCTGGCAATTTGATCCGTGGAAGGGCGGCGCGAAGATCGTCTCCACGCTCCATCGCAAGACCCGGCCCGGCGAGCTGCCCGAGATGGTGGACGGCCACAACGTCCGCGTCGTTCACCACGGCGACCGCACCTTCCTTTTCGCGAAGGGCCGCTACATCGAAGTGTTCGAGCTCATGCCCGACGGCTCGGCGCGCATCCGCGCCGCGCTTGGCTCGCTCTCCGGATTCCAGGCCAAGCCTCCCCGCTGGTCGGTGCCCGCGGTGTTCACCGAGCATCCGGCGCTGAAGGAGGAACTGGCCGAGTTCGTCACGCCCGCCGGCCGTTTCCAAGACCAGCTCAACCACGGCGGGGTCCGCGGTTCGCGCAACGCCAACAGCTACACCGTCCTCTGGATCGACCGGGACGGCGACGAGATTCCGCAGGTGGACGAGATCCAGGTCTCCGGCCCGGACGGCCCGCGCCTCGTCATCCCCTACTGGTCGGCGATCAGCCCCGGGCTCGACCTCGGGTTTGCGGTCAACGAGGGCCGCGCCTGGTCGCGCGCCACGCTGAAGCTTCGCGGCTTTCTCCCCTCCGGCGCGCCCGACTGGGATCTGGCCGAGGCCTACCGGCAGGCGGTGCCGCTCCGGGGGCTCACGCCCGGCAACGTCCAGGCCTCAATGCTCGCCGCGAACGGCAAGCTCCTGCTCAACGCCTCGCCGATGGTCGGGGTGGACGAGCGCGGAGAGGTCGTCTGGCGCATGCGCAACGACTGGATCGGCGTGCACGGCTCGCACCGCGCGCCGCTGCCCGAGATCGGCGTGATGCAGGGCAACATGGGCTTCCTCGGCGAGGCGCCCCTCGACGACGTCGGCTCGATCACCGTGCTCAACGGCAACCACGGCCGCTTCTTCGCGCTCACCACCGACGGCATCTACCTCGACGAGTTTTTCGACGACGTGCGCGTCGCCCTCGAGCGCAGCCCCTACCGCATCGGCGGCGAGGCCTTCGGCGGCTCCTTCGCCCGCGATGCGAAGAGCGGCCGCTATCTCCTCCACGCCGGCCACGGCGCGATCCGCGTCTATGAGCTGGAGGGCATGAACCGGCTCGTCCGCTCCGCCGGCGGCTTCGGCGTCACCGCCGCGCAGCTCACCGCCGCGCAGGAGCTCAACGAGGCGCGCGCCGCCCGCCAGGCCTCGCGGGCCGAGGCGGTGCTTCGCGCCGGCTCCGCACCCGCCGGCAGCCAGCCCGCCGAGTGGCCCGGCGCCTGGACCGCCGAGTGGGGCGACGCCACCCGGCCCTTCCCGCACGCCCGGGTCAAGGCCCTGCGCGACGGCGCCGACCTCGTGCTCGGCTACGAGGTCAAGGACCCCACGCCCTGGCTCAACCACGGCGTCGCGCAAAACCTGCTCTTCAAGACCGGCGACGCGATCGACTTCCAGTTCTCGACCGATCCCGCCGCCTCGCCCACCCGATCCTCGCCCGTCCCCGGCGACCGCCGCCTGCTCGTGGCCGACTACCAGGGATCGCCCGTCGCCGTGCTCTACGACTACGTCGTGCCCGGCACGACCGAGCCGGTCTTCTTCAACAGCCCGTGGCGCAGCGCCCGGGTGGACCGCGTGGTCGTGCTCGACGACGCCGTGATCAAGGTTCGCCGGACCCGCGGCGCCTACACCGTCGTCGTCCGCGTGCCGCTCGCCACCCTCGGGCTCCCGGCCGACGCGGGCCACGCGCTGCGAGCCGACTTCGGCGTCATCTACGGCGACGAAGACGGCGAGACCAACATCCTCCGCAGCTACTGGGCCAACCCCTCCACCGGTCTCGTCAACGACGTGCCCGGCGAAACCATGATCAACCCCTCGCTCTGGGGCGGGTTGAAAACCGAATAAGCCCCGCCATGAACACCCCCCGCTCCCTGATCTCGCGATTCGTCCTCGGCGTCGCCCTGCTCGCCGCCGTCGTCCCCGCCGTCGCGCAACCAGTCGCCATCCGCTCCGCCGGCGTGCTCGGCAACTCCGGCGAAGCCGGCGACACGCTCGTGCGTTTCGACGGCCGGGTCGATCCTCGCGCGGCGCTGATCGGCCTCGGAGTCGATCCCGACGGATTCATCTGGTCGTTTTCCGGCACCGGCTCGGTTAGCCGCTACTCGGTGGACGGACGCCGCCTCGCCTCCCATCCCGTGCCCCGCGGCGCGGGCCGCGGGCGCATGTTCCTCGCTGTCGTCGGCCACCAGGTGCTGCTGCTCGGTAACGAGCGTCTCCACACCCTCGACGCGCGGGCCGAGTCCGGCGCCGCCTTCGCCGAGACCCCGCACCGCGCCCGCGCGATCTCGACCAGCTCGATCGACGGCCGCATCGCCCTGATCACGCCCGACAACGAGCTGGCCGTGCTCGACGTGCCCTCCGGGCGTGCCGTGTCGCGGGGCGCGTTGCCCGAGGGCGCCCGCAACAACTTCATCGTGCTCCTGCCCGACGGTTCGTTGATCATCGACCGCAACCTCAAGATCGCGGCCGACGGCGGGCAAACCCGCGTCAACCTTCCCGGCAGCTGGCCGGTTTTTGTCGGCGGGCACCTCTACGCCTTCGCCTGGCACACCACCATCCACCGGGTGGACGACAACGGCTCGCCCTCGCCCGGCGTGGTCCTCGGCGGCAGCTCCGGCTCCTTCATCGGCACCCTGCCCAAGGACGGCGAGATCCATCACCCGATCGGACTGGTCGTGCTCGGCGGCGGCCGCTTCGCCATCGCCGGCGCGCTCGGCGTGATCCATATCCTCGAATGGGACGAGGCCCGTCGCGCCTTCGCCGGGGTGCGACGCATCGGCGCGGTGCACCGCTCCTCCGGCCTCGCGGTGGACCGCCAGGGACGCGTGTGGTGGAATTGTGGATACTGGGACTGGACCGACGGCCCCGCCACCTATCCGCGCAACACCCTTCACATGACCGACGACGAAGGCTGGCAGATGGCGATGCTCGCGAGCGACGCGATGGTCGGCCTCTCGACCCAGAGCAACCGTCGGGTGCTCGTGGTCGGCGCGATCGATCCGGAGCCGCGCAACCGCTTCGACCGCGGCGTGCACGCCGTCGCCGATTCGCTCCCGGCCAATCCGACCGGGGCGCTCGTGCTCGGCGCCCCGGGCCGCGAGGAAGGCGTGTTCGTCAACGCCCGCGGCGAAGGCGCGCGCCTCTCGCTCCACCCTGACGGCCGCCACCGTGCGCTGCTCGGCAAGGTCAGGATCAAGACCGCCTCGGCCGAGCCCGGCATCACCAGCCTCGGTCGCACGCCGCGCGACGGCGTGATCGTCGCCGATGGCGGCACGATCGTGCGGGTGCGCGCCGCCGGGGAAACCTGGACCGAGACCGCGCGCATCACCGGTTGGGGTGATCAGCGCTTTGGCGCGAAGATCCATCTCGCGACCGACGACGACCGGCTCTGGGTGAGCGATGCGGACAACCACCGCGTGCTGCTCTTCCGCCTGACGGAGGAGGGGCCGCTCGAAGCGCCGGTGATCTTCACCGGCGACGAGGTGATCGGCGCGTTGAAGACCCCCGGCCGCATCGCCGCCCGCGGCGACCGCGCGGTGGTGGTGGACGAAGGCAACCAACGCCTCGTGCGCCTCGAGGTCGCCGGTAGGTGATTGGCGCGTTCGGGTGTTCGTGGCGGTTGCGGTGAGGCCTGACGCCGGGCCGGCCGCGACGGAGCGGCGAACGCTGCGAGGCAACGCGGCGGGTCCCGGCGGTCCCGTCCTACCCGCAGGCATCGCCCCGCACAAAAAACCGGCCGTCGAGCGAATCGACGGCCGGTCGCGGCGTTCTCGGGTGGCGGAGCGCTTACTCGCCCCAGACGAAGGTGCCCCAGGCGTTGGGCTTGAACAGCGCCTCGAAGGGCTCGTCGTTGACGAGGTTGGTGTTCTGGTTGGCCCAGTAGGTGCGGGCGACGTTGATCTCGCCGGCCGCGTCGGAGGAGATGAAGCCGATGTCGCCGCGGATCTCGGCGCCGGGTTTCGGCGCGAGGCCGAGGGCGGACAAGGGCAGGGCGGCCTCGAGCACGTAGCCCTTGCCGGTCTTGCGCACGGCGATCCGCGCCTCGGGCAGGATGCGCACTTCGTCGAAGCGCTGATCGCTCACCGGCGACGAGTAGAGCCGGGACGCGCTCGACGGCGCCGCCGGGTTGACCGGCTGCATGAGCACGGCGACGGGCTTGCCGTCGAGCTGCGAGAAGACGACGCGCAGATCGCCCGCGAGCGGGCGCTCCTCGCCGGTCTTGGGACCGGTGGCGAGCTGGAGGTCCACGGCGTCGCCGGTTTTGAAGAGGCGCGCGAAGTCCTTGCCGTTGTTCAACCAAGGGCTGGGGTCCTCGACCTCGATGGCGAGGTAGAGGTGGGCGGAGTCGTAGCCGAGGCGGGCCTTGGCGGTGAGGTTGGAGGAGCTGCTCTTCACGTCGAAGGCGGGCACGTCTTTCCAGCCGGCGCCCCTCGCGTCGATGGCGGGAGCGGCGGCGAGTTTGGCGATGGTGGCCTTCTTCTCCGAGGCCTTGGCCTTGGCGGTGGCGCGGGCGTCGTTCGCGACGGAGGCTTCGGCGAGCTGTGCGGCGCTGACCGCGACGGGGGGCGCGTGGAAACGCCGGATGCTGTCGAATCCGGTGGCCTCGAGCACCATCGCCGCCTGGCGGGGAATGCCGCTGAGGAGGCGGAGCTTGCCGTCGTCGTGCCCGCCGAACCAGCCGGTGAAGGGCTCGCCGCCACCGCTGTAGGACTGCATCGGGGCGCCGAACAACTCCGCCTCGTTGGCGGGGAGCTTCTCGCTCGGCAGGCGTGTGTCCTGGAAGATCGTGCCGATGAACAGGCCGTCGGTGGTGAAGTAGTAGTCTTGGCCGAGGTTGCCGCGCATGCCGAATACGTGGCCGTTGCCCTTGGGGAGATCGGCGACGCCGAGGATCTTGAGCGGCCCGATCACGAGGCCGGGCGAGGGCATGGGCGCGCGGTGCGAGCCGTGCACGCCGGGGAACGGGTTGGGGTAGGACCAGCGCGGCTCGCCGGTCTTGGCGTCGATGGCGTAGAGGCCGCGCGTGCCGAAAAACTTCTCCCAGGCGAGTGCGATCACCGCGCCCTCGGTGATGACCGGGACAAAGTCTCCGGTGCCGGGCAACGCGGTGAGGCGCGAGAGGCCGGGCGGTCCATAGACCGGCGCGCCGTCGGCGGTGAAGCGCACGGGCGCGTAGCGACCGACGCCGTTCACATAGAACGAGAGGTCGTCCATCGACATGCGCGTGCCCCAGCCGCTGCCGAGCGGGATGCCCGACTCGCCGCGTCCATCGACCTTGGCGGGCTTGGCCGCGGGGATGATCTGGACCTCGGAGAACTGAACTTTGCCGTCGCCGTTGGCGTCGTTCCAGAAGTAGCCGTCGTAGGCGTTGCGTCCGGCGTATTCGCCCTCGGGCTGGCGGATGACCTTGGCATCCTTGTAGGCCAGTTCGCCGGAGATCTGGCCGAGGAGGCCGATGGCGGCGACGGGGCGCCACTCGCCTTGGTCGTTCTCCATATACACGACGTAGGGTTCGCTGCGGCGGTAAGGCGGCGAGAACATGTATTCGCGCACTTTGCCGCTCGCGGCGCTGCGGAAGCGATGCGGGTGCGCGTGGCTGCCGGTGGGCACGGCGAATTGTTCGCCCGCGGATTCGTCGGGCACCCAGAGCACGCGCTGCACCTTCCAGGTGCGTTGTTCCAGATCGAGCTTCATCTCGACCGGGCCGTAGTAGGCGAGGGTGGGGTCCTGATCGTGCAGGAAGGTGCCGGTGCCGCCGTAGCCGGTATTGCCCACGTAGTCGCGCACGAGGCGGCCATCGCCGCCCCAGACCGAGACGCGGCGCGGATACTCCCAGGACTCGGTCACCCAGACCTGGCCCTTCGCGTCAACCGCGGCGGAGCTGACCTTGCTCATGGCTTGCTCGTCGAACTTTCCGCGAATCGGGCGGCCGCCCTTCTTGCCCACGGCGTAGGCGAGTTTGCCCTGCGGGGTGTAGAACTTGACCTGCTGGTCGGGGCCGGAGTCGAAGAGGCCGATGTTGCCGCGCGCGTCCACCGTGAGCACGCCGACCTGCGCGGTTTTGGCGTCGCTGGCGGCGCTGGATTCGGGGAGGTCCTCCTGTCGCGGCGAAGCGTCGGAGCTCGTCGCGAGCCCGGGGGTGGGGATGGCGCGCAGCGCGCCGCTCGCGGTGTCGATCGAGACGAGGCGCCCGGCGGAGAGCGCATAGAGTTCGCCTCCCGGGCCGTAGGCCAGGGCGGAGGGCGCGGGCAGGTCGAGGACCTTTTGCAGGGCGGCGGACGCGGGGTCGAGCAGGGCGAGTTTTCCGCCGCTCATGGCGAGGGCGAGCGTCTTGCCCGAAGCCGCCAGCGCGACGACTTCGCCGGGCACGGCGTCCGCTTGGCCGAAGATATCCGCCAGGGTGAGCTCGAAGGGGCGCTCCTGGCCGTCGAGCACGAAGGGCTTGTAGGCGCCGTCGGCGAGGTTGAGGCGGCACAGGTTGCCCGATTGGTGCCAGCTCCTGGAGATGAAATACACGCTGTCACGGTCGGCGGCCAGGGCGCTCACGCCCCGCTTCTCGCCCCATTTTTTCAGGCCGTCGGCTCCGATCGCGATGATGCCGTGCCCGCCTTCGGCGAAGCGCCAGCCGATGATCGCCCACTCGCCCGCGGTGGCGGCGAACCGGGGTGCGCCATGATCCGCGCCCCAGCTGCCCGAGCGACCGGCCTCCCAAGGCGGCGTGCCGGGATTGAAAAAGCTCATCACGTAGGTGGCGCCGATGCCGCCGTGGGAAAGCCCGCGGACGCGGTAGTCGCCGGGCGCGACGATCGCACCGTGATCATCCAGACCGTCCCACAACACCTCGACGATACGCATGCCGTCTTTGTTGGAGACGGAATATTGCTCGGGGTTGAGCTGGGCGCCGAGGTTGCGCACGCGTTTGCCGTCCGCGGTCTCGACCACGAGCGTGAACTCCTTGGCGTCGGCGGGGATCTCCGCGCGCAGCGCGATGCTGCCTTCGAGCTTTCCGTCCGCGGGCACGTAAACGAGCTGCTCGACATTGTTCTCCGCCACGAGGCGGACGTCGCCCCAGGCGCGTTTGGCGGACCAGAAGAACTCGCGGCTCGTCTCGCCTTGCTGGAGGTTGTCCGCGTAGCGATGCACGGGCCAAACGCTCTCGCCGGGGGAGCCGTAGAAGAACTCCATGCCCATGCGGAAGCTTAGCCCGGGCGCGATCTCGGGGACCGGGCCCTTGTAGAGCACGCGCCAGGGGATGCGGGCCTCCTTGACATAGCCGCGACCGTCGGCGTCGGCCTTGTAGGCCACGGCCACGCCGTCGCCCAGCTCCACGGCTCCGGGCTCGCCCGCGCGGAGGGTGACGTCCTGGCCGGGGCGGGGGCTGTCGGCGTCTTTCCAGACGGCTTGGTGAAACATCGAGCGTTGCTCCGCGGCGTAGTGCCAGAAGGTGAGCCACTGCGGATGGTCGGTGAGCACGCGCAGTTGGAGCGCGTCGCCCTTCCAGCCGGACTCTGGGTCGAACACCGGGTTGATCGTGTTGTGCAGGGGCGTGGGGTCGGTGAACTTCACCGCGAGATAGACCTGGTCCTTGTCCCACATCACCGCGGTCTGCGCGGAGTAGCGGTCGCGGATCGACATGTCGGCGAAGCTCCAGATGCGGCCCGAAAAATCCCAATCCGAGAGGTCGCCGTCGATCTGCACCGGTCCCGGCGCGGGCACGGCACGGATGCCGGTGTTGTGGCTCTGCCGGCCCATCATCGGTGAGGGCAGGCTCGAAGCATGGGCCAAGGTGGACGCGGACGCCAGGCAGCAAGCCAGCAGCGCTTTCAGGTGTGCGACGGGGTTTCTTGTCATAGGAGATTTGCGCGAACCGATGGTTCGCGAGCAGGTATGGGGAGTGGGGAGCGGGGTGGGCGAGGGAGCGTCGCGTTGTAGCCGATAGGCAACTACAAGGACGGTAGGGTCGAGCATCCGGTCGAGCGGCATCAAGCGCACGCGGCACACATCGCATACGCTTTCGTCTGGCTTGGACGTCGCACGATGGACCCGTGGCGCCGACCCGAAGCCGCATGCGTATCCATTGTGAATAGCTTTACCGCGGCGCGAGTCTCGGGGTGTCTCGGTCTCATCAACCCCGCGTCGCCCGTGATCCCTGTTCACACGCGGCGTGTCCGCCCCGCTCTCCACCTCCACCGATCGACCGATGTATTCGCTCCGTTCCGAAATCCTGCACCGACGTGGGCATGACGTTCCTTCCGCACCCGTGCGTCGGCTCGCGTGCGTGGGCGACAGCATCACCTTCGGCCACGGCCTGCGCGACGAGAGCGGCGACTACAGCTACCCCGCCGTGCTCGCCCGCCTGCTTGGACCGTCTTGGCAGGTGCGCAATTTCGGCGTCAGCGGCACCACTCTGCTGCGGCGCGGCGACCATCCCTATGCGCAGACCGAGGCTTGCCGGGCGGCCTTGGCCTTCTGTCCTGACGTCGTCGTGATTCTGCTTGGCACCAACGACAGCAAGCGTCCCCGACCCGGTGCGGACACCGCTCCGGATAATTGGGCGCACAAGGCGGACTACGCCGCCGACTATCGAGCCCTTATAGCGGATTTCCGTTCCGCCAATTCCTCGGTGTCCGTGTTCGCCTGCCTCCCCGTGCCCGCCTTCCCGGGCATCTCGGGCATAGACGATACCACGATTCGCGAAGAGATCCTTCCGCTCGTGCGCGGTGTCGCGGCCGACACCGGCGCCGCGTTGATCGACCTTTACTCCGCGCTTTCGGGCCGCGCCGATTGTTTCCCCGACACGGTGCATCCCGATGCGGCGGGCGCCGCGCTCATCGCTTCCACGATCCATCGCCATATCCACAAAAGCAAAGTGGTCGCGGGATCGCAAAATCCGCCCGGATGAGGTGGCCCTGTATCGACAAGCGAAGCGAGTATCGGTTGAACCTCTTTCGCTTCCCCGCCTGGTCTCGTCGGAAGAGCACGGGCCTTCACTCTTTCACCCCGGTTTCACCCTCATGGCACGTAAACCCATCCTCCGCGACCTGCCCCCGGCGGACTTGTTGACCGTTGGTTTCGCGGGCTTTGACAAACAGCTGAGCAAGCAATTCGCCCTTACGCGGCACTTGCGGGAGGTCGCCCTGCGGCTGCAGACGAGCGATCCGCGTCCATTCTACTCGATGCGCGATATCGTGGAGCGTTTTCAGGTGCCGCTTCGGACCGTGGCGCTCGCCTATGAGGCGCTTGAGCATGAGGGCATCCTCAATCGCCGTCGCAGTTCGCAGACCTTGCTCGTCGGCAAGAACCTCTCCCCGCGGAAAGTGGTGCGGGCGGTCGTGGGCATCCCGGTCTGGTTGCACGCCATGGTCGTGGCCCCTTATTCGCGCATCCTGCACATCGAATTGGAGGATCGCCTGCGCCAGCAGGGTTTCGTCGCCGATCTGATTTTTTTCCGCGGCGAAGAGGTGGCGAGCCCCGACTTCGCCCAGCGCCTGATCGAGCACAACCTCGACTACGTCCTCTGGCACACGCCGCACCCGCACGCCATCGAGGTGCTGCGCGCGCTGCAGGACCACGGCGTGCGGCAAGTGCTCGTCCAGCCGAGTGACAGCCAGCTGCACATCGCCCTGCCGAGCTATTTGCAGGATTGGCACGTCGCCTACCGCACCATGGCGGCCGCGTGGGTGGATGCGGGCATTCGCCACGTCATCATGCCCTCGCCGGTCTATCTGCCCTCAAAGCGCGCGAAGAACCAGATCGCGAATACCCTGATCGCCGCCGGCATGGAGGTGCACATCGAGGAGGGCCACGCCGCCACGCTGCTCGCCGCCGCCCGGCGCTTCAGGCCGGGAGAGTGCGCGGTCGCCTTTATCGACCAGGAGGGCGCCGACGCGATCTGCAACGAGGAGCCGGTGATCATCGAGCAACTCATCAAGACCTGCCGCGTCGGCTTTTGCCGCGGACCGATCCGCATCCCGTATTTCCATCATCGTGACGCCCGGATCGACATCGTGCGCTTCTCCGCCACCGACATCGCCACGCGCATCGCCGCCGATCTCAGCGAAACGCTCAACGCCAGCCCCGGCATCCTGCATACCTTTGAGGCGCGGTATCTGCCCCAGGTGTCGTTCCAAGCCAGCGCCGAGCTGCTGTGAACCCAGTTGTCCCCTGAACTAGGAAACCTGAATTTCGACCACAAATCGCACAGATATCACGGATAAGAAGCAGGATGATCCCCAGTCATTATCCGCGCCCATCCGCGTGATCCGCGGTTAAGGTCCTGCCTTTGCCCCATCTGTGTCCATCCGTGTAATCTGTGGCTAAAGTCTGAATCTTTTTAGCTGCTGGTATCAGTCGAGGCGGTTGGCGGTGCGGGCCATGGCCTGGATGACGCGCAAGCCGGCCACGATTTGCTCGGGCGTGGTCTCGTCGGCGAGGGGTTCGCCGCGCACGGCGCGGGCGAAGGCCTCCCAGTGGTAGGCGCCGCTCGCGCCCTTGACGATCTCGCGGGCGACGACTTCGCGCCGCTCGGAGCGGCTCATGACGAGGGCAAGCTCCCTGTGATTGCCGACGCGGTCGGGGCCGGCGTTGCGGTAGATGGTGCCGCGCTCGAAATTGAGGACGAGGGTGTCGCGGTAGTGGTCGCCGTCGTTGACGCAGAAGGAGGCGAAGACGTTGCCGAGGGCGCCGTTTTCGAAGAGGAGGGAGAGCTGGCCGTTGTCGGCGGTGGGGCGGCCGGTGAAGAGGCGCGATTGGAAGACGTGGGTCTCACGGACGGGGCCGAAGATCCGGATGAGGTCGTTGATCAGGTAGATGCCGAGGCGGAAGATGGGGGCGACGGGGCACTTTTGCGGGTCATCATACCAGGTGCCGTCGGCCCGCTCGCGGTAGCCCGCCCAGACGTCGGCCCGGGCGCCGATGGGGGCGCCGAGTTTGTATTCGGAAATCCACGACAGGATCTTGGCGACGTCGTCCGGGGGAACGGGGCCGGGAGAGTTGAGGTGCACGACGCGGCCTAGAGCGCGGGCCTCGCGAAGGACGTCGAGGGCGGCGTCGGGATCGGTTTCGAAGGGCTTGGTGGTGACGACATGTTTGCCGGCGCGGATGATCTGGCGAATCAGCGCGGCGCGGCCGACCGGGCCGGTGAAGAGACCCACGGCGGCGATGTCGGGATCGGCGATCAGGTCGTCGATCGAGCTGAAGGCCTTGACGCCATGGCGGGCGGCGTAGTCGGCGGCCTTGGGGGCGTCGATATCGCAGACGGCGGCCAGACGGAGGTGCGGCCGGACGGTGTCGCGGAGGAGTTGGTCGAGGATTTGGCGGCCGAAGTTGAGGCCGACAATGCCGATGGGAACCGGGGCGGGAGTGTGCATGGGTATGGAAAGAGAGGGTGGAGGAGGGGGATGCGCGTTCGGATCCACGCCCGCTCTAGCGAGCGATGCCCGCCTTGGCGCGCAGGGCCCAACGGGTGGGGGAGAGTTCCTCTTCGAGTGTCACGGGAAACTTCCCGCCGCCCGTGATCTCCGCGAAGAAGGTATTCAACCAGTCGATACGCGGCGCGGTGGTGTCGAGCGGGCCATGGTCTTGGTCGCCGACGACGAGCCGGGTGTGTTTGCCTCCGGCGGTGGATTCGACGAAGCCGCGCGAACCGAGGATTTTCAGGGACTCGTCGCCCCAGACGCCGGTGCCGGGCGGGTTGAGGTAGTTCGCGGTGATCGAGGCGAGCCCGCCGTTGTGCAGGGTGAGCAACAGCGCCGAGGCCATGCGGAGTCCGCCGCCGGCGACCGGGTTGCCCAGGGTGGTCTCGGCGGCGCACACGGAGGCGATGCGAAGGCCGGCGACGTGTTCGACGAAGCGGAGAGCGTGGATGGCGTTTTGGAGGATGACGCCGCCGTCGAGCCTCTCGTCCTGTGGGCGCCAGTCGGCGTAGGGGTAGGACTTTTCGGAGATGACCTGGATGATCTCGCCGAGCACTCCCGAGCGCACGATGTCGCGCATGGCGAGGTAGGGCTGCCCGAAGCCGCTGCCGGCCATTTCGTGGAAAATACGTCCGGACTCGCGGGCGGCGGTGATGATGGCGTCGAGCTCGTCTTCGGTGAGCGCGCAGGGTTTCTCGGCGAGCACGTGTTTGCCGGCGCGAAGAGAGCGGATGGCGAGGGCGGCCTGGTCGGCGCGGCGGGGCGAGCACAGGGAGACGAAGTCCACCTCCGGATCGGCGATGAGCGCATCGAAACTGGGGTGGACGCGCAGCGCAGCGTCGGCGGCATGCTCGCGGGAAAGCTGGTCGCGCGGGATGTCGGCGACCGCGACAAGCTTGGCGCGGGGGTGGGCGTCGAGATTTCGGTGAATCTGGTGGCCATTGAGCCCGTGGAGTCCGACGCGGATCATAGGGGGAGGTAGTGCACTATTTCTTGAACGCCATCGGCACTGAAGGTAATAAAGGCAATTTTAAAGCAGCCTACGCTCCTAAGCTCGCGTTTTTCATGACATTACCCCTCGTTACCGAATCCTCACGCGGCGGCTTCTGCGAGCCGCTCCGAGCAATAGGGGCCTTCGCAGACGGCTTTTCCGCTGCCCCTTGGTCGCAGCCCATGCTGCCTCCGCAGACGTAGCCACCTAAAGGCGCTTGAATATGGTTAGTATTTGCTCGTGGAACAAAAGAAATATTGAATCCGGCGAGATCTTCGCGCTACCCTTGCTGCATTACCCTACCCCAGATGAGCAAACACCGTTTCTTCCCCTATTGCGGCAGCTTGGTCTGTTTCTTCGGCGCCGTCGGCCTCTTTGCGGCGGAGTTTCATTGGGTCGGGACGGCCTCCGACGGCGATTGGAACAATCCGGGAAACTGGAGTCCGAGCGCGGTTCCAAATCCGAGCGATCCGGCGGGGGACACGGTGGTTTTTGGTGATTTCGGGCGAAACGCGCTGACCGTGGTGCTTCGGGGCAAGGAGCCGCGAAACACGATGTATATCCATGACCTTAAGGTGACCTCGGCCGCCCGCGCCGATCTCACTTTTGCAGCGATCAATCTCTCCTACCTGAACACGGTGACCCTTCAGCCTGGAGGGACGTATCAGCGGGTCGCCATCCGCACCACCGCGCCCCACACGCTCCGGATGCAGACGGGATCCCGTATCGACGCTCCTACGCAATGGATTATCGGCGACGGCAAGATCTTCCAGGTGGACGCGAACCTCGGCGCTGCGTCGGGTCCCAAACGCCACCTCGAGAAGCTGGGCGCCGGCACGGTGGACTACCTCGGCTCGAGCATCGGACGCGCCACCGAAGAAAACGCCAGCAACACCCTCGCGATCACCGTATCGCAGGGCACTTGGGCCTTCAGCCAAGGGGTGGGGCGCGCGGTCCACTTTATCTCTGCCGACGCGCCTGCCCGCCAAGGTTCGCTCACTGTTCGCCGCGGTGCGACGCTGGAGATGGACATCGGTCCCGGTGGCGACCGCATCGACCACCTGTGGGCCACCGGCAATGGCAGCACCGACGCTTTTCAGCAAAATTGGCTCACGGTGGAGCGGGGGGCGCAACTGAAGCTCAACCTCCTGCGCGGCTACACGCCCGGCACTTGGCACACGCTTTTCCGGAACGTGGGCAAGCCCGCGCACGACTTTACGGTGCTCGGCCTCGGGCCGGGGCAGAGCGCGCAGTTCCGCCACCTCGAATACAGCCCGGGCCTGTTTGACTATCAGGTTACAATCTTGAGCTCGGTTGGCTCGGCTAGTCGCTGAACCAAGCCGGAGAAAAACAGCGTTAAAGCCAATTATGTGCCTATTATTTCCAAAAAGCCATTGACTACATAGGGAAATATAACCAATTTACGTTTGCTAACACTCGTAACCTCACGCTCAACATGAAATTACCCCTCGCTACCAAGTCCTCGCGCGGCCTTCGTTCCAGCCGCGTTCAGCGTCAGGCCCTCGCGGCCGGTGCTTTGCTGCTCCTCGTAGGGGCTCCTTTTGCCTCCGCGCAGACCAATCTGGTTTGGCGCACGTCTGATCCCGACGGTGTGGGTGGTTCGGGCGATTGGGACACCACCTCGCTGAATTGGCGGATTGGTGCCGGTTCCCAGCAGGCGTGGGTAAACGACACCAACAACAACGCCAACTTCACGGCTCCGACGAACGGCAAGTCCACGGGGCCGGTCAACGTGACGACGGATATCACGCTACTGAGCCTGCGCTTTGCCGCAGCGGGTTATTCCTTGAGCGGAACCGGCGTCATCACGGCTCGGCCGACCACGAACGCGATCGAAATGACCTCCGCCTTCACCGGAGCCACCATCATTTCGAATAATCTCCGCGTAGATTTCGGTGGCAGCGCCTCGGCCACGGGCCTTGAGCGTCACATTGTGCGCGATACCCAAACCGGCGGCGGTCGCACGCTCACCCTGAACGGTAACATCACCGCTTTCTCCAGCGACACGCTCACCTCGGCTGGCGCCCGCACCCTCCGAATGGAATACAGCACGGGCGGCACCGAATCGTCCCCCAATCGAATTGTCATCAACGGCAATCATCTGGTGGGCACGCTCACTGTCGGCGGCGGCGCAAGCGCCACCACCAACGTGGTGATGCGCTTCGGAAATGGCGCCTCCAACATGTTCGGCATTTACGAGGTCAACGGCGACAACTCCGCGATCAACTTCGGCACCACCTCCGCCAATTTGGTCCGAGGCACCCTCATCGTGGGTCACAACAACGCGCTCGGCGGCGGACGCCTGGAGCTTTCCTCGGGCGGCGGCAACGACACCTACGCGGCGGTTCTCACCAGCGGCGCGCGCACCATCGCCAACAACATCGTCACGCAGTCGTCCACCAGCGTGACCAATCAGAGCAACGTCACGCGCGAAATCGGCGGCTCGACGGCGCACGAGTCCACCTACAGCGGCAGTATCGCCTTCAGCAACGCGCAGGGCACCGGAACGGTCGCGACCACCCAGACCTACCGCTTCTCCGCCGTCGAGGGCGGCAGGGTGAATTTCACCGGCGCGATGTCGGGCGTAAGCTTCATGCGCTTCGAGAAGACCGGCCAGGGCGTCGTGAATCTCGCCGCCGTCAACGGTATCACGGGCGCCGATGCCGGCGACGGCGGCTTCCAGGTGAAGGCCGGCACCCTGCTGGTCAACAACACCGCCGCCAACACCTCCGGCACCGGCGTCGGCGCGGTCACGGTGGACGCCGGCGCCACGCTCGGCGGCGGAGGCCGCATCGCGGGCGCCACCACGGTCGGCGGCATGATCGCCCCGAGCGCGGTCAACGGCGGCAGCATCGGCACCCTTACGATCGCCAACCACGTCACCTGGAACTTCAACACCAACAACGCGTGGAAATTCGACCTCGGCACCGCCGGCTTCGACCTCGCCAATCCCGGCGCCAGCGATCGCCTCAGCATCTCGGGCAACTTCGTCAAGGGCACCGGTTCCGGCTTCGCCTTCGATTTCCAGGGAGGCGGCCAGCAGGGGGTGTATCAACTCGTCAACTGGACCGGCAGCACCGGCTTCAACGCCGGCGACTTCACTGCGCTCAACCTTGCGAGCGGCATGCAGGGCAGCTTCTCGATCAGTGGTGACGCGCTCTACCTGAGCGTGGGCGTCATCCCCGAGCCCTCCGCCTTCGCCGCTTTCGCCGGCCTTGGTGCGCTCGCCGCCTGCGGCCTGCGCCGCTCGCGCCGTCGCGCCTGATTTCGCACGCGACACGCGAAGACCACGGTTCCCACAGGCGCATGCCGCGAGGCATGCGCCTGTTTTACGTGTCGGCATTTTTGCGTCCGAGCCTCGCGTCTCACCTTTCCGCTTCACCTTCCTAATTCCGATGAATCCCGATCACGCTTGGTTCAACGATGCCCGCTACGGCCTGTTTATCCACTGGGGTCCCTACGCGGTCGCCGCCCGCGGCGAATGGGTCCGCAATCGCGAGCGCATCCCGCAGGAGGAGTATGCCCGCCTCTATGCGGAGAATTTTCGCGCCGAGCGCTACGATCCGGCGGCTTGGGCCGCGCTCGCGAAAGAGGCGGGCATGGGCTACGCGGTGCTCACCACGCGGCACCACGACGGCTTCGCTCTCTGGCCGACCAAGACGAGCGATTTTCACGCCGGCGCGATCGGCCCGAAGCGCGATCTCGTCGGCCCCTACGTCGAGGCGATGCGCGCCGCGGGTCTCAAGGTCGGCCTCTACTACTCGCCGGCCGACTGGCATCACCCCGATTATCCGGGGCCGTTTTTTCGCGACTGGCCGGGCGTGAAAGACTGGGCCTCGCCGGAAGCGCGCGAGCGCTTCATCGCCTACTACCGCGCGCAACTGGTCGAGTTGCTCACGAACTACGGCAAGATCGACTACCTTTGGTTCGACGGCTGCATCCCGTATGATCTGAAGCGCAGCGAGGTGAACGAGGAGCTGCTCCGCCTGCAGCCACACCTGCTCATCACCGAGCGCAACGGCACGCCCTCGCACGTGCACGTGAGCGAGCAGGCGATCCGTGCGCCGAAGGACCCGACCGTGCTCTGGGAAGCCTGCATGACTCTCAACGAAAACTGGGGCTGGCACGCGGGCGACCGCCGCTGGAAAGACGCCGGCGAAGTCGTGCGCATGCTCGGCGAGACCGCGGCGGGCGGCGGCAATTTGTTGCTCAATGTCGGCCCGCGCGCCGACGGCACGATCCCCGAGGAATCGCTGCGCATCTTGCGAGAGGCCGGCGCGTGGCTGGGGCGCAACCGCGATGCCTTCACGCGATCCGAACGCAGTCCCTTCGGCTGGAACAACTGGGGACGCGTGACCGTGCGCGGCAATCACGTGTATCTGCACCTGCGGCACGGCGTCGGCACCGAGCTCTGCTGGGCGGAGCTGAAAACGCGCGTGCGCTCGGCGCGTTGGCTGGAGAGCGGCGCGCCCATCGTGTTCGAGCAGACGCCGGAGCGGCTTTTCCTGCGCGGCCTGCCCATGCCGCTGCCCGATGCGCCGGCCCACGTGATCGTGCTCAAGACCGACGGCAAGCCCGAGGCGCTCACGGCGCAGACGACATTCTGGATTCCGGGCGGGGACTGATCGCGTCACGTCGCGATCTCTTTTGGTGGTCAATGCTGCTCCACCGCCGGGTAGCATCGCTTTGAAATAATGCCAATTCTGGTTGACAAGGAGGGCGCCAACGGGAGCATATCTCTCAAATCTCTTGGCTCCTCGAGCTCTGAGCCTTCCGTCCTGAAGAACTCCTCCCCGTCGTCCATGAATCTGTTCGTTGCCCCGCACCGTCTTTTGGCGGTTTCCCTGATTGCCCTCGCTCCCCTCTGCGCCAAGGCCGAGCTGGTGTTTCGGGCCGACTTCAGCGGCCCCGGCTCCGGCACCGGCGGCCCGAGCGACATCGTGGCCTATGGCGGCACCGGCCGGGTCCTGAACGCCAACCCCGCCCAATCCAACGTCGAGGTCGCCTTCTCCTCGGCCAATCCGCTGGCGGCCGGCACAGGCGGCTATTTGCAGCTGACGGACAAGGGGCAGCGCACCAACGCCAACCGTCCCGCGGGCGTCCTGTTCATACCTGCCTCGGATGCCAATTCCTTCGACGCTTGGTATGCGGACACCAGCGCCACGCTGGGGCACGACACGCTGAACGGCGCCTTCGATTTCCTGTTTCGCACCTCGAGCCACGAGCCGCTCGGGCAAAGCACGCTGCGGTTTTTCGACATTAACGGCGGCGACTCCGGTTACCGTCTGGCCCTCGCTTCCACCTCCGTGAACAATCTCCAGTTCACGCTGCATTAGGCTGGCGTGACGTTCCTCAACGTCGGCACCTCCTCGAGTGCTGGCAACTCGGTGAACCTTGTGCCCAACACCACCTATCGCATCGCCGGCACCATCTCGACGGCGCATACCGGGCTGGTGACGATGAAGCTCTTCCTGGCGAAGGGTAACGTGCCGATCGACACCAACTCCTCCACGCATCTGCTGGCCACGCGGACGTCCGCGACGGCCTTGGATCGCGGCAACAAACTCTCCGACGGCTTCGGCTCCTACGCGGGTTACCAGTTCGGCATCATAGACAACCTGGATCCCGACACCAAGACCCTCGATCTCGATTCGTTCCGCCTCTATAAAGCGGTTCCTGCGGCTTTCAGCATCACCCCCGAGCGCGGGCGTTAGCCCTCGACGCACCGGTCCGTCGTCCTTCTTCGCCGAGTCGGCGGCTCTGCAGGACACGCCGGCGAGAGTCCCGCCGGGCGCCACTGCAACGGCGTCCATTGGTGTTTTCGCTTAAGTATCCGAAAAATCACTACAGCCTTTCGCCGGGTCGCGTCTCGGGCCTCCGGGCCTTCGCATATCGCTCGCGGTCACCTCCGGGCGCGGTCTTCCCTCCAAAATCGGGTTGACTAAGATATCCTAGATCGAAACATATCTCTCAAACCTCTTGGCGTAGTGCACGGAGGCTAAAATACCCTCAACCCCCGCCAGCCCACATGAAAACCGCTCCCTCGCGCCGCCATATCGCCGCGGCTTTGTCCTCCGTCCTCTTCGCCGTCGGCGCCCAGGCCGCCCTCGTCTTCCAAGCCGACTTCAACGGCGCCGGCTCCGGCACCGGCGGCGCGGCCGACATCGTCACCTTCGGCGGCACCGGCGTCATCACCAACCTCGATCCGCAGATTTCCAACGCGACCGCCTCGATCACATCGGGCACGTCGCTCGCCGACGGCTCCGGCTCCTTCCTTCGGATCAACGACCAAGGCATCCAAAGCGCCACCCGCGCGGCCGGAGTCAGGTTCACGCCGAACAGCGCGGCGAATTCGTTCGAGTCCTGGTATTCCAACACCAGCGGCACGCTGGGCTACGACACCCTCAACGGTGGTTTCGATTTTCTTTTCCGGTCAACAGGCACGAGTTTCGGCGCTACCAACACCTATCGATTTCTTGACCTAAACGCACTTGGCAGCACCGGCTTTCGACTCGCGCTTTTTTCGTCAAGCACGGACAGGCTTACCCTCGCCCTTATCCAGAACGGCGGGGCGGGCGATATTGCCCGGGCCAATTCCGCCGCCATAAGCTTCACGGCGAACACGACCTACCGCATCGCGGCCACGGTCTTCACCAACTCCAGCGGCATTGTTACGGTAAATCTTTATATGGCCGAGGGCGACACGGCCATCGACACAAGCTCCGCCACTCACCGTATCGCCACCGCGACCTCCAGCGGCGCTCTGGATGCTGGAAACAGCATCTCCAGTTCCTTCAGCTCCGTCGATGGCTTCAACTTCGGATTGCTCCAAAACTCCGTCAACGACACCAAGACGCTTGATCTCGACTCCTTCCGCATCTACAACGCGGTTCCGGCCTCCTTCGAAGCGGTCAGCATCCCGGAGCCGGGCAGCTACGCGCTTATCGTGAGCCTGTTTGCCGCCGGCTGCTGCGTCGCCGGACGTCGCCGCCGCTAAGACGCCCCCGTCCGCGACCACTCCGATGAAACCGCACCGTCGCCTCTCCGGCCATGGGGCCCGCCCTGGATTCACGCTCATCGAGCTGCTCGTGGTGATCGCGATCATCGGCGTCCTCGCCGGGATCTTGATCCCGGTGGCCTCCCGCGCCCGCGCCGCCGGCCACACCACGCGGTGCGCCGCCAACCTCCGGCAAATCGGCCTGCAGCTGATCTCATACGCCAACGACAATCGGGGCGTCACCGTCATAGCCAACCAGGTCAACGCGGACGGCACCTGGTCCACCTGGCAGACGCTGATCGCCCGTTACGACGGCACCTATGATCACCTGACCCGGGGCCAGGCGCCGGGTCAGGACACCGACTACGGTATTTGGCGCTGCCCGGAGAACCGCGTTCAGGACCGCGTCGTCTCCGGCGCCGGCATGGGCGAGGAGCATTGCAGCTACGGGATCAACGGCTGGGCGAACTCCACCAGCGCCGTCCAGGGCACGCGCTACACTGGAGCACGCGTCGCCTCCTTCACCAACCCCTCCCAGCTCTACATGGTCACCGAGGCCTCGTATTTCCGCATGGAGGAGAACGTGAACAACGGCGACCGCACCGTCCCCGCGGGTCTCTACTCCAGCGGACCCAACTATCTGCGCTACGCGCACGGCGGCAAAATCAACATGGTCTATGCCGACGGTCATGTGAAGTTGCTCCAAGGCCCGCTCGAAAACCGCGGCTCCGTCCTGAGCTCCTCCGGCACCAACGCCACCCGCTTCTCCAACGGAGCGAGCTGGTATTCCCACTAGGGCCGCCCCCGCCGCGCGACCGCGGCGAACGGCCCGCTTTGCCACCACCACCACTTCAATGCCCGGATATCTCTCCAAGCTCGTGCTGCTCCTTGCCCTGCTGCTTCCCTTGCACGGCGTGGCGCGCACCCAGATCCCCGTCCTTGACCACACGCCCGCGAGCGACTGGACCAACGTCAAAGACCACGGCGTTGTCGGCGACGGCGTGGCCGACGACACCGATGCGCTCCAAGCGCTCCTGCGCGAGCTGCGCCAGGGCTCCATCCTGTATTTTCCGCCCGGCGTCTATCGCGTCACCCGCGAGCTGCTCATCCAAAAATCCACCGACGAAAACCCGCGCGAGCGACGCCTCATCGGCATCGGCTTCTACGGCCACGGCGCCGACACCGTGCTCAAATACGACGGCGAACCGGGCGCGATCATGCTGCGCATCCGCGGCATGCTGCACTACCGCATGGACGGTTTCGTGTTCGACGGCTCGGGCAAGGCCCGCGTCGGCATGTATCACGACAACCAGCCCGACCGCGATCTGTTCGAGACGCACCTGTATCATAGTTTCATTACGATGCGCGGCTTCACCCAATACGGCATCCTCTTCGGCTACCTCGACGACAACCCCGCCGGAGCCAGCGCCGAGACCGCGTTCCAGCACATGATCTTCGAGGACTGCGGCACCGGCATCGCGTTCAACGCGTTCAACGACTACAATTTCACCTTCGACGGTTGCATCTTCCGCGACAACGCCCGCATGGGCCTCGAATGCGTCAACGGCAACTTCTACGTCCGCAACAGCCGCTTCGAGCGCAACGCCCTCGACGTCTTCGCCAACCCCGAGCACTCGAGCAGCATCCGCCGCTCCGTCTCCGTCGGCTCCGGCGCCTTCCTGCATTTCCAAAACGGCGTCTCTCCCTTCACCGTCGAGAACTGCCTCGTCATCGATTGGAAAAACGACGTCGCGATCAAGACCGGCGGCGCGCCCTTCCTCGCCTTCGACAATCGCTTCGTCAGCACCGCGCCCAAAACCGTCGCCATCGAGGCGAAGCGCGACCAGCACGTCGTCCACACCGCCAACAGCGTCGAGGGCGCGACGCGTCTATTCCTCCGTGATTCCGACACCTACGTCACCACGACGCTCGCCGAAAAATCCCCGATCGTGCTCCGCGCCGACCTGGACCCCATGCCGACCAAGGTCGTCCTCCCCGCCCGCCGCTTCGACGCGCGGACCGACTTCGGCGCGGTCGGCGACGGCAAGGCCGACGATACCGCCGCGATCCAGGCCGCGATCGACGCCGCCCGCGCCCACGGCAAAAACGCCATGGCTTACATCCCCAAGGGCGATTATCGCATCACCCGCCCGCTGCGTCTCGAGGGTGGCGGCTACAGCTTCGGCGGCGGCACCGTTTACAGCGAACTCCAATTCGACGGCGAACAGGACGCCGACGCCATCGTGGTCGCGCCCGAGGGCGAGCTCACGCTCGACACCTTCCGCGTTCGCCGCAACGCGGTGAAAATCATCCGCGAGGCCCGCGACGAGGGCTGGCGCGTGCGCACGTCCCGGATCGGCGAGTTCGACGGCAAGGGCGCGGACATCCGCCAGCTGCCCTCCGTCAACGGATCGCGCGTGCTCTACCACACCGTGTATGTGTCCGGCAAATACATCGAAATGCCCTTCGCGCTCGGCATGCAGTTCGACGGCTTGCGCGAGCACGACACCGTCATCCTGCACAACATCGAGGGCAACCTGCAGTTCGCCAACTCGGGCGACGCCACCATCCTGCACACCGTCGGCTACGAGGGCACTTTCTGGGTCCACGGCGAGAACCGAAAAGGCTTCCTCGGCGTGCTGACCCGCTTGGCCACGCGCTCGAAGCACACCATATTTGTCGAGGACAGCCAGTCCTTCGTCGCCAGCGATTTTTACGAGGAGCAGGCCCCGCCCGAGGGTATCGTGCTCACCGGCAAGCCGGGCGACACACCCGGTCGCCTCACGCTCGGCTTCGTGAAGATTGATCGCATCGTCCACGTCCGAAACTACGTCGGCGAAATCAACCTCGTGGCCACGCAGTTCTACCTGCACCGCAGCCACGGAAACCCCGGCATCGACTTCGTGGGCGAGCAGCCGGAGGTCAACTTCATCGCGAGCTACTTCTACGTTCCGAAACTCGTCGTCGATCCCGCCGACACGGAGATCAACTTCGTGGGCAGCGACGGTTCTTCCGCCTACAATTCCGCCGAACTCGACGGCAAACGCGTCCACCTCGTCCACCGGATCGAGAACGCCATCACCGACCTCCGCAAACTGGGCCTCGTGGACTGGCAGCTCAACTACCCCGAATTTCTCGCTCAATGATCTCTCCGACCCCGATCAAACGCGTGCTCGCCGCTCTGCTCCTTGGCGGCGCCACCGCCTTTGCCCAAGCGGCTCCCGATGCGAAGCCGCGTGCGGACGCGTCCACTTCAGCCGTCGCGCATGATGGCGTATTTCGCGAAATCGATCTGCGCGGCTACGGCACGGTATCGGGGGTGAAAACCGACCTGCGCGGCGGTGTGAGCCAGCTCTCCATCCGCTGCGAGTCGCCGGAGAAAGCCAAGCTGCTCCAGGCGAAATATCTCTCGGACTTGTCGCTGCTCCCCAAGGTCAGCGAATCGAAGATCACCCTCGGCCGCACGGGCCAGACCGCGACCGCCCGCCAGATCGAAGGGCAGGGGAGCATCGTCGCCGTGCGCCGGGGTTCCGAGGTGCGCATCCTCTCCGCCGCCGAGTCCGCCGCGCTCGCAGCCGCGCTCGCCGGCCCGGAGTGGGCCGGCTGGGAGTTCGCCACCGACACCGAGGTGCCGATGTATCTCGACCGCTGGGACCGCTGGGGCTTCCGCGCCTACCACCGCACCTGGGAAAACCCGCCCAAAGACTACAAGCCCGCGCAGGCCAAGGGCGGCTACGACTTCCTCTCCGAGTTTCAGTTCGCCGAGGAAATGGACCGCACCGGCCTGGTGGTCTTCACCGGCCCCAACGCCATGGATACGGCCGGCGGCCTCAACCGCGACGTCTGGTGGGACTGGATCGTCCCGCAGACCGAGGCGCGCGGCCTCCCGCTCGGCCTCAACCTCAAGGTCGCCGAGGGCATCGAGGCCACCTGGCTCACCAACCGCTATCGCGAGCAGATGATGGAGCCCATGCCGCAGTTTGGCGGCTCCTTCTTCCGCATCGGCACGCCCTTCTACGGCGGCCGCGGCACCGCTTCCTGGGCCGCCAAGGAGGCCAACCAGATCCAGTTCGACATGGCCGAGACCATGCTGCGCCGCTTCAAGGACCAGCCCAATCTCACCACCGTGCTCGAGCCCCACGGCGAGCTGAAGAACGTCGCGCACTCGATCTTCGTCGAATACGGCTCCGTCGCCGACGCCAGCTACCGCAAGTATCTAAAAACCCGATACGACGACCTGCGCGCGCTGAACGCCGCCTGGGGCACCGCGCACGCGTCCTGGGACGAGGTGCGCGTGCAGGAGATCGCCTCCTTCGCCGGCTGGGGCGAGGACGCCGTCGATCTCACCGGCGAGTGGAAACTCGCCTACGAGGATCTGCCCCCGAACCTGGACACGCAGGGCGAGCGCCTGCTTTTCTTCACCGACACGAACTGGACGCGAGCCATCCCCTCTCTGGGCGCGCCGCAGGAGTGGTTCTCCAGCCGCTTCGACGATTCCGGCTGGGCCTCGCTGCAGGCTCCCGGCGACGAGCGTAGCCTTGTGATCCCCAGCCGCCCGGGCGTGATGCGCCGGCACTTCTCCGTGTCCCGCGACTGGCTCGCGAAGCACCCGCAGGTCTGGCTCTACGTCTGGAGCATGAACCTGACCTCGAACGACCAGTTCAAGGCCGTGCTCAACGACAAGGTCGTGGACGAATCCACGGTCCGGCACATGACCCCGCACTGGACCGCCGTCGAGGTGAGCCAGCACCTCAAGCCCGAGGGCAACGTCCTCGCGCTGCGCCTGCCGAAGGGAAAGCTCTCCTACCGCGTTTACCTCTCCGGCGAGGAACCGCACGGCTATCCGTTCTTCGAGAAGGGCCGTAACGCGCAGTGGTATGACTTCGCGATGTGGCACCGCTGGATGCGCAAGGAGTCCGTGCGCCGCGGCCTCGAGACGATCCGCAAGACTCATCCGAACCACCAGGTCGTGCAGATGGCGCCCGACGCCTACGCCGACGACATCAACGACCTCGCCGGCCGCTACGGCTCCAATTTCCACAACACCGGCTACATGGCGGCCTTTTGGGCCGACTACCTCCCGTCGCTCATGCGCGGGCGCAATCTGCCCATGTCCGTCGAGCCGGGCGGCCCCGCCCGCGACGGAAAGCATTTCAAGACCTTCCAAGGCCTCTGGATGACCGAGGGCGTGCAGGGCATCGATTACTTCATCCACATCGGCTCGCTGATGTGGAACGCCGAGATCCGCCAGCACCTCAAGCAGGACCTCCCGCTCTTCCGCTTGATCGGCAAATACCACGCGCCCAAGGCCGAGGTCGCCGCCTTCTACTCGACCGAAAACATCCGGCTCAACGGCTGCCCTGGATTCTCGATCCCAACAAGACCTTGGGCGCCGGCTACTGGCGCTGGAACGTCCGCGCCAACCTGCGCGACTACTACCCCAGCGACGGCCTCAGCGAGACCTCCTTCCCCAACGGCGACGCCGCGGCCTACCGCGTCATCATCGACACCAACAGCTCCATCATGAGCGAGCGCATGCTGGCCGACGTGGAGAACTACGTGCGCTCGGGCGGCACCTTCGTCACCTTCGTGCAGACCGGTCGCCACGCCACCAACCAGGCCGACGCCTGGCCCATCTCGCGCCTGACCGGCTACGCCGTCGATCGGATCGACGCCTTGGACGACAACGGTCGCATCCGCCAATCGGGCCGCCTCGCGTCCGCCCCTGGGCAAACCGTGCTCGCTGGCGAGTGGGATGGCGTTCGCGCCAACGGCCTCCGCCTGCGCAAAGTGGCCGACGACGCGCAGGACGTCCTGCTCTGGGATGACGGCAGCGTCGCCCTGGGAGTGCGTCGCCTCGGCGAGGGCTACATCGTCCACGTGGGTTGCAAGTTCTCCGGTGACTCCATTCCCGACCGCATCGATGCCAAGCGCCGCGACGCCGCCTCGCTCCGCGCCTTGCCCGCCAACGGCAACGACGCGCTTACCAATCTTCTCACCCAACTGCTCGAGTGGCGAAACATCGCTCCCTTGCCCTTCCGCTGGCAGGCGGATCGCGACGGCACGCTCGTCCGCCACTACGTCTCCAACAACGGACTCTACGACATCTGGGTGCTCTGGAATCCGAGCGACAGCGCCGCGGTCAAGGGCCGGCTCCAGCTCACCGGCAGCTCCGCCACTTGGGGCGTCGATCTGCGCGACAAGGCTTCGCTGCCGATCACCAATGGCGCTCTCGCGCTTGAGCTGAAGCCGCTGGAAACGCGCGCCGTGATGACGCCGCGCAACGCCATCGGCCAGGCGCCCGCCGACTGGTTCACGCTGCAACGCAACTGGTGGCGCGGCACCGCCCGCGGCGACGCGCCGCCCGCCGAGCCCGTGCGCGTGGACAACACGCTCGACCTCACCGACGGCTGGGCCCGCCACGTGGTGAAGCCCGGCGAGGACATCGCCGCGCTCCTCGCGCCTACCTCCAGCACCGCCGCCTGGGAAAAGACCCGCCTCGGCGCTTGGCCGACTGCCGGCTGGCCCGAGCCTGGCACCGTCGTGGTGCGCCGTTCGTTCACCGTGCCGCAAAACTGGAAGGGTGACGTCACGCTCACCCTCGAGTCGAACTCCGGCAACTACTTCGTCGGCGAGGGCGAGATCTACCTCGATGGAAAGGTCATCCACGCGAAGTCGAGAAACGGCATCGACGGCTTCACCTCGCCTTCCCTCAAACCCGGCTCCACCCACGAGCTCGCCGTCGTGATTCACTCGACCGGCACGCTGTCCGGCGTGCGCGGCGACGCTTGGCTGTGGCTCTGGCCCGAGCCCGCGGCGCGCGTCGATCTGGCCGGCGAGTGGAGCGAGAGTCCCGACGCCTTGCGCTGGACCGGCTCGGTCCGCTTCCCCGGTCGCTCCTCGGCTTTTGCGATGAAGCGCATGGTGCAGGTCCCGGCGCGCTTCCCCGGCGTCGAGACGCCGCACGCCTACCTCGATGTCGATGCCGGCGGGCGGATCATCGGCGCGCTGGTCAACGGTCGTTTCGTGCGTCGCTACCACCGCATCACGGCCGATCGTTTCCAACTCAACGTCACGCCCTGGATCCGCTTTGGCGCGGAAAACCACATCGAGCTCATCCGCCACTGGGACGAGCCCCGCGGAGGCGACGTTCGTTCCGTCGGTCTCAGCATCTATTCGGAGCCTTACTGATTTCATGATTCCTCCTTCGATCCTTCCATCCGAGCTCTTGCCGCCGCGCCCGCGTGGCGCGGCGCTGGCGGTGGCCGCGCTCGCGGCCGCGCGACCCGCCGAGCCGGAGGCGGATCTCTCCACCTTCGATGGACGCGTCGCCGAGTATTTTCGCCGGACCACCCAGGTCGCGACCAAGTGGTTCGACGCCGAGGGTCGCTGGTTGCCTCGCTCCCGACCCGCTTCGACGCGCAATCGCTACTGGCTGTGCTTCGCGCTCTACGCGCAGGGCTTCGCCGCGCTGGCCGACGCCGTCATCCGCGCGGGTCGCACGCACGGGGTCGCGCACGACGGGACGGCGGATTCCTCCTTCAATATTTTCCACACCAACATCGCCTGCCTGCTGCTCATCCAGCACCGCGAGCGCATGGCGGCCGATGTGGTCGCGAAGCTGGAGGCCGTTGTCCGTGAGGGATTATGTTTCCTGCCCGGAAACCGCCAGCCCGACTACCAGTTCCACGGCTACAACGACAACATGCCGGCCAAGGCGACCATGGGGCTCATCCTCGGCGGCGAGATGTTCGGTGACGACGCGGCCGTCGAGCACGGGCTCTGGAATCTCCGTCGGCTGCGCGACATGCTTTTCCGGCGCGGGATCAACAGCGAATACAACTCGCCCTCCTACACGCCGCTCACGCTGCACGCGCTGGGCGACATCGCGCACTACGCGAAGCACCCGGAGGCGCGCGAACTCGCGCTCAAGCTCGAGCAACGCCTCTGGCTCGATCTCGCCGCGCGTTTCCACCCCGAGATGGGCGTCTGCGCCGGGCCCTACTCGCGCGCCTACAACTGCGACAGCATCGCGCACCTCTCCAGCGTCTCGGTCCTGCTCTGGTTCGTGCTCGGCGAGCGCGCGCGCCCCTCGCCCCTCGAGATTTTCAAGCCCGACCACGGCTTCGCCCTGCACAACGGCGGGGACCTGCCGCACAACATCATCAACCGCTGCTGGACCGCGTCCGGCCACTACCACATCCCGCCGGCCGCCCTGCGCCTCTTCCAGGCCAAGCCGTATCCCTTCCGCGCGGTGGCCATGGCGGAGGCCGGCGACGGCGGCGTGGATTACCCGGCGGGTCCGATCCGCGTCGAGACGTATCTGAAAAAGGACTACACCGTCGGAACCTCGTCGTCGCACTTCCTGGGCGGCGAGCAGTCGATGAGCTACTTCGCCACCTTCAAGCGCAAGGCCGTGGTCGGCTCCTACCGCGATGTCGGCACGTTTTTCCACAAGTTCACCATCAACGACGAGGTGCCCGGCCTGCTCCGCGCCGCGACCGATGAGCAAGGGCGGCCCTACGCCAACTCGGGCGAGCAGGACAACCTCGTCTCGCGGTGCCACCTGCTCGCGCTCCAGGCCGATTCCACGGTCATGCTGCACACGCAGCCCGCGCTCGGCCTCGCCGGCTTCGAGCTTTCGCACCTTTCCATGCCGACGCCGCGCCATGCGCAGGCCTCGCGGCCGCGCGCCCTCCATCGGCTCAACGAGATGCTCGTCTTCCCCGCGCATTTCTCGGGGGCGGACGAGGTGCGCGTCGGCGAGCGCGCGCTCGCCTCCTGGTCGGGCGAGGCCGCCCATGGCGAGTGGATCGGCGTGCGTGTCGGCCGCCTGCTCGTGGCCGTGCGTCCGATGGCCTACACCGAGACGCTCGGTCAACCGGTCGTCACGCTGGAGAAGATCAACCACTACGAGGTCATCCGCACGACCTTCTACCACGGGCCCGAGCGGACCTTCACGCAGGGCGAGCTGAAGCTCGTCTTCGGCGGCTACGTGATCGAGCACGCCAGCGTGGGCGAGTATCCTTCGCTCGCGGCCTTCATGGCCGCGCTGACGGAGAGCCGCTTCAGCGATTTTCACCTCACGACCCGCCGCATGCGCTACCGCCGCCCCGCGATGCCGGGTCGCGAAGCGCTCGAGCTCGAGCTCTCCACCAGCGCCGGCAGCCGCCTCGTGCGCCACGCGACCATCAACGGACGCTGCGTGCCGCAGGATGTCCGCGTGCAGATCGACGGTCTCGAGGAAAAGGACATCCCGATCCTCAACGAGCCGTGGCAATCGGTCCCCTCCTACTTCCCGTGGGAGGACACGTCGGTTCCGTGGTGGGGCCTGAAGGGCACGATCGGCGACCGTGAAGCGTAGAGCTTCAGGCGCAGGCTGGGCGAGGCGACCGGCCTCCGTGTTTCCGATTGAAGCAACCAAAGACATTGGTTGTTCATATGGACCTATGTCTAAAATCTCAGAAACGGAGCAGTCCCCGTTTGCCGGCATCGAAATCGGGCGGCGCGAGGTCGCCCATCGCCTGATCTCGGCGAGACTCCGCGAACAGATTCTCAAAGGGGAAATCACCCCCGGCACCGAACTGCCGCCGACCGCCGCCTTGGCCGAGCAGTGGAAGACCAGCTACTTCACGGCGCACACCGCGCTCAAGAACCTCGTCAAGGAAGGCTTCCTCGAGCGCAAGCACGGCGCCGGCACCTACGTCCGCGAGCTGCGCACCACGCTCGATTGCATCGGGCTCTACTACAACGACACCTCGGTCTGGACCGGCGATGAGAACGCCTTCTACCGCAACGTTTACGGCGCCCTGGAAAAGCAGCTGGCCAAACAACGCGTCGCCCTCCGCGTCTTCGCCGACCCGCGGGGCGCGACCAAACGGGTCACGATCCTGCCCGAGTTGAGGAAGGCGCTGGATGCCCGCGAAGTGCAGGGCGTGATCGCGCCGATGGTGGACGCGAACAGCCTGCGCTGGCTCCTGAAGCTCCCGACGCCGCTCGCGGTCGTCACCAGCCGCGCCGGCCTCGCCAACAAGGTCGGTTTCGACGAGCCGCACAACCTGCTGCGCATGCTCAAGCACCTCAAGGCGCAGGGCTGCCGCACGGTCGGCGTGATCAGCAATCTCTACGTCAACGAGAGCTCCGAGCATAAGAGCGACCGCCAGCTCTTCGACGGCGCGTTTGCCCAGGCGCTGGAGCAGACCGGCATGAGGACGCGGCCGTCGTGGGTGAGCAAGTCGAGGAAGGCCGAGACGCATGGGCTGGCGCGCTTCGGCTACCGGGAGTTTCACGAGCTGTGGGCGCAGCCCGAGCGGCCCGACGCCGTGATCGCGTTTCCCGACATGGTTGTGCGCGGCGTGATCCTCGCGGCCCTCGAGGCCGGGGTGCGGGCCCCGCGCGACTTGCGCTTCTTTTTCCACCGCAACAAGCACGTGGACTTGTTGTGCCCCTTTCCCGCGAGCTGGGAAATCACCGACGAGGCCGAGGTCGCCAGGGCGCTGATCGCCATGGTGCGCGACCAGCACGAGGGCAAGAAAGTGGAGCCGATCTTCATCTCCAACCGCTTCGAGGATCACCCCGGAGAACATCCGCTCACTTGACCCTTTCGCCATGTCCGCCGCTTCCGCCACCGCCCTCCCGCTCCCTGTCGCCACCGGCCCCGCCTACGATGTTGTCGTCGTGGGCGGCGGTGTCTCCGGCGCGGTTTCCGCCATTGCCGCCGCCCGCCTGGGCGCGCGCACTTTGCTGGTCGAGGAGCATGGTTTTCTCGGCGGCTCGCTCACCTCGATGGGCGTCGGCCCGATGATGAGTTTTCACAACAAGGCCGGCCGCCAGGTTGTCGAGGGCATCGCCGACGAGATCATCCGCCGGCTCGTGAGCCGCGGCGCCAGCCCCGGCCACATCCCCGACACCACGACCTACTGCAGCACGGTCACGCCCTTCGACAGCGAGGAGCTGAAGATCGAGCTCGAGACCATGCTCGCCGAGGCGGGCGGCGAGATCCTCTACCACACCCAGCTCGCGGCAGTGGAACGCGAGGGCGAGCGCGTGGCGCGCGTCGTCGTCTGCAACAAAGGCGGGCTCGTCGCGCTCTCGGCCCGCGTCTTTGTTGACGCCACCGGTGACGGCGATCTCGCCGCGCGCGCCGGCGCACCCTTCGTCTCCGGCCGCGAACGCGACGGCCTGGCGCAGCCGATGACGATGAATCTCAAGCTGGCCAACGTGGACACCGCCGCGATCCGCGCCTACGCGCTCACGCACCCGGACGACTTTCTCTGGGAGCACGGGGTCGAGACCGGCAAGCAGCGCCTCGCCACTTCGCCGCGAATCAGCCTGGCTGGTTTTCTCGGCGCCTGGCGCGCCGCGCGCGAGGCGGGCGAGGTGGATGTGCCGCGCGATCAGGTGCTGTTCTTCGAGACCGCGGTGCCCGGCGTCGTGATCGTCAACACCTCACGCATCCAAGGCCTCGACGCCACCGATCCCTTCCAGCTCAGTCGCGCCGAGATTCTCGGCCGTCGGCAATGCGCGCAGATCTTCCAGTTTCTCCGCACGCGCTGCGTCGGCTTTGAGCACGCGGTGCGCATGGACACCGCCGCGAAGATCGGCGTGCGCGAGTCGCGCCACGTCGAGGGCCTCTACCGCCTGAGCGCCGAGGACCTCCTGCACGAGCGGCCCTTTCCCGACGCCATCGCGCTCGGCGGCTACCCGATCGACATCCACTCGCCCTCGGGCGAGAAGACCAACACCAGCCACGTGGCCGGCGCGCTCGCCTACCAGATTCCGCTGCGCAGCCTGCTCGTCGCGCGGCCGGAGAATCTCGTCGTGGTCGGTCGCTGCATCAGCGCGACGCACGAGGCCGCGGCCGCGTTTCGCGTGACGCCCATCGCCATGGCCATCGGCCAGGCCGGTGGCGTGGTCGCCGCGCTGGCCGCTCGATCCACCGCGGCCGGCGCGCGCCCTGCGAGCGTGCCCTACGCCGAGGTCCGCGCCGCGCTGCTCGCGCAGGGCGCGCGCCTGCCGGAGGAGGGCGACGTTCAATGAGCCCCCGCGCCCACTTTGGGGATTTTGATCGCCGCGCCCGCGCCGGCGAACGTCTGAGCGTCGTTTTCTTCGGCGGCAGCCTTACCTGGGGCGCGCAGGCCACGGACCCGCAGCTCACCTCCTATCGGGCGCTGACGTCGCGCAAATTGGAGGAGCACTATCCGGCGGCACACTTCCGGTTCTGGGACGCGGCCATCGGCGGAACGGGTTCGCAGCTCGGCGCCTTTCGTCTCGAGCGCGATGTGTTGGCGCGTCGTCCGGACCTGGTGTTTCTCGATTTCACGATCAACGACACGCCTTACGCGCCGGTCATTCCGGATCGCCTGGCCGCCTACGAATCGCTCGTGCGCCGCCTGGTCGGCGCGGGCGTGCCGGTGGTGCAGGCGATCTTCGCGGCCAAGCGGGATGTCTTGCCGGACGCTCCCGAGCGCCCACTCGACGCGCTGCACCGCGAGATCGCGGCCGCCTACGGTCTGCCTTCGGGCGACGCGGTTTCCTTGATGCGCGAGCGCGTCGCGGCGGGCCTGGCCGATCCTGACACGCTCTGGCCGATGGCGCCCGACGTCACGCACCCCGGCGACGAAGGCTACGCGCTGTATGCGGAGGCGGTGTGGGGCGCGTTTGCGCGTGCGGTGGGCGAGGAGCAGGTATGCCGCGTGCCGGAGAGGATGTTGCACCCGGATACCTACCTGACGGCGACGCGCAATCGGCTCTCGAAATTGGGCACGCTACCGGTCGGCTGGAGTGTGGGCCGTCCGCACCGGCTCGGGATGGCGTTTGATTTCACGATGTCGCGCTGGCTGGACGATGTCACCTTGGCGCGCGGGCCCGAGGCCGTGCCGATCCGCCTGGTGGTGCGCGGCAGGCATGTGCTGCTCTTCGGCGAGGCCACGCCGCTATCGGGTCGCTACGAAGTCAGCGTGAACGGCGGACAGCCGACCGCCTACGACGCCGGGGCCAACGCCAAGAACGGCAACTTCCGTCTCGTGCAGTTCATCGCGCAGGATCTGGAGCCCGACCGTGATCACCTGGTCGAGATCATCCCACGGCTCAACGCCGGACAGGAATTGCGCTTCGAGAGCGCGTGCGTCTCCGGCTTCCCTGCCACGGTGCGCTTGGCGGAGCAGTGAGTCGTTAGGGCGGGCCCAGCGGGCCCGCCCTACCATCATTTCATCGAGGGCACGATGATGCCGCGCATGATGATCTTCTGGCAGAAGACGAAGACGAGCAGGGTGGGGATCGAGGTGACGACGAAGCCGGCGGTCGTGATCCACGGGGATTGCGACCACCAGAAGTTGGCCTGGTAGAGCCACACCGAGAGCGTCCACATGCTCTTGTCCTGCGCGATGATCAGCGCCCAGGCCCAGCCATCGTAGGCCGCGATGAAGGCGTTTAGCGCGTTGATCGCGAGGATCGGCGTCACCATCGGGATCGTGACGAAAAGGAAGATCTGCCACTCCTTGGCGCCGTCGATCGTGGCGGCCTCGTAGAGCTCCTGCGGCAGCGAGTCGAAGAAGCCTTTCAGAATGAAGATGCTCATTCCGCTAGCCGCGCCGGGCAGCACGAGCGCCATGAAGGTGTTGAGCAGCCCGAGGTCGCGCATCAGCAGGTAGCCCGGGATGGCGCTGACCATCGCGGGAAAGGCGGAGGTCGCGAGGCAGAAGAGAAGGATCTTGTCCTTCATGCGAAGGTTAAAGCGCGAGAGGGCGTAGCCCGCGAGCGGGTTGACCGTGAGCGAGGTGGCGATGCTCAGCACGATAAGCCACAGGGTGACCGGGATGGAGTTTCCCTGGTCGAGCAGGAAGCGCAGGATCGTGCTGTAGTTGAAACGCACCGGCTCGATCGCGAAGGCGAAGCGGTGCTGGCCGTAGGTGACGGCGTAGGCCTTGTCGAGGGGCATGCGCGCCTCCTCCCAGAGCCGGAGGTTCCAGCCGTAGGCGGCGTTGAGCGCCTCGAGCGATCCGTATTTGCCGCGCAAATACGCCTGCCAGGCGGCGTCGCCGGAGTGCACGAGGCGGTCGGCGGCGGGAAGACTCTTGGCGAAGGCGAACCACACCTCGCGCAGGCCGCCGGCCTGGCCGGGGCGCGCCTCGGGCAGGCTCTCGGGCAGCGGCACCTCGGACCAGTCGGCGTAGTGCGTGCCGAGGATCTGGTTGAGCGAGGCGACGCTCTCGTAGTTGGCCTGAAGAAAGGCCTCGTAGCGGGTGCGGAGGCCCGGGCTGGGCCGCAGGTGGGTGAGGCGCAGCGGGTATTGCTCCTCGATAAAGCGGAGCCAGAGCGGTCGCAGGCCGTCAAAGCCCTCGGCGGGCAGCGGGAAGGGCGTGTCCTCGAGGCGGGCGTAGGCGGTGCCGGCGAGGGTATTGTAGCGGGCGATGTCGAAGCGCTGGCTGGCGTCGAGGCCGAGGATCTCGCGGGCGTCGTCGCCGGCGAGGTAGTGGAGCCAGGTCTTGCGCAAGGAGAGCGGAATGACGGGGGAGAGCGGGGCCTGGGTGCGGGCGAACTCGCGCCAGAGCGCGGCGACCTCGGCGGGGGCGTCGGCGGGCGGCGGGCTGAGGCGCTGGATCTCGGCCCTGGTATAACCGTGTTTGCGCAGGTGGGAGCGCCACTCGCCGAGCACGCCGGGAGTCTGCAGCCCGTGCCGGAGGGCGTGTCGCAGGGTGATGAAGTCGTCCCACTTGGGGCCGCCGGGCGGGACCCAGGACTGCTGCGCCATGGGGTAGCGCGCCTCGCGGTCGAAGCGGATGGCGATGTAGTTCTCGACCGGCACGCCCCAGGTCTCGGAGAGGAGGGCGAGGGCGGCGCGTTCACGCACCGAGCGTCGCTCGTCGGCGAGGGATGGATCGCGACGAAGGGCCTGCTCGACGTAGTGCTGGAGCATGAACTCGGAGGCGATCTCGCGGTTGAAGACGGCTTCGGAGTCAACGAGCGGGTAATCGAGCGCGAAGTCGGAGTAGTCGGCGGCCTGGCGGCTCCAGAGAGCCCGCTCCTGGGCGGAGGCGTCGAGGTAGCGGCGGGCGAGCTGGTCGGCGGTGTCGCGATCGAGACCGACGGCGCGCCAGGAGGTCCAGAGGGCGGGCTTGTCGGGGAAGAGCTCGCCGGGGCCGGCGAAATAGGGCGTGCCCTTCATGAAGCGGTCCTCGGCGGACCAGAAGGAGCGCGGCACGATCGAGTAGCGGTCGTAGTCGTAGCTGTTGGACGCCGAGCTCGTCAGCATGATCATGAACGGCACCGCCATGGTGGCGCCGAAGAAGGTCAACGTGGCGTAGATGAAGGCGACGAAGAGGCGTTGCGACAGGGTCTTGCTGCCCACGCTGGAGAGGAGAGGCATCGGAGGAAAAGGGGCGGGTGACGACGAGGAGGGCGGGGCGGCGGTGGCGGTGGAGGCGCGCTCAGTCTTTGCTGCGGCGGAACTCCACGCGTTTGAGCACCTGCATCTGGAGGAAGGTGAAGCTGATCAGGCAGGCGCCGACGATCCACGCCATCGAGGTGGCGATGCTGAAGCGCAGGTTGCTGTAGGCCTCGATCCAGATCTTCATGCTCACGACCATCGTCGCCTCGCCGGGGCCGCCGAAGGTGAGCAGGAAGATGTTCCCCATGTTTTGGAAGGTGGCGATGAAGGCCCCGAGGAAGTTGATGATGATGAGCGGCATCAGCACCGGCAGGGTGATGTGGCGCAGCTTCACGAGGATGCCGCCGCCATCGATCTCGCAGGCCTCGTAGGCGTCCTCGGGCACGCTCTTGAGCGCGGCGAGGTAGATGAGGCTGGCGATGCCGGCGCTGGCCCAGGCGCCGGGCAACACGACGCAGAGCATGGCGATCGAGGGGTCCTCGAGCCAGGACTGCGCGCCGATCTCCACCCCGGGGATGTAGTTAAGGATGGATACGACCTGGTTGAAGATGCCGTTGGGCCTCGGGTCGAACATCAGTTTCCAGAGCAGCGCGATCACGAGGCCGCTGGTCACCTGCGGGAGGAAGAAGAGGGTGCGGTAAAACATCTTCCCGCGCGGCACCTCGGAGAGCATGATGGCGAGCGCGATGGGCGACGTGAAGGAGATCAGCATCGTCAGCACGACGTAGTAAACCGTGGTGCCCATGCTCGCCCAGAAGCTGCGGTCGAGCGCGAGGGTGATGAAGTTGTCCAGCCCGACGAAGGGGCTCTCGCCGGCGATGCGAAAGTTCTGGAAGGCCATCACCATGCCGCGGACGAGCGGGTAGTAGCCCCAGGTGCCGATCAGCGCGAGCGCGGGCAGCAGCAGCAGCCAGGGCAGGACGGGGTTGTTGACCATGCCGGTGGAGGCGACGGGGCGTTTCTTAAAGATCGAGCGCACGAACATCACGGCGAGACCGGTGACGAGCGCGGCGAGCACGGCGAAGATGACGCGGGCCAGCGGGCGGTGCTCGTCGAGCTCGGCCTGGGGGCGCGCGAACATGACGCCGGAGTTGGCCTTGCGGTTCACGGCGCGGAGCGCGGCGGCGTAGTCGAAGTTTTCCCCGCTCTGGGAGATGAGGATGCCGAGGACCTCGCGGTTGATGGCGCCGTCCATCGTGGTCCAGAAGCCCTGGTAGGGCTCGGTGAAGCTCTTGATCTCGCCGCGGTCGATGCGGTTGTAGGCGTCGCGGAGCGCGGCGGGCACGCTGCGCAGGTAGTCGTCGTAGCCGAGGCGGGTGAGCGTGCGCGGATCGACGAAGCGGGCGAGGCCGAAGGCGACCATGCGGGCGGAGTTGGCGTCGCGGGCGGCGCCGTCGGTCACGCCCTGGAGCACCTGCCAGACCTGGTCTCGCTCGGCCTTGGGGCGCAGGCCGACGTTGACCGCCATGGCGGCGTAGTGGCGCTGCACTTGCACGACAGGCGAGGCGTCGGGCGAGCCGGCGGGGATGGGGAACCAGCTCAGCAGGTCGGGGTTGAGATTGGAGGTGTTGCCGGTGTTGAGGATGTCGGTGACGAACCAGGTGGTCATCGCGACTTCGCCGCGGCCAAGCAGCTGGAGCGGGTCGGTGTCGCGCGAGCCGAGGTGGGCGCGGGCGACCCCTTGGCGAACCTCGGCGGGGGTGAAGCGCAGGGTGCGCCCGCCGACGACGACCTCGCCGGCGGCGAGCGCGGCGGAGTCGAGCGCGATCGGCTCGTGCGTCTCGGGGTCGAGAATCCAGCGGCCCCAGCGGAGTTGGTGGTAGAACGCGGCGGTTTTGATCGCCTCGGGCGAGTCGAAGTTGGCGCGAAACTCGGGGGCGATGTCGGCGAGGTCGGTGCCGTCGGGCAGGACAAACGATTCGGCGTCGAGGGAGAACACGTGGGCCTGCCCGGTGCGCGGATCGGTGCGGGTTTGCACGATGGGCTCGCCGCCGGCGCTCTGCACCCAGGGCAGCCAGGTGAAGCCGTGGGGCGCGATGGCGACCGCGCGTTGGCCGGGGTTGTAGAGGCGGCCCGGCACCGGCACGCCGGGGTCGGAGAGGCGCATGGCCCAGTAGTGATACTCCTCCCAGGTGGTCGGCGGCTGGTTGGGATCGAGGCCGGCGTTGCGCACGAGGTCCGTGCGGAAGAGCACGCCCATGGTGGAGGCGGCGGCCTGGGGGAGGCCGTAGATCTTGCCGTTCACGGTGGCGACCTTGCGCCAGAGCGGAGGCACGTCTTTCCATCCGGGCCAGATCGCCTCCTCGGGGCTGATCTCGCCGTCGCCGTCGAGGTCTTCGCCGATCCATTCGTTGAGCGGGTGGAGGAAGCCTTGGTCGATGTCGTTCCGGATGACGTGGAACCACGACTCCATGATGTCGGGCGAGGTCTGGCCGGCGATCGACATGATGATCGCCGAGCGTCCGCCGCCGCCGGGAAGCGCGAGGCCGCTCCACATCTCGATGCGCAGCGCGGGATCGCGGCGCATCATCTCGATCAATTGCGGGGCGGACTCGGGCTGGTTGGGATCGAAGAAGCGCGAAACGACGGAGACGCGGACGGTGTCGTCCGGCGCATCTTTTCTGGCGTCGAGGCGCGAGCCAAGGAAGGGCAGGAATGCGAGGCCGACGCAGACGGCGCGGGCAGCGTGGACGAGCAGGCGGGGTAGGGCGGAGCGCATCTCGCGGAATACTCAGAGGTGGCTGGCGGCCTGGCGGGCGGCGGGTGTGAAGGAGCAGCAGGAGAGCGAGAGCAGCTCGCGGTAGAGCGCGCGAAGCGGCCGCGAGTAGGGCGCGATCGGGTAGGTGAGGAGGGCGCGGGCGAGCTCGCGGGGATCGTCGTGCGCAAGAGCGTCGCCGAGCGCGGTCTGGTGGGCGGCGATGCCGCAGGTGATACCTTGGACCACGTCCGGGATTTCGAGGCCGGGGGTGACGGGGGCGAGGCTGCGGCCGCGAATGGTCTGGGTGTATTCGACGACGTGGCGGTCCTTGATGCCGGCGATGGCGCCGCGATTCAGGTAGCTGGTGGCCACGCGCGCCTCGCAAACACCGGCGAGGGCGGCGAAAATGCGGACAAAGATGTCCTCGTCGGCGCGTTTGAAGCGTGGATCGGTTTTCCAGTGTTCGGCCCAGAAGGCGTCGTCGAGCGGGCGGTCGAGCCAGGCTTGGAAGGTCTTGTCCAACTCGGCGCGACGGGTGGCGGTCGTGGCGACGGAGTCCGCGATCTCGGCGTCGGTGAGGTCGCGGTGACGGGCGCGCTCGGTCTCGACGACCTCGTCATACATGAGGTGATCCATGCCGTCGCCCTCGGTCGAGAAGACGAGCACGCCGAGTTCGCGCCAGAAGCGGGCGAGTCGCTTTACGCTGCGCGTGATGTTGCGTTGTCCGCTTTCGCCCCACCAGGGCTGGAGCTGCGGCGGCTGCCAGTCGGGGGCGGCGAGGCGCTTTTCTAGCGCGGGGAGCAGGTCTTGGTTTTCCCAGCGGCCCTTGAGGATGAAGCTGAGGTGGTTGATGCCGGCGGTCTCGACCTGGAGTTGCGACGCTTCCTCGTCGCGGCCGAAGAGACGCGGGATGTCCCAGAGGTGGTTGATGAAGCCGGCACACACGCCGAGGCAGCGAATGCGGGTGTGGTTGTTGATCATGCCCGAGAGCACGGCCACCGGATTGACGAAATTGAGCAGCCAAGCCTCCGGGCAGTGGCGCTCCATGCGGCGGGCGAGGTCGAGGAGGATCGGCGCGACGTTGACGCCGCAGAGGGCGCCGGTGGGCGAGACGTTGTCGGAGCTGATGAAGCCGTGGTGGAGGGCGCGGCCGCGGGCGCGAAGGAAGAACTCCTTCGGCGCGGCGGGCATGATGATGGCGACCACGTCGGCGCCGGGGAGCGCCTCGTCGAGCGAGGTGGTCCAGGTGATGCGTCCACCGGAGGCGCGAAACTCGGGGCTCTGCCTCAGCATACGCCCCATGGCTTCGGCGCGGGCGAGGTTGAGATCGCAGAGGCAGATCTCGCCGGATTCGAGGGCGCCGGGGAGGGCGAGGATGCTGCGGGAGATGGCGAGAACGCGATGCGCGCCGCCGCCGACAAAGACGAGTTTCATAGGGGAGGGGAAAGGTCACGAGCCTGGCATCCGGCCAAAGGCGGGGCGGCTGGTGGAGGATGGACGGAGCGAGATATTCAATTGGCTTTATTTCAATACAAAAAGTATCGGCACTAAAGAGAACGGAGGGCAGGGCCTATAGCTGTGTCGGACGTAGGCGCGCGCAATTCGCTGCGACGTCGGCGTAAGCGGGCGGGAGGTGCAGCAGGTGATCTAGGTAATGTTCTACAAATGAAAGGATAGGGAACCCGGAACGCGCGTTTGGTGTGGTCGGAAGCTTTAAGGCGCGGCACTTCTGCAGTGTGCATAACTCCCGATAAAAATCCCTTGGAAATAATATGGAAAAATAAAGCTTGCTGTGCGTGCCGATTTCACGACGCTTCTGGCGTCGTTTGCCCTAACCCCCGAACGTCTCACCCCGCCATGAACCCATCCCCGGTTTCTTTTGGTCCTGCTGCCGGCTCACCGTCGAGCGCGCGCGGATTTTCTCTGATCGAATTGCTCACGGTGATCGCGATCATCGGCATCTTGGCCGCCATCTTGATTCCGGTGCTGGGGCGCGTGAGGAGCTCCGCCCGGCAAGCCGAGTGCGCCTCGAATCTGCGGCAGATCGGGATCACTTTGCTCACTCACGCCAACGACAACCGCGGGGTGACGATCGCGGCCAGCGTGCTCCGGACCAACCCGGATGGCTCGACGAGTTCCCGTTCGTGGGGCGAAGAGATCGCCGCGTGGGATGGCACCCTGCATCTCTTCGCCACGCGTGCCAAAGGCGGCGGCTACTTTGGCGTCTGGCGTTGTCCGGAGAATCGCGAGCAGTTGATCGCGCCGATGGGGCAGAACACCACCGACGGCGAGATCTCTGGCAGCTACGGGATCAATGGCTGGAACAACAACACCCAGGTGTCGGAAAATCGCTTCACGAGCGTTCCACTCAGTCGGATGGCGAATCCCGCGAAACTCTACGCGGTTTGGGACAAGGCAGGGTTTCGCCACGAGATTTTCCGCACCGATGGCGAAGGGAATCTGCCGAACGATATTTACGCGGGAATTCCGAATACGCTGAACCGCTCCCGCTACGTCCACAACGGGAAGATCAACATGCTCTTTGCTGACGGCCACGTGGAGACCCTCGCCGGCCCGGTGGCCGCGCGTGGCTCGCGCGTCGCCTCCGCCCCGGCCGATCGCGCCGCCGGATGGACGAACGGCGTGCATTATTACGCGAACTGAGTGTCGCACCCCGCCCCTGACGGCCGGCCGCCGCAGGCGGCCCCGCTCCTCGGTTTTTTCCCGGCGACCGACACCCCGTCGGATCGCCCGACTTACGACGTATCCAGCTTTTCATGACGATGATTGCTCCCCCTGTGCGGGCCACGGTGCTCGCCCTTTTGCTAGCATGTACCCTCGTCGGTTTCTCCGCCGAGCCGCTCCTCCGCGGATACCGCGAGGCGCCGGCGAAGGAGTTGTCCGCGGGCCCTTTCGAGATGCGCGGCTTCGGTCTGGTGGAGGCGAAGGGCGGCCGATGGGCCTCGGGAGTGTCTCTGGTGCGGTTCACCTGTGAGGATGCCGCCAAGGCTCGCATCGTCGCCTCGAAGTATCTCGCCGATCTCACGGCCTACGCGGCGTCCCGTCCCGCGGCGGACCCCCGCATTTCGGGTGCGGTGCTCGAGATCGCCGACTCCGGCCTCTGGGCGGTGGGCGTGAAGGAGCGCGAGGTCTTCGTGTTGTCCGGCCCGACGCGCGACTCGCTCACACCCTTCGTGACCGCGCTCAACGCGAAATCTTGGGCGGGCCCGGAGCTGGGCGCGCACCCGCGATACCTCGACGGTTTTGACAACCTGGCTCTTGGCATGTGGTGGATGCCGCCGACGAAATCACCCGAGGTGCGCGATTTCGCCCGCGAGCACATCCCGGTGGTCAACGTCCATCCGCACAGCAGCGGTCTCACGGCGAGCTTCGCGCCCAACGCCTACGACCTCAGCACGGCGGAGAACATCGTCGCCGGCGCGCGTGAGATAGGCGCTCCCTACCGCTTCATGATCTGGGGTGGCGTGCCGCCGTGGTGGGGGCGCAGCGTGGGCGACCTCGCCGACCACGTGGAGACCGCGCCCGAGGCCGCGCTGCCCGCACGCGATCTGCCGTCGGCCGACGGATACTACGCGACGCAGATCGCCTCCGATGCCGCCAAGGCCATCGAGCTGCACGGTCTTCGCACCGTGATGAACCACTTCAAGGACGACCCGAATCTCATCGGGTGGATGGAGCCGCACGGAGAGTTCTTCCTCAGCGAGCCGCGCCGCGTGCCGCCGCAGGCCGAGACGCGATTCCCGCTCTATCTGCGCACGGTGAAAAACTACTCGCTCGAGCAGGCCAACCGCCTTTTCGGCATCGACGCCAAGAGCTGGGAAACCTTCCCGTATCCGGAACACGCCTACTTCTTTGGCCGTCGCGGCGAGGTGATCGATCTCGATGCGCGCCCCTGGCGCTGGTTGCCCGGCGTCAATGCCGAGGCGGGCGACCAGCGCGGTTTCACCCGCCCCGGCTTCGACGATTCCACGTGGGCGAGCGATCTTCGCACCAGCCGCCGCGTGCACAACCAGTTCCGCGCCGAGGGCGATACCGCACCCCTCTGGTTCCGCTTCAACGAGGAAGTGCCGGCCGACTTCCTGAAAGGCGACCGGACGATCTACCTCCACGTCCAACCCTTCACCGAAAAGGAAGGACGGCCGGTTGAACTCTGGGTCAACGGACGCCGCGCCGGAGGCTCCGCCACCAACAATCCGCGTCATCACCTGAACAAGCACACGCAGTTCGACGTGACCGGCCTGCTCCGCCCCGGCGCCAACCACTTCGCGCTCTATTCGCATGGCGGCCGCATCATCTACCGCACCTTCCTCAGCAAGGAGCACGGCGAGGAGTTCCCCTTTGCCAGCCGCGAGCTCAACCAGTTTTGGGTCGATTGGAACGACTACCTGATCTGGGAGAAACTCGAGATGCTGCGCATCTACCTTCAGTTTATGCGCGAGATCGATCCCGTGCGTCCGATCAAGGTGATGACGCCGCACATGTTCCAGGCCGCGGCGATGGATCTCTTCGAGCAATACGGCGCCTACCCGCAGCTCACGGGGCAGGGGGCCTTCTTTCGCCCCATGCACTACAAGGGCTACTCCCGCCTGCGCGGCATCCCCGGTAGCAGCGAGGGCGGCCAGCCTTCGGCCAACGCCAACCGCATCCAGCACAAGTTCGCCACGCTCTTCTGGGAAGGGCAGGATGCGCACGACTATGTCTTCGACGTCGAGCGCGACTTCTGGAGCCGCAAGGACGTCGTGCAATGGTGGAAGGACAACGCGTCCCTCCTCAAAACCTTCGGCAAGGTGGACTTTGTCGCGCCCTCCGTGGGCGTGCTTCGCGATGTCGAGCAGGGCGAGCGTTTCATGAACCACGACATCTGGCGCTGGGATCCTTCGCGCGGCCCCTTGCCCCGCGCCGGCCTCAGCCCGGTGCTGGTCGATGGGCCGGACATGGACAAGGGGCTCGCCGACGCCGTCCCCGTGATCATCGACTGCTCCACCTCCGTCGTGTCCGAGGAGCGCGTCGCGGCGATCAAGCGCTACGTCCGCGGAGGCGGCGTCTTCGTCGCCCAGTTCAACACCGGACGGCACTCGCCGGTGGAGCAAAACAGCTGGCCGCTCGCGGAAGCTTTCGGTCTGCGCATCGAGGACTACCGCATCGACGGCTCGGACTTCAGCCGCTCGCCGACCGCGAAGATGACCTTCGCGCAGGAGCAGACGCTCCTGCCTTCGCTTCGCGGTCGCACCGTCGAGGGCAGTGGTGTCGCGATCGATTTTCAGGGACAGGCCAGCTCCGGCGCCATCCGCATCGAGGGTGCGCCGGCCCAGCTCAACTCGATCGCGAAGTGGACCGACGGCGGCACGGCGATCGCCGAGATCGCCTACGGCAAAGGCCGCCTCATCTGGCTCGGCTCGCCGCTGCACCTGCGCGTGAAGGACGAGGGCGGAAGCTTCGTCAACGAGGAGGGCCGCCAGGCGCTCTTCGAGGAGATGCTGGTGTCGCTCGGCGTGTCGCTCGAGGCGCGCTCCGACAATCCGCAGATCTGGGTGGACAAGCGTGAGAGCAAAAACGGCCTCTACGATGTCTTCCTCGCCTCCGCCTTCGGCGTGGACCGCAACCTTGATCTCGAGACCCGCTTCACCGCCAACCTCACCCTGCGCGGAACCACCGGCACCGCGGTGGCCGATTTCGCCGGCGGCTTCGACCAGACCGTGCCGGCCGAGCGAGGCGCCGAGGGAGAGTTCATCCTTCGCGATCAGAGCTTCGGCCCCTTCCAAATCCGCCAATTCGCCGTCATGCGAAAAGATGCCGGACTGCGCGCGCCCTTCGTCTGGCTGGAGCGCCAGTCCAAGACCTGGCGCGCCCTGCGTCTCGAGCCCTCCGGCTTGGGCGACACCTACCCGCTGATGCGCCAGGAGGCACAGGCGCTGGGGCAAGATGGACGCGATCTCTCCGACGGCTGGCTCGTGCGACGCTCCACCAACCCGCGTCCGATCGCCGACGGCTGGGAAAAGCCTGGCTTCACCGCCACCGGCTGGGAAAAGGCCCGCCTCGGCACCTGGCTCGCCCGCGGCTGGACCGACACTCGCTCCGCGCAATACCTGCGGCGCGTCGAGGTCCCCGCCGAATGGCTTCAGTCCAACAAGCGTGTGCTCCTTGGCTTCAAGGCCGGCTTCCACCAGATGGGCGTGCGTGGTGGCAGCGGCAAGGTCTGGATCAACGGTCGGCTCGCGGACGTGCCGCTGGCCAACCCGATGATTGTCGATGTCAGCGAGGCCGCCGCCCAAGGCCCGCTCGATCTCGCCCTTGAGGTGACCGGCGAGCCCCGCGAGGGCGGTCCCGGCGGCCTGCTCTACCTCTGGGCGGTGCCGCGTCCCGTCGAGGTCCTCGATCTCGCGGGCTCCTGGACCAACGCCCTCTCATGGCACGAGCAGAAGGGACGGAGCGAGTTGCCCGGACAGGTGAAGGGCATGTTCGGCCTTCGTCGCACCTTCGAGCTGCCCAAGCACTGGGAGGGGCGGACCGTGCGCATCGTGGTGGAGCAGGACGAGCGCAGCCCGCAGGTCGGCGCCGTGATGCTCAACCAGACCGGCTACTTCCGCGAGGCGCGCGATCAGCTCGCCGGCTACGGCGTCCGCGTGGACCACTGGCTCAAGACGGGGGTCAACGAGATCGACCTCTACCATCCCCGCCACGGCAGCTACCAGGACTACTTCAAGAAGGGCATCCCCAAGATGGACGGCGAGATTCGCGGAGTCCGTCTGGAGCTGTATTAACTAAACGGATACGATTTTGGCGCGATTTCGAACATGAACAAATCAACCTTTTGGGCCACCACTCTGCTGGTGCTGGGCCTGTGCGACGCCGGCGTGAGCGGACTCCACGCCGAAGTGCGCCTACCCGGTGTCTTCACCGAGGGCATGGTATTGCAACGTGCCGCGAGCGTTCCCGTCTGGGGAAAGGCGACGCCCGGTCAGCGGGTGCGGGTGACGCTCGGCTCGCACGCGGCCGAGGCGACGGCCGGCCCCGACGGTGCCTGGATCGCCAGGCTCGATCTGGAGCGCGCCGAGGCGGGCCCTTTTGATCTCGTGGTCGAGGCCGGGGAGCGCGTGGCGATCCCCGATGTCCTGGTCGGCGAAGTCTGGCTCATCTCGGGCCAGTCCAACATGGGCCACCACCTGGGCCACACCGCCAACGCCCCGGTCGAAATCGCCGCGTCCGCCAATCCCTGGATTCGCGAGCTGCGCGTCACCCTGGCTTCGCCCGCGGAACCCGCGGACGACGTCACCAGCCGCCACGGTCGTTGGGTCGAGGCGGGACCGCGGACGACCGGCCAGATGAGCGGGGTGGGTTACTACTTCGCCAAGTATCTCGGCCGCGAACTGAAGACTCCGGTGGGGTTGCTACACGCTTCCGTCGGAGGCACGCCGATCGAGGCGTGGATGCGGGCCGAGCTGCTGGAGTGCCACCCGGATCTGGCCGAGGGCAGCCGCCGTGTGAACGACGCGGTGTTTGGCTACCCGGCGCGGCAGGAGGCCTACGCCGCAGCGCTTGAAGAATGGCAAAAGCGGCATGGTCGCGCAGTGGTTGCCAGCGCCGATGCGCGCGCCTTCGCCGGTCCCGACGCCGACACCGCCTCCTGGACCCAAGTCGAGCTGCCGACGACCCTGGCGCGCGCGGGCCTGCCCGACGCCGGCGTGGTCTGGCTGCGCCGCACGGTGGAGATCGCCGCCGCGCAGGCCGGCAAGCACCACTACCTCGACTTGCCGATCCTCGGCGGAAACTTCGCCGAGGTGTATTGGAACGGCGAGCTGCTCGACACCACCGACGCCCGCTCGCTCCAGCCGCACAACAACCGCCGCCGCTACGACGTGGTCGCGGCCAAGGCTGCCGCCGGCACGCACACGGTGGCGGTGCGCCTGTGGAATCCGGTTGGCGGCATGGAGCTCGACCCACGCAGCCCCTTCCGCCTCGTCCAAGGCAGCAAGACGGACCCGCTCAAGGGCCCGTGGCTCGCCAAGGTCGAGCACGCTTTCCCTGCCCTCGGAAGCGCCGAGTCCGAGTCCGCGCCGCGCGCGCCGACTCCGCCGCCTTTCGAGGAGCAGCAATCTCCCTCGCGGCTCTACAACGGCATGATCGCTCCGCTTGAGCGCTTCGCCGTGCGCGGCGTCCTCTGGTATCAGGGCGAGAGCAACGGCTCCCGCGGTTTCCAATACCGGGAGGCTTTTCCGCTGCTCATCACCGACTGGCGCGAACGTTTCGGGTGGCCCGCCCTGCCTTTCTACTGGTGCCAGATCGCCAACTACGGCCGCAAGACGCCCAATCCCGGCGAGGACAACGTCGCCGACCTGCGCGAGTCGCAGACGCTCGCGCTCGCCTTGCCCCACACCGGGCAGGCGATCCTGATCGACACCGGCGACGCCGACGACGTGCACGGCGGCAACAAGCAGGACCCCGGGGAGCGGCTCGCGCGTATCGCCTTGGCGAATACCTACGGGCGGTCTGACGTGGCCTGGACCGGGCCCGCTTTCAAGTCCGCCAACGTTAGCGGTGGTTCGATCATCGTGAACTTCACCCACGTCGAAGGCGGCCTCGTGGCGAAGCCGCTTTCCGACACCTATGTGCTGCGCACGCTGCCGGATCGCCCGGCCACCACCGCTCCCCTCCAGCCGACGAGTCCGGGCAGCCAGCTGCAGGGTTTTGCCATTTGCGGCGCCGATCGCCGCTGGGTGTGGGCGCAGGCCGCGATCGAGGGGGACACCGTGCGCGTGTGGTCGCCGGAGGTCCCGGCGCCCGTGGCGGTGCGCTATGGCTGGGCCAAAAACCCGACCACCAACCTCTACAGCGCCGCCGGCCTGCCTGTCGGCCCCTTCCGCAGCGACGACTTCCCGCTCGTCACCCAATCCCTGAAATACGGCTTTCAATAGGGCTTAATTAATACACGGGAAGAAATGCAATAAACGGTTGAGCTTTTAGTCGGAAACCGGCAACCTTCGGCGCTTCACGAGCGAGCACGCGACTTCCCGCACAAGCACCTTTCAATGATCGATCTAGCCAGCACTCTCAGCGCCTCGCGGGCGGCCGCTTCCGCCGCTGCGCCCCTCGTCCCCGGGCCGGTGGAGCAGGGGTTCTTGCGCAAACGGCTCTACGCCGCCTTTTGCGAGCGGATCGACCAGTATTGGAGCGAGGAGGGTGACTTTATCGGCCCGGGTAATGCGCAGCGTGCGTTCGGCGGGTATCGAGGTGCGCTCTGGCAATGCCTCGCCTACCTCGATGGCGATCCTCGCTGTGTGCAGCGCGCCAACCGGATCATTCTGCGGCACTATCGCGAGACGCCCGATCACTTCACCCCCGGGGCCGCGGTGGACATCCTGCATCACTACCGCGAGCGGCTGGAGCCGGAGGCGGAGGAAAAGCTGCTCCGTTACCTGAAGTTGAACCTTCCGTTCATGACGACGGAGGATCTGAAGATCCACGGCTATAACGACAATCACCCCTTCAAGGCGATGCATGCCTTGATCGTGGGCGGCGAGTTGGTCGGCGATCCGGCGTTGGTGGAGGTCGGGCTGATGAGGCTGCACCAGGCGATGGAGGTCTTCGAGCGCAACGGCTTCCCCTGCGAGTATAACTCGCCCAACTACACGCCCGTCTCGCTGCAGCCGCTCGCGGCCATGGTGGGCGGCGCGAAGAGCACCGAGGCGCGCGAACTCGCCCTGCGTCTCGAGCGTTTCTACTGGCAGGACCTCGCGCTGCATTTCGATCCCCGCGCGGGCGTGATGGCCGGCCCGATGAGCCGCGCCTCCGCCAACGACCGCCAGGGCCTGCTCGGCGGCTCGGCCTGCCTGTTGCATCACCTGTTCCCGGAGCGCTTCGCGCTCAATCTCGTGGACGAGATCATTCGGCACCCCGAGACGAGCCCGCACGTGACCGCGAAGACCAGGCAGGAGATCGCCTTCTTTCAGGCGCATCCGATCTGGTATTCGCGTTCTGAATACCACCTCACCGCGGCGCTGGTGGAGACGATTTTCCATAAGCCGGCCGGCGCCTGCGTGCGCGGCACCGCGGAGACCGGGACCTCGACCATCTCCTGGTCCGCGCCCACGGCCACGCGTCCCGCCGGCGCCCCCGCCGAGGCCGTCTATGGTCCGCGCCGTCCGCTGCTGACGACCTACTTCGGGGAAAACTACACCCTCGGCACCGCGCAATACAGCTGGCTCGACAACTCCCAGGCCAACGGCTTCTTCGCCACGCTCGCCCGGCGCCCGGCGACGGATCGCACGCGCGGTCCGGCCAACGCGGCGGTGTATTACAGCCGCAGCTTTTTCGACGAGCGCTATCCCTTCGGCGGCGGCGCCGGCGCCGATGATTTTCGCGAGACCGGCGAGATCCGCACCGTGCAGCACCGCAACACCGCGATGGTGTTCTACAACCCGCTGCCGCTCGATGGCATGGTGAAGCGCATCCGCGCCGGCGTGTTTCGCCCGCTCCACTTCAGCGAGCCCTTGGAGCTGTTTGTCGGCGAGGTGGCGGTGCCGACGCTCAATCACACCGCACACAAGCTCGCGCCGATCGCGATCAACGAGGGCGCGCACTACGTCGGCATCATCCCGCTGCCCCTCTCGGCCGGCCCCGAGCAGAGCCGCAAGGCCGTGCTTCAGGTCCAGACCCACGGCGGGCATCTCTCGGTGTTGATCTCCGCCTTCGAGGCGTGGAATCCGGTGGCGCTCAGCTACCGCCAGATCGTCGAGACCCACCAAGGCTTCGTGTTCGAGATTCATCCGGCGGGCGACTTCGAATCCTTCGCGGACTTCCGCCGCTGGCTCGCGCGCGCCACCGTGAAGGACGACTACTATGCGCTGATGCGCACCACCAGCTACGAGCGCGAGGGCCTCAAGCTCGCCGCGTCGTATTCGCCCTATGTGTCGCCCTTCCGCTTCGTGAGCATCAACGGCGCCGCGCTGCCGATGCCGACCTTTGCCGTGGAGGGCCTGGACGATCCGGGCGCGAGTCTGCGCCGGGGCAAAGGTTGAGGCCGGGCCCGGGCCCCCGACAGATGCCGCTCCGCGTGGGCGCGGACTTGTTTCCTATCATGCTTACCATCCAGTTCGCCGAACGTCCTTCCGAATCGCTCCCCGCCGAGTGGGGCCTCTTGCCCGATCCGATGGAGCGGGCGCGTCGCCAGAGTTGGTGGAGCAGCCAGCGCATTCCGGGGCGTTTTTTTCCGTCGTATGATGACGACGCGTTTTGGCCCACGAGCGTGCCGGCGGCTTACCAGCAGATTCATCCCCGACTCGAATTCTACGAGGGCCTGCTGGTCTATCGGCTGCTCTTTCGGCAGCGCCCGGCCGGACCGGGCGAGCGCGTGTATCTGGCGTTCGAGGGCGTCGCCGATCGCTGCCGTGTCTTCCTCAACGGCAAGCTGGCGGGCGAGCATGACGGCCCCTTCACGCCTTTTGCCTGCGACGTGACTTCGCTGCTGCAGGAGGAAAATCGCTTGCTGGTCTTCGTGGAGTGCAAGCGGCTCGAGGATTCGGTGCCGGGCGAGAACCACGACTGGTTTCACTTCGGCGGCATCCATGCGCCCGTGCGGCTCTACCGCGTGCCGGCGCTCTGCGTGCAGGCGGCCGCGCTCGAGACGCGGCTCGAGGAGGATCGCGTGTGCCTGAAGCTCCGCGTGCGCCTGCTCGGCGACGAGCGCGACGAGCGGCATCCGGTGCTCGGCAAACTCGTCGCGCCCGACGGCAGCATCGCCGCGCGGTGGACGCTCGCGGCGCGGGCCGCGCGCTGGGCCGAGGCCGAGATCGCGCTGCCGCGCGAGGCGCTACGCCTCTGGTTGCCGCAAGATCCGTTTCTTTATCGCCTCGTGGTGGAGTGCGGCGCGGATCGTTGGGAGGACCGCGTGGGCTTGCGCGAAGTGCGCGCCCGCGGTCGCGAGATTCTGCTCAACGGCGAGCCGATTTTTTTGCGCGGCGTGTGTTCGTGGATCACGGACCCGGTGCGCGGGCCCTTCTCCGCGTCGGAGAAAACGGCGGCGGAGGCGGTGCGACTCGCGCGTGAACTCGGCGCGAACTACCTGCGCGCCGGGCATTGGCCGCAGAGCCGGGAGTTTGTCCGCGCCTGCGACGAGGCGGGCATCCTTCTCTGGATGGAGATACCGGCCTACTGGATGCCCAACATGGCGGAGCCCGCGCCGCTGCGGCGCGGGCTTGCGTGCGCGGAGGAGATGTTGTCGGCCTTCCGCAACGCGCCCTCGATCATCCTCTGGAGCGTGGGCAACGAGTGCGTTTACCACGACGTCGAGAAGCCGCAGACCAACCTCGAGTATTTCGTGCGCGCGGCGGATTTTTTTCACGAGCACGATGCCACGCGCCTCGTCACCTACACGGGCGGGATCGAGGGCGCCTACACGCCGCACATGGCCAAGGTGTGCCCGCTCGAGCTGGTGGCCCGGCTCGATGTGGTCGGGGTCAACACCTACGCGGGCATCCACGACGGCACGCCCGGCGAGGAGAAGGACCTCTTGCCGACGCTCACCGATCGCATCCGCGCCGCCAGCGCGCTGGGGCGGCCCTTGCTGCTCGCGGAGATCGGCATCGACGCGGTGCGCGGCGAGACCGGCTTCGATTTCGGCGAGGAGCGGCAGGAGGCGTATTACCGCAAGATCTGGCCGATCCTCGACGCGCTGCGCGCGGAGGGCAGCTTGCAGGGGGTGAGCTTTTTCACGCTCTCGGATTTCCGCACGCCGATCAAACTCTCGAAGCACCAGGACGGCTACAACCGGAAGGGCCTGGTGGACCGGGATCACGTTCCGAAAAAGGCCTTCCACGTCGTGGCTGGGGCGTTTGGCGCGCTGGCGCGCGAGTAGATCGCTGCCCGGGCTGGGCGACCCGAAGGAGCGGGCACGGCTTCGTGCCCGCCCTTGCTGGACGCGCGGCGGGGCGCCGCGGCGGGCGTGGGGGCACGCCCGCTCCTTGTTTACAGCCCGTGGTTCAGGGCGAGGTCGGCGAGGCCGAGCTCGCGGAAGTGATCAAGCGCGGCGGCGAGCTCGGCGGCACCGGCGGCGGTGATCGTGTTTTCGAACATGCCGTTGGCGTTGTCCTGGATGATGTTCTTGGCGAAGACCGGGGTCGCGCTGGGGGAGAGCGAGATCTGCGGAGCTTGGTAGAAAAACGAGTTTCCGCAGAGAATCAGGTCGAGCGGGTTGGTGCCGTTGTGCGTGATCGTGGTGGGATTCTGCGGATAGAACAGACCGCCAAAGATCGAGACGCGCCCGCGGTAGTTGCCGATGGCGATGGTCGGCACCTGGCTGGCGGCCAGCTTGGTGTAGCGTATGGTGATGCGGCCGCTCGCGGTGGAGCTGGAGTTCTGGGTGTTGAGCGCGCGCTCGGTCTGCTCGGTGTAGGCGTCGCCGATCACCACGCTCTCGTGGTCATAGACGATCGTGTCGTAGGCGTTGCGCGAGGTGACGCGGGTGTTGACGCCGAGGAAGCCGGTGCGGGGCGCGCCGGAGTTGGAGACGCGGAGCGCGCCGTCGATCCAGAAATTGGCGAGGATGATGCCTTGCGAGCTGTTGCGGAACCAGGCGTCGCCGTAGAGGTGGTCGATCAACACGCTGGCCTGCGCGGGCAGATCGATGATCGAGAGGCCGTAGGTGGGGTTGTTGATCGGGTGGAAGTTCGGGTTGCTGACGTAGAGCCCGTCGTAGCTGGCGAAGGACGCGGTGTTGGCCGTGCTCGTCTGGCGGACCTTGGTGATCGAGTCGGCGGCGGTGAACCGCATCTGCTCGACGCGCAGGTTTTGCGGGTCCTTGAGCAGGATGCCGGGGTTGCTGGTGTGGTTGAGGATGGTGCGGAACCCGCTGCCGCCGATGGCGAAGTCGCCGACGCCGCCTTGGAGGTTGAGCGTGCCGCCGAGCTTGTAGGTGCCGTGAGGCAGATAGACCATGCAGCCGTTGCCGCGGGCTTTGGCGACGGCGATGGCGGCGTTGATGGCGGCGGTGTCGTCGGCGACGTTGTTGCCCAGCGCGCCGTGGTCCACCTTCACGTCGATGATCGAGGTGGGGACGAAGGCGCTTTGCTTGAAGAAGCGGGTCGCGGTCGTGATGGCGCTCGCGCCGAGCGCGCCGGCGGGGACGCTGTGGATGGTGGAGTTGGCGCCGGGCGCGATCAGGGCGGTGGCGCCGGGGTGGCTGTTGTTGGAGACGACAACGGCCTGTTTGCAGCCGGACCAGTTGGCGAGGACGATGGGCGCGCCGGTGCTGGGAGGGTTGGTGAAGGCGGTATCCAGGATCACGAGCGGGCCGCGGCTGCGCGCGTAGATGGCGCCTTGCGGGGAGGTCCAGCCGTCCACGCGGCAGTCCTGGACCATGAGCGGGGTGTTGTTGCTGGTCTGGGTGATTTCGATGAAGCGGTGGGAGCCGATCGAGACGCAGCGGCGCACGGAGTTGGAGTGCGGCTGCATGTGGATGTCGGCGATGGCGCTGCGCTCGAAGCGGCAGTTGCGCACATGGCCGTTGCCGGGCCCGAAGTAGATGCCGTGGTTGTTGTCGTGAAACTCGCAGCCGTTGAAGATATTGTTGTAGGAGTTCCACTTGAGCGTGGAGAAGCCCTTGTTGCAGCGATAGAAGAGGCAGTGGTCCACGTAGATTTCGGCCGAGTGGGTGGGGCTCGTATCATTGACTTGGATACCGGCGATCCGGAAGTCGATGAACTGCTCGTTCTGATGGCGGATGGAGGTCTCGTAGAGCGTGTGCGAGTTGTGCTCGACGCCGATGCCGGCGATGGAGCGTCCGTCCCAGATGATGCCGACGAAGCGGAAGCGGGTGGCTCCATTGGACCAGAACATCACGCCGTCGAGCGGGCCGTCCCAGACGATGCGGGTGTCGCGTCCATGGCCGATGATGAGGCCGCCGGTGTTCTGGGTGAGCGAGAGCGTCGAGGTGATGCGATAGGTGCCGGGCGGCAGATAGACGGCGCGCGGATTGTAGGAGTTGTTGTTGAGGTTGAGCGCGGCCTGGATGGCGGCGGTGTCGTCGGCGACGCCGTTGCCGACGGCGCCAAACATCGTCTTCACGTTGAGCCAGTCGGAGCGCTGCTGCCACGCAAGCACCGGGAGTTGCGGGGCGGGTTGAGCGTGGACGAGGGCGAAGGCGCAGAGGGCGAAGCAGAGCGCGAGCAAAGCGCGAAACAGACCATGCGAGGGTTTCATGGGTGGGTGGGGTGGTGGGGGTTTGGTGGGGTGGGCGGATGTGCGCCGGGAAGCGGCATGGCAAAGCCACGCGACGCATGTTTGCGCACGGCCGGGGTGGGGAAAGGCGGAGCGCGGTGGGGCGGACGCTCGCGTCGGGAAACAGTTCGCGCGGAAGAGACAAGCCGCGAACCGGCTGGGGAGGGGTGGGGTTGTGGGGTGGCCGTAGGAGGCCTTAACTTGGCATAATTGTCAAGTCATTAGAAACCCAACGGAAGAGCCCGCAAAGACGGGGATACGGGCCGGAACGCGCACCGTTCGCCGTTCCGCAAATCCGGAGTTTGGTGGCCGGCTCAGGCGTTGGCCACTGCGGCCAGTTCCGCCCCGATGCCTGTGAGCTTGAACTGAAGCTGGATCGGCTGCGGCACCCGTCCGTGGAACTGGTCGTTGAGCTGCTTGAGGAGCGCCATGGCGTTGTCGCGCACGCTCGAGACCACGAAGGTCGCCGGGATCGGACAGAAGAGGTCGATCTCGTCGTTCTTGTGCAGCATGAGTTTCAGTTGCTCGGGCGTATTCACCTGTTTCGCGACGGCGGCCATGATCACGCCGCGCGCGATGCCGTCAGGGTAAACGAAGAGACCGTCGGGGCGTTCGGGCAGCGCCCAAAGTTGATTGAAGCACTTAAAGCCGAATTCGTAGGAGTTCTTGGTCTCGCCGATGAATTGATCGGGGCGGAAAAGCCACTCCTCCCGGACTTCCAGGCCAAGCTCGGCGCATTTTGAGTGAAACTTCTCGAAGAAATCACTGCTGATCGTGCGGAAGCCGCTGATGAGGGCGACTGAGCGGCAGCCCTGCGCTTTCAGGTTCTCCAGGGTGAGGTCCAGCATCTGGTTCATGTCGGAGCGCACGCTCGAGCGCATGAAGGAGCCGTTGTAGGCGACCGGCACGCGGAGTTTGTCGAGCCAGGCGAGGTGGCGGGGGTCGGCGACGGAGCTGACGAGACCGACGATCTCGCGGGCCCGCGCCGCCTCCTCGATCTCGGGCAGCACGGTGTCCTGTTTCTCCTTTGGCCGATGGTCCACCCAGATGCGGACGGCGATGCCCTTGTCGTGGGCCAGGCGCTGCAGCTCGCCGTGCAGGCACTGAAGGAAGAGATCGCTGCGCTCCGTGATGACATTGCGGGAGTGATAAATCCCGATCGGGGACATGACCGACTTTCGCTCGGAGACGTAGGTGCCGACTTTGCGCGCCCGGGTAATCAGCCCCTCGCGCACCAGCTCGGTCAGGGCGCGGTGGATGGTTTTTACATCCGTATTGGCCAGTTTCGCCAATTCGGCGGTGGACGGGAGCTTGGTCCCGACCGCAAGCTCGTTGCTGAGGATCTTGCTCCGCATCTGATCCGCGATCTGTCGCCACACGACCAGCGGACGCTCAACTTGCAGGGCGAGATTTGGCAGGGTGCTCATGTTTTTACCAAATCAACGGAATTATTCCCGTTGGTCAAGAAAGCGGTGCGCCGTCGCGCAGCGGATAGATCGCGATCATGGAAATATAGCCAATAAATGCGATTGCGTGGGATGCGGTGGGCCGGTGGATTAGCGGCTGCACCCCTTGCTACGTGACTCCAGCGTCTCCTGCTCGTTTCCATGCCTTTTGGGCAATCAATGGCGCTCTCGACCGCGACCGGCTGTGCCGCCAGCTGGATGCTTTCAAAGCCCATGGTCTGGACGGAGCGGTGTTCCACCCCCGCTATTATCCAGACCAACCAGGCTATCTCGGCGACGAGTATCTGGGCATCGTCTCGGAGGTGATTCTCCACGCGAAGGAGGTCGGTCTTGCTTTCTGGCTTTACGACGAGAACGGCTGGCCGAGCGGAACGGTGGGCGGGCAACTGCTGGAGAAATACCCGGCCGACATGCAGCACTGGGCCGGTCTTTACCGGGAGCGGCCGGAGCACGTGCTGGCGGAGTTTGAGCACGAGGGGAGGCGCTGGTATCTTGGCGACCAGGTCTGCGACCACGGCGTCGATTACCTGAATCCCGATGTCGCGCGTCACTTCATCGAGATGACCTACGAGCGCTATCGGCAGGGGCTCGCGCCGGAGGCGTGGGACTACGTCGAGGCGATTTTCAGCGACGAGCCGGAGTTTGGGCTCGGCCACGCCTACGAGGCGCTGCCGAAGGACGGGGCGATTCCCTGGACGCCGCGTTTGCCGGAGCTGTGGCGGGCGCGTCACGGGGAGGACTTGGAGCCTTTGCTCCCGCTCCTGTTCTTTCCCGGCGAAGGCGCCGCCGCGCTGCGGGTGAAGTTTTGGGAACTGCTCACCGATTTGTTCAACGCGTCCTTCGTTCGCCCGATCGACGAGTGGTGCCGCGCGCAGGGAAAGCGCTTCACGGCGCACGTGAAAGGCGAGGAGCATCCGCTCTTCCAGATCCCGACCTCCGGTTCCTGCCATCAGTTTTTCCGCAGCCTCGCGCTTCCGGGGATCGACGCGCTGGAGCGGTTTCCGGCGAACAACTTCTATCCGCGGCAGGTGTCCTCGGCGGCCCGGCAATTTGGCGACGGGCGTTGCATGGTCGAGGCCTTTGGCGGTTCGGGCTGGGGCGGCACTCCCGAGGATCTCGAGCGCTACCTTCTCTGGCTGGGGCGCCATGGGCTCACGGATTTTGTGATGCACCTGAGCCAATACCGGCTCGACAGCGCGGCGATGCACGACTGGCCGCCCTCGCAACCGCTGCATCTTACCTGGTCCGCAGTAAAGCGGCGCAAGGTCTGATCCCGATTGGCGGAGGTTTGATCCTTTAGGTCCAAACCGCAGCAGGTGGCTTAAACGCCCTTTTAGGCTGCCTTAAAAGTTTCGGGGGAAGGGCGGGGCTGCTAGGCTGGCGTGATCACCACGTCCGCGATCCTAACCTGCGTGCCTCGCTCCTGAGCCAACAACAGGATCGGCGGCGTCTCCTGATAATCGAAGCTGCCTGTCTGCCCGGTGAAAGGGTTGAGGCCCGTTCTGGTCACCTTGCTCGTGGTCAACTCCACCCGCTCGTATTCAGGTTCGCCGAGCTGCTCCGCCAACGGCACGTAGGCCGCGTTGCCCGACGGCGCAGAGCCGGCGTGCTCACCGAAGATCGACACATGCGGAGTGTAGTAGTGGAAGGAGCGCGCACGCGACACGCTCGTAGCCGACACGCTCCAGCCCCCGGTGCCGCCCGCCGAGATCGAGCCGGGCGCGAGAGGCAGGTTCAGCAAGGCCACTGTCGGCGCACACAGCGAGTCGCCCGACACTCGGTTCTGCCACGAAAACGCCCCGCCTTCGCCCATCGGGTTAGGTTGAGCGGGAGATTCGGTCATCTCGCCCGCCGCCGCCACAAGTCGCCAGCCACCGTCGCCCCACCCCCACGCGGCGGCGTTGTTGCGCGTCCACGACCACTCCCGCACCCACTCTTGGGTCTGAGTGATCGAAGCGACCAAAGCGTAGGCGGCCTGATTTCGCACCCGGAGCATATAGTCATCCACTTCCGGCGCACCCGGGTCATCGCCGTAGCCATAGTTCGGTGTGATTGAGGTGCTCTTGACCAAACGCGCACGGCGGAAGAAGCGACTGCCCGCTTGCAGCGAGGCGTGATCGAGCTGACGGATGCCCCATTGCCCGTCGCGAGTCTTCGTGATCCAAGACCAGCCGGTCACGTTGCTGCCCTCCGCGTCGCGCACCCATACCACTGAGATCGTCACCGTGGTGAGGTTGTCCGGTGGCGCCACCCATACCTCGGCCGTGAGGTTGAGGCCATCGGGCTGGATCGCCGTCGTCAGCTCGGCAAAGGTCTCCACTGTCGGGCTCCCTGGCTTGGATTCCAGTCGGCGCAGGCGGAAGGTGATCGCGACGCTCCGCGTGCCGGGAGCGAAGCCCAACCGCACCCGGGAGCGCCGGGTGTGCGTTGCCACAGTCTGCGCCGAGTTGAGCGCGATGGTGCCCCAAGTCCACCCAATGAGCGCCCACGACGCATCGGCCTGCGCCAGCGAGCCCAATGGGTCCACGGGCGCGCTGATCTCGTCCTCCAATGTGAGCGTTTCCGTGTCGAAGCTGTTTGGCGTTCCCGCAGAGGTAAAAGCCTCCACCCAACCCGGTAGGCCCTTGCGCTTCTCGATCAGCAGCGCCACACGCCACGTCTGATTCGGCGCAACGCTGTCAGGGATGAGGAATCGCAAATGGCGAAAGCTCATGACGATCCCGACATTGTAGGCGTCGGGATAGCGAGGGGTCGCGGCATTAAGATTGGCGATTTGGTTGATGCTGCCGCCGGCAAGCCCGGAGCCGTCGATCACCCCGGCGGGCCAGATGTTCGGGTTGGCAATACTCGCCGCCAGCTCCGCGATCCAGTCCTCCACGGTCAGCTCCTCCGATACCTCCAGCGCGATCTCGCCGGTCGCGGTGTAGGTGTAGCGGTCGGTCAAGACGCCGCTGCTGTTGCGCACCTCATGCACGCCCGAGCCGCTCATTGCCTTGATCGCGGAACGCGTCGGCGTGCTCTCGATCTGGCAGCGTCGGTGTGTCTCGTTGTCGTCTGGACTGCGACGCACCGGGATAAAAAACGGATTGCCGGTGCTGAAGCTCCCCACCCATGCGCTGTTCACACCTGTCGGCACGCTCTGCGTCGAAGCCCCGGGTTGATCGTAGCCCCAAGGGCCGGGGGGCGTCTCCTCGTAGAAATTGGGGTCGTTGTTGATGTAGCCCTCTAGGATGCCGTAGGCGTAGCGGCGGAGCGTAAGCGTGGGGTAGATGTAGGGGGTGCCGCTGAAGGGATCGCCGGAAAATGCGACCTCGCCACCGCCCTCAAGTTTGAACGCTTGGACATTGGTGGAAGTGTAACCGAACTCCGGCTCATGCAGCCGCGCCTCGTGCACGGTGGTGAGCACGATCTCTCCGGAGGCATCGATCCGGCGGAAGCGCCGCCAGGTGGCATACACATGGCGCTGATCGCCGAACTCGCAGTTCTGCGGCTGCACGGGCAGCGCGTCCCAATACCCCGGCCGTTCCCGTGTAGTGGCCGCCCCGCGCGCCACGAAGGGCACGCACGAGAGGCAGGGCGCCGGGTTGCCGCCGACCGGGCCGCACCAATCCGCCATGGGGACCACCTTAGCGAAAGTTGGGTCTGCCATGGCTCAGCCTCCCACCACCCACCGCACCCCGTAGGTGCTGCGCACTCCGGCCGGCGTCGCCGGAACAGGCGGCTCCGCCGAAGGGTTGCCCGGCGCGTAGGTCTGGCAAACGGTGCCGAGCAGATAGCTTTCGAGATTCAGGTTCCCGCCCGGTCCTTGCCCTATCGCAAATGGGCTCGCCTCCGTGCCGGCCCCGAGGATCTCGCCGAGCAGCCGATACATCACCGTCGGCGGAGTAAACTCGGTGCCGCCCGTGTCGGCCGGCACCTCGCCTACAGCCGCCACGATTTCCGCCGAGAGCACTTGGATTGGATGCGCGCCGTTGGTGGTGACCTTGATCGCGAACCGCTTTCCCGTCGCGGCCGGCGAGTAGGCGGTGATGTTGCTTGGCGGCCGATTGCCGGCGCGGCCCCACGTCACGAAGACCGGGTGCACCGTTCCGGGCGGCGGCGGCGGGTAGCCAGGCGGCTGCTCGAAGGTCAAGTAGAGAGGCGGCAAGTTCGACACGCCGCTGCCCGGCGTCGGCACCGTGTCGTCTTGAGGGAGCCATCTGGGGAGTCCGTTCATCGTTGCTTAGCTGTATCTGCCGGCCACGCGCACGTCGGCGCTGAGCACGTCCTTTCGGCTGCGGTTGCTGCGGAAGAGTTCCTGCAGCTCCTGCGGCCCCAGGTGGTGCGGCGGGCCCACCGTCACGACCGTGCGCCCCGTCGCCAGGTCTGCATCCACCATCTGCACCAGCGCGCGCATGTTCGCCCACTCCGGGCGCGCAGCGCAGTCCAGATTGACCACCTTGCCCGGGCGCACCGTCAGCGTGGGCCGCTCCTCAACGATCACGAAGGTGCCGTCGTAGTGGAGATCCTTGACGCCCTGCCAGATCTTGGCGGCGAGACCAGGCATCGCCGCCTCGGCTTCCTCACCAACCTCCACCACACCACCGCGCGACCGGTATGCCTTCGTCACCGCGTTGGTCGCAGTCACGCGCGTGGTGTAGTTCTCCACGCGCACCGTGGAGACACCGTCCACCACTTCAGTGAACAGCACCCGGCAGCTGATCACCTGCGTCTCCACCCGGAGCGATGCCTGTTGCTCGAGCATCCAGTCGGTGATGCCGCCGCGCGTGAGTTCGCGGATGCAGACGGCCGTCGGTGCCGTCGATTGGTTCTTGTCCTCGCTCCCGTCAGGCACGCGCACACGGGTGCAAGCCTGGAAAGCATTGATCGTCGCGTTGCGGAGGCGCGGCACCTTCCGCCGCCAGAAGGCCGCGAGGGCGTTGAAGGCATTGCCCGCCTCGCCCGTCGCCGGCAGCACCGTGCCCGCCGTCTGTAGCAGCGCCGAGAGCGACTCCGTCTTCACCGGCTGAGTGAGGCGGCCGCCACCAGGCACGGCGCCGGCGAGATCGATCGTCCGCACGATCGCGCGCGGCTCGCGCCCTGTCGCCCCCTCTGGCGCCGCCTGTTTTTCATGCACGGCCCAGACACCATTGGTCGCGTCCGTGGCGCGGCGGAAGAAGATCACCACCGCCGGCGCCTGGAGCTTATAGGCGGGATCGAGAGCGATGCTCTCGAATGGCACGAAGGGCTCGGTGCCTCCCTCGCCCGGCGCTGGCACCGCGAGCGTGACCTCCTCGAGATCGGCTCGCCGCCCCACGTTGTAGGTCGGCGGGGAGGCTGCGTAGCCATACCACTCCGCCGCGTCGGGTGCCCACTGCAGGAGACGGCCCATCGCGTCCGTCACCTGGAGATCCACCGCCTCGTCCAGAGGGACCTGAAAATCGAAGCCGGTGATCGAGCCCACCGTCACGCCCGCGCCGGAGGTGGAGACGATCTCGGCCAGCGCCTCGCCCAGTTGCACGTGTTCGCTCGTGCCATCCTCTTTGAGTTTCAGGCCGAGCACCGCGCGGCCGTGCTCCTTCGGCGTGAAGGTAGGCTCCTCCGCCTCGGGATCGTCCACGAAGCGGTGCTCCTGCAGGTAGGCCTGCTCGTTCAACCAGGCCCACGGCCCGTGGGCCTCGTAGGCGATGCTCTCGGCGGTGGCCCCAAGGAAACGCGGCGTCTTCCGCACCTTGCCGCGAAACACCACCTCGCCTCCGGCCGTGAGCACGATCTCGGTGTCGTAGGGCCAGCGCAGCGCCGCGTCGAAGCGCGTGAGAGGATCGCGCCAGGAGAAGACATCGGGCGCGCCGTTTACGCCCCGCAGACGCGGCTCGCTGATGCCCAGCTCGGCGAAGGTCTGCCCGTTGATCTTGAAGTGGGTCGTATCGACGGCCATGGCGCGTTTAACCCTTGGTGTTGGCGCGGGCCTTCAGGCCCTGCAGCTCCTGGAGCGCGATCTTCAGTTGCGCGACCACTTCGGCGTAGCGCTTGTCGCCGGCGGCGAGCAGCTCCGACATCGCGTCGTGGTAGGAGCGCAGAGCCTCGGCGGCCTCCTCCTCCTGTTTGGTGCCGATTGCGGCCACCGCCTCGCGCGTCAGATCGATCAGGGTCTGCGTCGAAGCGGGGGTGCGCAGCGCGGCCGCGCCGCCGGCCGCCGGAGCGCCAGAGGGCGCGGTCGGCGCTG